>JAZSNB010000087.1:0-2539 GCA_045536195.1 Acutalibacteraceae bacterium
GGCATGCTCATATCTTCGGGCATGCTCATATCTTCGGGCATGCTCATATCTTCGGGCATGCTCATATCTTCGGGAAAAGTCATGTTCCCCGAGGGCATTTCATCACGGAAAAATCCGCCCCTGTTGCCTTTTCCCCCTGCCATATCCTGTCTGCCGCCGAAATCACCGCGGTTTTCGGAAACTGTCTGCTGTGCATTTTCACTGCCGCCTCCGGTGAGCACGGAAAATTCACCGCCGGTAATTTCACAGGTAAGTCCTGCACTGATACCGTCACCCTCTGCGGAAATATCAAAGCTGCCGCTACCGATATATACAAAGCCTTTTTCCGTGTTTTCATCATTTTCACAGTGAATACCGTCTTTTCCCGAGGCAAGTGTGAATGAAGCATCCTTTATTCTTACGCTGTCGTTGGCTTCAAGCGCGTGACCCGCACTGCTTACGGTATATTCTCCCCCTGTAAACACAAGGTCATCCTTACACACAATACCGTGGGCAGAGTATGAATTCACCGTAAGGCTTCCGCTTCCGTTAAAGGTAAGATCCTGCTTTGAAAAAACAGCTCCGTCAACATTGTTTTCATCGGTATTTATAAATGTGCCTGTGTTTTCAAGGGTGTTTTCACTGTCCTCGGTGAGAGTTACAAACACCTTGTCACAGTTCAGTATATATAAGGGGGCAGAGGTACTGTTATTAATCTGAGCCCCGTCAAGCACAATATTTATCTTTGCCGTATCGGGAGCGTTTACAATTATTTTTCCTTCATTGAGAGTACCTGAAAAAACATAGGTTGCCTCTTCCTTCAGGGTAACAGCTCTGTCTCCAATACTAACGGCTTCAGAGGAAGAAAGTGCAGTATCCTCCTTAAGAGAAATAAAGACAGCACCGTCCTGTGAGGGTATCTCTGAATCACGGTCAGAAAACATATCCCCCGCGGCAATGCTTACGGATGCATCATCTCCGGAAGCCGTATCAGAGCCGGCTTCTTCGGTCTCTTCGGAAAAAGATGTCGTTTTCCCGCAGGAAGAAAGCATAACACAAGCACATAAAGCCATTATCAGCAGGTAATATAATTTTTTCATTTTTCCTCTCCTTAAAGCTCGGTTACGGCTGTCGCCTGCTTTGATACCGTTATTTCGAGATTTCCGTTTCTTTTACGGATTTCGTCTATAAATTCCTTTTCTTTTTTTTCATCCCTCAATATTATGTCATATGTCAGCCTGAACATACTGCCCATATTTACGGTTTTTACCTGAGAAAGCTCATATTCCCTGCAGTATGTATTCAGAATATCATCAAAAACGCCCGTGTAATCAAGGCTTTCGGGGATAACAATTCTCACACTCTTGTAAAGAGCCGAGTTCTTTTTTGCACCAAAGGAAAAACGGTTATAAACAATCAGCACAAGGCACATAATCAGCGTAAACAGAAGGGCAAACCCCAGATATCCCATACCTGCAATAAGTCCCGTACCCATAGCAAGAAACAGAGTGCATATTTCCTTGGCAGTGCCGGGCACCGAGCGGAAGCGGACAAGCGAAAATGCACCTGCAACGGCAACACCTGCACCCACATTTCCGTTTACCATCATAATAACCACGCAGACAACAGCGGGCAGAAGCCCCAAAGTAAGAATAAAGCTCTTTGTGTAGCGTGTTTTATACATATATGAAAGAGTGAGAATAAGCCCCAGAACAAGAGAAAAGCCTATGCACAACAAAAAATCAGATACCTCTATCACGGAGGTAAGCTCTGTGTCAAAAAGTCCTCTGAACAAATTTTCCATAATTATTTTTCCTCCTTGTATACCGACGGAAAAATCAGCCTGCAATAGGCTGTTCCGTACTTTGAAAAAGATGTTTTATATAATTTTTCTGCCGACAAAAATGAAGTGAGCCACAAGGGAATACCTCCGCTGCACTTTATTTCCATAAGTACATTTTCTTCGGGAAGTATTCTCTCTCCTCCCGCCTCCTCTTCAAGAGAAAGCCTGTCGGTACGGCAAAGAATATCCGTGTCGAAGGTTATTCTGAAGCTTATGTCCTCTTTTCCGAAATAAGCCTCTCTTTCATAAGAAATAAAAGCCTTAGGCGAAAGCTTTTTATAGTAAGAAATAAAATAATCTATTTCATCGGTTATCTGACTTCTTGATTCGGGAGGCTTTTCTCCGGAAAGCCACCGTACGGCATCCTGTTCACCGATACTCACCCTTCTTTTATAAACAATATGCTCATATTTTTTCTTAAGCTCTGCAAAAACAACCGTATCCTCGCTTGCCTTTTTATAGCTTCTCAGCCTCAGCTTCTCCTTATACACAGGCTTTTCTATTGATTGCCTGATAAGTCTGTAATCATCTGTATCAAAATATATGTTTCTGATAACGGTTTTTCCGTAGCTATCAGGAATCATATGCTCTGCCATAAGCTTTTTCAGCCTGTCTCTCTGAGAAAGTGTCAGAAGATATTTGAGCTCATACCTTTTGAACACGGTAGAAAACGCCACATCATCATCCCTTTTTATATTCTGACGCTGATTATAAAGC
>JAZSNB010000103.1:0-17167 GCA_045536195.1 Acutalibacteraceae bacterium
GATCGCAAGGATTATAAAAGACCGCTTTGATAATCTTATTTCCGTGAACGGTCAGCAGATACAGATAAACAAAACTACCAACAGAGAATGGGTACGTCTGAATCTGCAGCACACCTTTCTGAAAAAAACCTTCGTTGTATATGGATAAACTAAAAACGATATCTAACGCAGATGAAATATTAAAAGTTGCAAAAAACCGAATAGGAGAAAAACCTAACCATGACAGAAAAGATGACATTGTTGAATTTGCAAGTGGTGAAGGTTATTACAGAGTTGGTTCTAATGGATATGTTGCAGATGTCCTTGTTGGCATCAGGGAAAATGGAGTCGCTGTGTTATATGATTTAAAAAATATCTATGAAAAAGAAATAACAGATACACCCCTTGCTATGGCGAGCCAAAGCCCCCAACGCAGTGAAGATGTATCTGTCCTAGATAATATATCACAGACTAATAGTGATGTCAAGGAAAAGTATTCCCGTCAGGTAATAAACAGCACGTAAAAAATGACCCGAAACCTACAACCCCTGGTATGACCGCCAAAAATGACGGTGAGGGACCAAGCATCGGTTCCGTGTCTGAAAATAATATAACACAGCTGCCGGTAGAAGTCAAGAAAAAATACTCCTATACCGGGATAGGAGCCAAAACTCATGATGTGAAGACACTGGAACAAGCAGTACGGCTTGATGATATAGGAAAAGCTACTCCTGAAGAAATCCGCAAACAGACAGGCTGGTTTAAAGGGTATGACGGCAAGTGGAGATTTGAGCTTGATGAAAGAATTAAAAAAATAACAGAAGCTTCTGTTACTATGGCGAGCGAAAGCCCCCAACGTAGTGCAGAAACATCTGTCACAGATAATATATCACAGGTTAATAGTGATGTCAAGGAAAAGTATTCCCGTCAGCTAAACAATACAGCAGATAACATCGAACAGCTTAAGGCTGAGAATGAGAGTTTTTCGGAGTATGTTGATGAGGTTGTTCAGGAACTACAAAGCAAACTGAAGAACAAAAAGCAGCCTGATGTCGTCAAAATCTTTGACCGTAAGGAGCTTTATAAAATCGCTGCGAAGTATAACATTAAGGACACAGCAATCAAGTGTTGCTGTGCCCCTCATGTTTATTCAAGAATATTAGATGTAATATAATCGATATTCCAATTACTGAGATCTTCACCTGCTTCCTTATCATCACAGGTCCAGCAATTAACTTCGATACCGGCATTGTGAAGAGCTTCAATACGTTCTTTAGTAAGCTCCTTATAATGAATATCAAGGTCAAACTTATGTTCCTTGAGTAAAGAGGGGAGCTCATCAGAGTAATCATCAACAAGGAACTGAACCTTCTGCTCGGGATATATTTCACGAAGCTTTACAAGATTATTGAATGCAAAGGAAATAAAAATAACATTGCCGAGATAGTCAAGCTCTATAATTTCGTCGCAGATCTTTGCTATATCATCCTTTTCGAACTCATTCTTGAGTTCAAGGACAGCAACCTTTTCATATCTTTTACAAGTGGCAATATATTCTTTAAGTGTAGGAATTCTGAGATCTTCTCTGCCTTTAATACCGTCACGGTCTGTAAGGAGCAATTTTCTTAAGGTATCAAAGGTAGTTTGCTCAATAACCATATTATCAATTGCAACTCTTCCGGTTGTATCATCATGAAAACAAACAAATTTTCCGTCGAGTGTTCTGTGCACATCAGTTTCAATACCAAAATAACTCCTGTTACCCGCAGCGATAAAGGCAGCATTAGTATTCTCTTTTTCAATGCCGCTTAAGCCTCTGTGTGCAACTACCTTTGTGTTTTTGGAATCAAATTTAACAGTATTCATAATTATCCTCCTAAAGTTTACTTCTAAGCTGTCAATTTGTAAACACGCTCAGAAATAACTGTAATTTCTCTGTTTTAGAAAGTTTTAAGTATAATTACGCAAAAAATCACTATCAAGAGAATGATAAAATATAATATCATTTATAATCTAACATAAACAGTTATTTAATTCAATATAAAAAAAAATTAATCCGCTGAACAATTAAAATTATTTTCCGAGCTGATAAAAAGCTACCGCAGAAGCTGCAGCAACATTCAGAGAATCAACACCGTGATACATCGGAATCTTAACTGAATAATCACATTCATCAATAGTTTTTTCAGAAAGTCCGTCACCTTCCGTCCCAAGCACAACAGCCAGACTCTCTAAAGCTGATAACTGCGGATCATTAATGGGAAGTGAATTCTCTTTAAGTGCCATTGCAACAGTCTTAAAACCCAAAGACTTAATTTCTTCTATTATATTTTCTGATGAAAAAGTCCATTCAATCTGAAACACCGTTCCCATACTTACCCTTGCTGCACGTCTGTAAAGCGGATCGGAGCAACCGGGAGTAAGAATCACGGCATCCATTCCCAAAGCCGCGGCTGAACGTATTATAGCACCGACATTAGTGGGATTCATAACATTATCAAGAATAACAATTCTCTTTTTATTTTTGCAGATTTCAGCAATATCAGCCAAGGGCTTTCTTTTCATTGCACAAAGCATACCTCGTGTAAGCTTAAAGCCTGTCAGCTGAGTAAGAATATCAGATTCAGCACAGAAAACAGGAATATTATCCAATCTTTCAAGAATATATTTGCCTTCACCTTCAATATGTCTTTTTTCAATAAGACAGGAAACCGGGTCATAACCCGCATCAAGTGCACGTTCAATAACCTTCGGACTCTCTGCAATAAACAAGCCTTTTTCGGGATATCTTCTGCTTAACAACTGACCTTCGCTTAATCTGTCATATATATCAAGCTCAGGTGCAAAAAAATCTGTAATTTCAATAATATTATTCATCTTATTCTCCAATATCCGATGTATATAATTCACTCAAAAAACTCTTAAAATTACATTGAATCAAATGATATAAAATTAAAAAAAGTCACTTTTGCCGGAAGACAATAAGTGACTTTTTTATGGCGGAGAGTAAGGGATTCGAACCCTTGATACGCTTATGACGTATACACGATTTCCAATCGTGCTCCTTCGGCCAACTCGGACAACTCTCCAAAGGACGAATGCTATTATAACTTATGAAAAACAAAAAATCAAGTACTTTTTTTATTTTTCCGCAAAAATATTCATTGTCCTGTTACTTCAAGCACCTTTTCGGCAAGAAGATGCAATTCATCATAAGTTTTAACTGTACTGAACTCTTTTCTGAGCTTAGCGGAGCCTCTGAGGCCTTTAGTATACCACAAAGCATGCTTACGGATTTCGCACATTCCAAGCGTGTGACCTCTGATTTCACAGATTTTATCAGCGTGCTTCAGCATAATCCGCATTCTTTCTTCAGGAGCCGGATCACTCTCATATTTACCGTTTGATAAATAATCATTAATCTGAGTAAACAACCAGGGTCTGCCGAGAGCTCCACGGCCTATCATAACAAGATCACATCCTGTAAGCTGATACATATTCTCAGCATCTTCGGGCGTAAATATATCACCGTTACCTATAACAGGAATGTTCACTGCATTTTTTACAGCAGCTATTGAAGAAATATCTACGGGCGGTGCATACATCTGTTCTTTTGTTCTTCCGTGAATTGTCAGTGCAGCAGCACCGTTTGCTTCAATAATTTTTGCAAATTCCACGCAATTAACGGAATCAGAATCCCAACCCGTTCGGAATTTTACTGTAACGGGAATGTTAACAGCATCCACAACAGCTCTTGTAATCTCACCTGCAAGAACAGGATTTTTCATCAGAAAGCTGCCTGATTTATTCTTTATGATTTTAGGTGCAGGGCATCCCATATTTATGTCAATTATATCCGGTGAGAAAGAAAGTGCATATTTTGCTGCCTGAGCCATTACTTCAGGCTCATTTCCGAAAATCTGAATTGCAGAGGGATGCTCTGTTTCATCAATACGCATCAGTTCTTTTGATTTTTTATCATTAAGACTCACACCCTTGGCACTGACCATTTCACCAACGGTATAGGCCGCTCCGTATTCTTTGCATAATACTCTGAATGCCAGGTCTGCAACCCCTGCCATCGGAGCAAGAGCACAGAACCCGTCTATTTTTACATTTCCGATATTCATATAATCACCTTGCGGATATAATATCATAAAAAATACAAAAAATAAAGTAGCCATTTAGCAAATCTTATGGTATAATAAAAAAGATTGTAAAAGGAGAGTTAATATGAAATATCTTGTTATAGACGGCAACAGTATTATTAATAGAGCATTTTACGGTATTAAGCTGTTAAATGCAAAAGACGGTCATTTCACAAATGCCATATACGGGTTTATGAATATCCTTCTTAATTTGTGTGATAAATATTCGCCTGATGCTGTTATGGTTGCATTTGATGTGCACGAGCCAACCTTTCGTCATAAAAAATATGATGGTTACAAGGCCGGACGAAAAAGTCCTCCTTCGGAGCTTATAGAACAATTTGACCCGCTGAAAAAGCTTCTTACTGCTTTCGGCTGTTCAATAATCGAGTGTCCGGGCTTTGAAGCTGATGATATACTAGGTACTCTGTCTGTGAACATCACAGAAAACGATCACTGCTATATAGCAACCGGAGACCGCGATTCTCTTCAGCTTATAAGCAAAAATGTTTCCGTTCTTCTTACAACAACAAAAATGGGACGTTCGCAGACTGTAGAATACAATGAAGCTCTTTTGTTTGAAGAGTACGGAGTCAAGCCCTCGGGCATGATAGAAATCAAAGCTCTTCAGGGTGACTCATCTGATAATATCCCCGGTGTTGCAGGTATCGGTCCGAAAACAGCAGGTGAGCTTATTAAAAAATATACCGACATAGATACTATTTACGATAATATTGACAGCATCGAGGTTTCTCCCGGCGTCCGTAACAAGCTTATTCGAGGAAAAGAAAGTGCATTCTTCTCAAGAGAACTGGGAACTATATGTACAACTGCACCGATTGACACCAATCTTCAGAATTACCTTTCAGCGGAAAGAGACGAATCTTTGCTTCTCAGTGAGCTTGCACGCCATGAAATGTTCAAAATGATAGAAAAATTGAAGCTCAACACAAATAACACATCAGTTGTTGCCTCAGAAGATAAAAAAAGTCTTTCCCACTGCGTCAGAATGAGTATTACTTCATTTGACAATATCAGAAATCAGCTTTCAGACGGAAGTAAGTATTGCTTTGATATATGTTTTAATAAAGATTTTCCTCAATTTGTTGTATTTACGAACGAAAACAATATTTTTGTAATCGAAAATAATTCTCTTGTTTTTCTCGCTGAAATTAAAGAAATACTTGAATCGGGAGTTAACTTTATAACTCATGACTGCAAAAAACTGTTTTCTTTTGCAATAGAGAACAATATCAATATCAAAAATGTCACTTTTGATATTAACCTTGCGGCTTATCTTCTTGACGCTAACTCAAGCGATTACTCCGTGCAATCTCTTGCATTATCCTATAACATAGGGAAGCCGGATATTTCATTTGATGATATTGATTCTGAAAAGTTTTACAATGACAATTCAGATTATTTCAACAATATAAGTTTATTATATCCTCTTTCCATGCGTCTCGGGTCTGTCATCTCCGAAAGAAATCAGAATTCATTACTTACAGATATTGAAATCCCGCTTGCTCAGGTTCTTTCGGAAATGGAGCACATCGGTATGAAGGTTGATGTTAAGGGAATTGCTGAATTTTCTGATTTTCTTTCCCATCAGATCACTTCTATTGAAAACGAAATTTATGATGCTGCAGGCGAAACATTCAATATAAATTCACCCAAACAATTGGGCGTGATACTCTTCGAAAAATTAGGTCTGCCTGCAAAGAAGAAAACAAAAACCGGATATTCTACAAACGCAGAGGTTCTTGAAAGCCTGGCTGAAGAATATCCTGTTGTATCAAAAATTCTTGAATTCAGAACCTATTCCAAGCTTAAATCAACTTATTGCGACGGCTTATTAAAGGCAGTTTCCGAAGATAACCGTGTGAGAAGCACATTCAATCAGACAGAAACCAGAACAGGCAGGCTTTCTTCTACAGAGCCGAATCTTCAAAATATCCCCGTGCGTACCGCACTCGGACGCGAAATGAGAAAGTTTTTCGTCGCCGAAGACGGCTTTACAATTATTGATGCAGACTATTCGCAGATTGAATTAAGAGTTCTTGCTGCTCTTTCTGATGACAAGAATATGATTGAAGCTTTCAATTCAGGTACTGACATTCACTCCGTAACAGCATCTAAAGTTTTTAATATACCAATCGAAAATGTCACCTCAGAGCTTCGAAGCAAAGCTAAAGCCGTCAATTTCGGTATTGTATACGGTATCGGTGCTTTTTCGCTTGCAAAAGATATAAAAACAACACGTTCTGAAGCTGATTCATTTATCAAATCATATCTTGCTCTTTATTCTTCCGTTGATAAATATATGAATAAATGCATTACTGATGCTAAACAAACAGGCTATAGCGAAACACTGTTCAACAGGAGAAGATATCTTCCTGAGCTTTCATCTTCAAACGGAATGATACGTTCTTTCGGTGAGCGCGTAGCAAGAAATATGCCTATACAGGGAACTGCCGCTGATATTATCAAAATTGCAATGATCAAGGTAAATAACAGATTAAAAGAAGAGTATCCTGATTCCCGTCTTATTATGCAGGTTCACGACGAACTTATGATTGAAGCACCCGAAAAAGATGCAGAAGCTGTGTCAGCGATTATAAAAGAAGAAATGGAGAATGCCGTAAACCTTTCCGTAAAGCTGGAAGCTGATACGGCTGTGGGAAAATCCTGGTATGAAGCCAAAGACTGATTATATAATTACAACAGCAAAAACTGAAAATGCCGTTGAAATCGCACAAATTGAGTCTGAATGCTTTTCAGCACCGTGGAGCAAAAAACAAATTGAAGATGAGATTTCAAATGCGAATGCATTATTTCTGACGGCAGTTTCAAATAACTGTGTTTGCGGATATGTAAGCGGACAACTTATAATTGATGAATTTTATATTTCAAATATAGCAGTCTCTTCAGCATACAGAACACTCGGAATCGCTTCTTCCCTGATAAAGACACTTATTGAAAAACTTATGAATCTCAACTGTGTTTTGCTAACTCTTGAAGTTCGTGAGTCTAACGCTTCAGCAAGGCATCTTTATGAAAAATTCGGTTTTCAATATCTCGGCAACAGAAAAGATTTCTATTCATTTCCTAGAGAAGATGCCTGCATTTATACTCTATATCTTAATACCATTGAAAAGGAGAGCCTCAATTGAATATATTGGCTATCGAATCATCCTGCGATGATACTGCTGCTGCAGTAGTAAAAGACGGAAGGGAAGTTCTATCATCAGTAATTGCTTCTCAGGTACCCGAACATATCTTATATGGCGGAGTTGTTCCCGAAATAGCATCACGCCGTCATTGCGAATCTATTTCCGGCATCGTAAAACAGGCTTTGAATGAAGCATCACTTTCTTTGAAGGAGATTGATGCGCTGGCATGCACATATGCTCCGGGCCTCATCGGTGCATTGCTTGTCGGCGTAAACTTTGCTAAAGGATTATCGTACAGTTCAGGTAAACCGCTCATACCCGTGCATCATCTGAGAAGCCATATCGCTTCAAATTATATATCATCTCCCGAACTTAAACCGCCGTTTCTTGCACTTGTTGTATCTGGCGGACACACTCATATAATCAACGTCAAAGACTACACAAACTATGAAGTTCTCGGAAGAACCCGTGATGATGCAGCGGGAGAAACCCTTGATAAAGCAGCAAGAACTCTCGGACTTCCGTATCCCGGCGGACTTAACATGGACAAAGTTTGTGTCAACGGTAATGCTGATGCTTATAAGTTCCCCAAGCCTAAAATTCAAGGCTCTGAGCTCGATATGAGCTTCTCGGGGCTTAAGACATCTGTAATCAACCTGGTTCATAATCTTACTCAAAAAGGTGAAAACATCAATATTGAAGATATAGGTGCTTCATTTATGATGAATGTGGTAAATCTTCTTTGTGAGAAAACATCAACTGCAATTGATATGACCGGAGCTTCAAAGCTCGTTCTTGCAGGCGGTGTATCAGCGAATTCTGTCTTAAGAAGAGAAATGAAAACGCTTTGCGACAAAAAGAAAATTGAACTGTATTTGCCCGAGCTTAAATATTGCGGTGATAACGCCGCCATGGTTGGCTCACAGGCTTATTATGAAATGAATGCAGGTAATATTGCCTCTTTAAAACTTAATGCAACAGCTGCATTAGATATTGACAAAAATATTGCATTATAGTATTATATATACTGATTTGAAATTTTTTTCTAAATAAGGAGAGAACCAAATGTCACTTACAACAAACAAGTCAATTCTTTCTTGGATTGATGAAAAAGTTGAACTCGTTAAGCCTGACAAAATTGTCTGGATCGACGGTTCAAAAGAGCAGATTGAAGCTCTCAGAGCTGAAGCTTGCTCTACAGGCGAAATGCAGAAACTCAATGATGAGCTTCTTCCTGATTGCTATCTTCACAGAACTCACCCCACAGACGTAGCACGTGTAGAGGACAGAACTCTTATCTGCACCCCCACAAAAGAGGAAGCCGGTCCCACAAACCATTGGATGGAGCCCGGTGAATGCTACGAAATGCTCTATAATATTGCTCGTGATTCATACAAGGGAAGAACAATGTATGTTATTCCTTATTCTATGGGTCCCGTCGGCTCAAAGTTCTCAAAAGCCGGCATTGAGCTTACAGACTCTATCTATGTTGTGCTCAACATGGCTATTATGACCAGAGTAGGAAAGTCTGTTCTTGATGTACTCGGAGATTCTAATGACTGGGTTCGCGGTCTTCACTGCAAGTGTGATATAGATCCCGAAAAGAGATGGATCTGTCAGTTCCCTCAGGACAACACAATTATCTCCGTAAACTCAGGTTACGGCGGAAATGTTCTTCTCGGCAAAAAGTGCTTCGCTCTTCGTATTGCATCCTATCAGGGATGGAAAGAAGGCTGGCAGGCTGAGCATATGCTTATCCTCGGAGTAGAAAATCCTCAGGGCGAAACAAAATATATCTGTGCTGCTTTCCCCTCTGCTTGCGGCAAAACCAACCTTGCTATGCTTATTCCTCCCGAAGGATATAAGAAGGCCGGTTACAAAGTATGGTGCGTAGGCGATGATATTTCTTGGATCCGTAAGGGTGAAGACGGCAGACTCTATGCTATCAACCCCGAAAACGGTTTCTTCGGTGTTGCTCCCGGAACAAATATGAAGTCAAATCCCAATGCTCTTCTTTCTACAAAGCAGGGAACTATTTTCACAAACGTTGCTCATAATCTTGACAATAACACTGTTTGGTGGGAAGGTCTTGATAAGAATCCTCCCGAGAATGCTGAAGACTGGATAGGTGAACCCTGGAACGGAAAAACCAGTGAAGTTAAAGGTGCTCACCCCAATTCAAGATTTACAGCTCCTGCTGTAAACTGTCCCTGCCTCAGCTCTGAATTTGAAAATCCTCAGGGTGTTCCGATTTCAGCTTTCGTTTTCGGCGGCAGACGTGCTAAGCTTGCTCCTCTCGTTTATCAGTCAAAAGACTGGAACAACGGCGTTTTCGTTGGTTCAATCATGGCTTCCGAAACAACAGCTGCTGCAGCAGGTGCTGTTGGAGTTGTTCGTCGAGATCCTATGGCTATGCTTCCTTTCTGCGGATATAACATGGGCGATTACTGGCAGCATTGGATTAACATTGGTAAGACTCTTGATCCCGAAAAGGCTCCCAAGATCTTCAATGTTAACTGGTTCAGAAAAGACGACGAAGGTAATTTCTTATGGCCCGGTTTCGGTGACAATCTCAGAGTTCTTAACTGGATTCTTGACCGTTGCGACGGTAAGGTTGACGCAAGAGAAACTGCCATCGGTTATGTTCCCTTTGCTGATGATATTGACCTTACAGGAATTGAAGATGAAGTATCAAAAGAAACACTTGAATCAATTCTTGTTGTAGACAATAATCTCTGGAAGGACGAAATTCCCGGAATCGAAGAATTCTATGGCAGATTCGGCGACAAACTCCCCGAAACTCTCAAGAATGAACTCGACAATCTCAGAAACAGCCTTAACTGAAGTTAATTAAAGACAGCACCTGAATTTTCGGGTGCTGTCTTGTTATATTCTATAAATCAAATTCTTTTAATATTTCTGAAATTAATATTTCATCTTTTTCTTTTATATTTGTCAGCGGCAAACGGACCGTTTTATTTATCCCGAAAAGCTTGCCGCAGGCACATTTAACAGGAATAGGATTAACATCACAAAACAAAACATTCATTAGTTTTAGGTACTTTTTATGAATTTCTGAAGCCTCGGCATATTCACCCCTAAGACAATAATCTGAGATTTTTTTCATTATATCCGGAATGATATTGGATGCCACAGATATAACTCCTTTTGCTCCGTAGGACATCATAGAAACAGTAAGATCATCATTTCCCGAATAAAAATCAAGTTCAGGAGCTGAGACTGTAGAATTGTTAAAATCCGATATATTACCGGAGGCTTCTTTAACAGCAACGATATTTCTATGCTCCGATAAAGCCTTATATGTTTCAGGACGTATTGTAACTCCTGTTCGCGACGGAACATTATATACAATTATCGGCACTGAAACTCTGTCAGCAATGAAATAATAATGATTAACTATTCCTTCCTGATTGCATTTATTATAATAGGGAGTCACGATTAACAAACCGTTGACTCCCTCTTTTTCTGCATCATTTGATTTTTTAACTGCTTCAACAGAATTATTAGATCCGGTGCCGGCAATAACAGGTGTTAATGCACCGCAACTTGATTTCGCAGATCTGATAAGACCGATTTTTTCTTCGCGGGTCAGCACAGGGGATTCTCCTGTTGTTCCTGCGACAACCAAAGCATCAATAGAATTTTCCAACTGAAAATCAATAAGCTTCTGAAAAGCATTAAAATCTACGTCTTTTCCGTCAGAAGAAAACGGAGTAATCAAAGCCGTTGCCGTTCCTTCGAAAATAGATTTTTTCAAATGATATCACCGTATTTAGTTTTTGGGTTCTATATAACCTTCCGCACAAAGAAGTTCAGCAGCAAGAACTGCGCCGCCTGCAGCACCTCTGAGTGTATTATGAGAAAGACAAACAAACTTATAGTCATACTGAGTATCTTCTCTGAGTCTGCCGATTGAAACTGCCATTCCGCCTTCAAGCTCTCTGTGAAGCTTAGTCTGAGGCATATTATCCTCTGTAAAATAGTTAAGGAACTGCTTGGGAGCATGAGGAAGCTGAAGTTCCTGAGGACGTCCTGAGAAATTATTCCATACTTCAATAATTTCTTCCTTGGAGGGCTTATTCTTAAATCTTACAAACACTGCAGCCATGTGACCGTCTGATACCGGCACACGAAGACACTGAGCAGTAAAATGAGGCTTTGCAGCAGGCACAATCTCACCATTTTCAACTTTACCCCAGATTTTAAGAGGTTCTTTTTCACTCTTTTCTTCTTCACCGCCGATAAAGGAGATAACATTATCTACCATTTCAGGCCAACGCTCAAATGTTTTACCTGCACCGGAGATAGCCTGATATGTGCAGACAAGGACATCTTCAACGCCGAATTTTTCATCAAGAGGATAAAGAGCGGGAACATAGCTCTGAAGTGAGCAGTTTGACTTTACGGCAATAAATCCTCTCTTTGTGCCGAGTCTTTCTTTCTGAGAAGCAATAACTTCACAATGCTTTCCGTTAATTTCAGGAACAATCATCGGAACGTCAGGTGTGAATCTGTGGGCGCTGTTATTTGAAACAACAGGACATTCTGCCTTAGCATATGCTTCTTCAAGAGCCTTGATTTCATCCTTCTTCATATCAACTGCACAGAAAACAAAATCAACAAGGGAAGCAATTTTTGAAATATCAGCCTGTGCGTCCATAACAACCATGGATTTTACTGTTTCGGGAAGTTCAGTTTTCATAACCCATCTGCCGCCGAGAGCTTCTTCATATGTTTTGCCGGCAGAACGGGGACTGGCAGCAAGAACAGTGATATTGAACCAAGGATGGTCATGAAGAAGAGAGATAAATCTCTGGCCAACCATACCGGTTGCACCGATAATACCTACATTATAACTTTTACTCATAATAAAAACCTCCGTCACAAATATTATATTCAAAAAGAATTGATTGGGTATTGCGTCTTTCAAATATTTGTGTTAACATTATTAAGATTTTTTAATTCTATCACCTATTTTGTCTTGTGTCAATGAGTTTTTATGCAAAACTTATAATTAAAGATAATATTTCTTATAAAATATTCTGATAAATTAGGTTATTTAATACATTTTAGAGGCATATTTTTTGCCTATTAATACATCTTGCAAGGCGGTATTATGAAAAAAAGTGATTTTTATTTTGATCTTCCCGAAGAATTAATTGCTCAGACACCGGCTGAAATGCGTGATCATTCCAGACTTCTTGTCATAGGAA
The DNA here is from genome assembly GCA_045536195.1 of Acutalibacteraceae bacterium. Lineage (GTDB taxonomy): Bacteria > Bacillota > Clostridia > Oscillospirales > Acutalibacteraceae > RUG806. The sequence continues at coordinate 12,535 of JAZSNB010000103.1, forward strand.
AACACAGCGGCAAATTGCAGCACAGACATTTTTATGATATTACAGACTATCTTGAGCCGGGTGATTGTCTGGTTCTCAATAATTCTAAAGTTTTACCTGCCAGAATATACGGCATCAAAGAAGAAACAGGCGCAAGGGTTGAATTTCTTCTCCTGAATAACAAGGGCAGTGATGTCTGGGAATGTATTGCCGGACCGGGAAAAAGAGCTAAAGAGGGAACTGTTTTCTCATTTGGTGATAATGTAATGACAGGTAAAGTTGTTTCTGTGCTCCCAAACGGCAACAGATTGGTAAAATTCTTCTATGACGGTCTGTTTCTTGAAAAACTTGAGGAGATTGGCGAAATGCCCTTGCCCCATTATATTACAAAAAAGCTCGAAGATAAAAGCAGATATCAGACAGTATATGCAAAAACAGACGGATCGGCTGCAGCCCCTACAGCGGGATTGCATTACACTCCTGAACTTCTGAAAAAAATTGAAGATATGGGGATAAGCATTGCTTACATAACTTTGCATGTCGGAATCGGAACTTTCAGACCTGTCAAAGCTGAAAATATCGAAGATCACGATATGCATTATGAAACTTATTCAATTTCACCGGAAGCAGCAGAAATAATCAACACAGCAAAAAAGAACGGAAAAAAAATCATATGCACCGGTACTACCTGTTGCCGCACTTTGGAATCCGCATGTGATGAAAACGGTTTTGTTCATCCATGCAGTGATTCAACTAATATTTTTATATATCCCGGATACAAATTCAAGTGTATTGATACATTGATTACTAATTTCCATCTTCCTGAAAGCACTTTGATTATGCTGGTATCCGCCTTTTGCGGCAGAGAAAATGCACTTAATGCCTACAACGTAGCTATTAAAGAAAAGTACCATTTTTTCTCATTCGGAGACTCAACTATAATTACTGATAAGATTTAAGGTGAACCTTTATGTATAAACTGATAAAACAAGAAGGAAAAGCACGCAGAGGTGAATTTTCCACTGTTCACGGCAAAGTGCAGACTCCCGGATTTATGAATGTAGCAACAACTGCGGCAATAAAAGGCGGTCTTTCAGCATACGACCTTATGGATATCAACTGTCAGGTTATGCTTTGCAATACTTATCATCTGCACGTAAGAACAGGTGACAAGGCAATAAAAGAAATGGGCGGTCTTCATAAATTCACAGGATGGAATAAGCCTATTCTCACTGATTCCGGGGGATTTCAGGTTTTCTCATTAGCAAAGCTGCGCTCTATCAAAGAAGAAGGCGTATATTTCAATTCCCATATCGACGGCAAAAAAATATTTATGGGACCTGAAGAAAGTATGCAGATTCAATCCAATCTTGGCTCAACTATCGCTATGGCTTTTGATGAATGCGTTGAAAATCCGTCATCCTATGAATATTCAAAAAAATCCTGCGAAAGAACTACCAGATGGCTGATAAGATGTAAAGAAGAACACGAAAGACTCAATAATTTACCGGATACGGTAAATCCTCAGCAGCTTCTGTTCGGAATCAATCAGGGCTGTACATTTCCTGATCTCAGAATCAGACATATGCAGGAAATAGCAAAGCTTGATCTTGACGGTTACGCAATCGGAGGATTGGCAGTAGGCGAACCGGCTGAAACCATGTATGAAATAATTGATGCAGTTGAACCTTATATGCCTGCTGATAAAATCAGATATCTGATGGGCGTCGGCACACCTGTAAATATTCTTGAAGGTGTTTATCGCGGAGTGGACCTGTTTGATTGCGTAATGCCTTCACGAAATGCCAGACACGGTCATTTATTTACATGGAAAGGGATTATCAATATTAATAATGCCTGTTTCGAAAAGGATATAAGACCTGTTGATGACGAATGTGATTGTCCCGTATGCAGACATCATTCAAGGGCTTATCTGAGACATTTACTTAAGGCAAAAGAAGTTCTCGGTTTACGTCTTGCGGTTATGCATAATTTATATTTTTATAACTCTCTTATGGAAAAAATCCGCACTGAACTCGATAACGGCACATATGAGGAGTTTTATCTGAGGTACAGAGATATTCTTGACAAACGTGCTCCTCTTATCTGAATTAATTTCTTAAAATACTTGCTTTTTATAATTTAATTTATTATAATATCAATAATATTTTTATTTGGAGGAAATTTCATGTTTTTTGATTCATTAAACTATCTCTGCATGCCTACAGCAGGAACAGAAGGTGCAGCATCAGGTTCATCAAGCAGCCCGTTCCCGATGCTTATTATCATGGGTGTTATGATTGTTGCTATGTATTTCTTAACAATCAGACCTCAGAAAAAAAAGCAGCAGGAAGAACAGAAGCTTCGTGATGCAGTGCAGATCGGTGATGAAATCACTACTATCGGCGGCATCAACGGCAGAGTTGTCACAGTAAAGGAAGATTCAATTGTTCTTGAAACCGGTGCTGACAGAACAAAGATGAAAATTATGCGTTGGGCTATTCAGACTAATAATACAGCAAATGACCGTGCAGCAGAAGAAAAAGCAAAGTTTGAAGCTGCAAAGGCTGCTGAAAAAGAAGAAAAGAAGAGTTCAAAAAGAAGAAGCAAGAAATCTGAAGAAAATGAATAAAAAAATCAGCTGTAACTTTTTTGTTACAGCTTTTTTTTGCATAAAGGTATGAATTCAAGCATATTTTTTACAGAACAATATCTTTTTTAGGAGAGTTTTTATGAAAAATAGGTTGAAGCAAAATAATTCAAATATTCAGAAAACAATAATATGTCAGATTATAACAGTTTTTCTTCAGATGATTCTGTTATGCATCAGCGCATTAATTGTCAGCAGTTCTGATTTTTCGGCAGACAAACTTTGTGTCTTCTGGTATGTTATTATTCCCGTTTCTTCATTCATAGGTGGCTTTATAACTGCTAAAGTTAATAAAACCAAAGGTTTTCTATGGGGTGCAATGGCAGGAGCAATAAACAGTACTGTTGCGTTTATAATCAATTTTCTGAATTGCAGCATGTCAGTAAATCTCAGTCTTATTTTCCTTTTTCCCGCAGGTATTATCTCAGGTGCGGCAGGCGGCATTATAGCATCAAACCTTAAATAATATAAAAGGAAAGGGAAGTGCTGAAAATGAATAAAATACTGATATACAGAAAACATTCAAAAGCTAATATTGAGCTGTATAGAATCTTTGATTTTATAAAAAGACACAGCAACACTGTTTTGATCTACTCACTGTTCTGGTCAGGATTTATTTTGGGAATTGCTTTTTTGATTTCTGAAAAAAGTATTATCAGTCAGGACGCTGAATATATATTATCCAAATATATATTCAGCGAAAACAGTTTTTTCGTTCCGATGTCAACAATTATATCGCTAATATTTGTGATAATTTTATTTTCAATTATTTTCTCTTTTAATATAATCGGCTCATTTTTAATATATTTGCTGCCGTTTATCTGCGGTTTTCTGACTTCAGGAATTCCTGCATATATAATTACATCAGATCAGATTGAATCTATTATAATTCTGCTGGTAATTTTCAGTGCAACTTTTTCAATAGTTCTATACATAATGAATAATTTTTTCATAGAATCTCAACGGCTTTCATTTGTTATTAAATCTTCTTATAAAAACAATAATAAAAATGAAACTCTCAGAACCTCATTGAAAAAATACTTCTTATATGCATTTATTTCTTTAGTTTTGATTTCATTGCTTATTGCAATTTTTTATTCATGCATCGCAATTTTCTGAACACCAAAAATAAATAGCAGGGACTGACCAATAATTTCAGTCCCTGTTATTCATTTTTTCGCATCAAAATTAGCCAAAGGGTTAGCATCAACAGCTTCTTTCAATTTTTCATCAAGCAAATGAGTATATATCTGTGTAGTATTAAGATTTTCATGCCCAAGAATCTCTTTAAGCTCAAGCACATCAACCTTACCGGTTTGATACATAAGAGTTGCTGCAGTATGTCTGAGCTTATGAACAGAGTAACCCAGAGCGCCTAAACCGGCTTTTTCAAGATATACCTCAACAAGATGCTGCACTGTCTTGGGGCTTATTCTCGTTTTACGGTTTGATAAAAACAATGCATTCTTATCTATAATGCCATCCTTGGGTCTGACACGCATATATGCATTAACCGAAGCAACGCAGGCATTGTTAAGATACACGGTTCTTTCTTTGTTACCTTTGCCGGTAATAATAATTGAACACGTGTTGGATTTTTCATCAAACCTTATTGCATTATAATCAATTGAAACGAGTTCTGCAAGTCTTAATCCGCAATTCAGGAACAAAGTAAGAATGCAATAATCACGTTCTTTATTCGGGCCGTCAACAGATCTTAGTAAATCCTGGGCTTGTTCAACAGTAAGATACTTTGGCAAACTTTTTTTCTGCTTCGGCGAATCCAGATTAATCATCGGATTATCGTCGATATAATTATTCATTTTAAGATACTTGAAAAAAGTACGGATTGAAGAAACTTTTCTGGCACGCGCTTTTTCATGATTGTTTCGAAAATTCTTACAGTAGCTTAAAAATCTGTAAGCATCATCTAAAGTTATATTTCTGAAATACTCAGCATTCAAATAAGAAATATCAGTATCATCAAGTTCATTCTGAGAAAAT
>JAZSNB010000014.1:0-23062 GCA_045536195.1 Acutalibacteraceae bacterium
TCTCTGCTTTCAATTTCCCATATATGGCTTTCCTGCGATACTTGGGCGCAAACACTATGTGATATTGACACTTCCAACTCGTATGTGATAAACTGTACGTGTCATTAGCTTTGTTCTGCATTGTTAATGTCCTCCATTCTGATTTTTCGGTTGGTAGCCGATTTAACTATATCAGAATGGAGTTTTTTTGTCACCTTTACTTTTGTCTCTGACACTAAAGTTCATACATTCCACCTGCATAGCAGGTGGTTTTTTTTCGGCATAATAATAGCAGACAATGAAAACCACTGTCTGCTACTGTAAATAAACTGTATTAAGTTGTTATTATTCCCACTCAATTGTGCCTGTGGGCTTGGGGGTGATGTCGTAGAGGACTCTGTTGATTCCTTCTACTTCTGAAGTAATTCTCTGTGTAACTTTATGAAGAACAGAATAGGGGATTTCTTCGATGGTGGCTGTCATTGCGTCTTTTGTGTTTATAGCACGGATGATAGCACTCCAGCCTTCATAGCGGCTGTCGTCTTTTACGCCTACGCTCTTCATATCGGGAACTACAACGAAGTACTGCCATACTTTTTCTGCAAGACCGCAAATATCAAATTCTTCACGAAGTATTGCATCAGCCTCTCTCAAGGCGTTGAGTCTGTCACGTGTGATTGCACCGAGACATCTTACTCCGAGGCCGGGACCGGGGAAGGGCTGACGGTAAACCATAGCATGGGGAAGACCTAAAGCTTCACCTACAACTCTTACCTCATCTTTGAAAAGGAGCTTGATAGGTTCAACAAGCTGCATTTCCATTTCTTCAGGAAGACCGCCAACGTTGTGATGAGATTTAACGGCTTTTTTGCCTTCTGCCTGTTTGATGCTTTCGAGAATATCGGGATAAATTGTACCCTGCGCAAGGAAGGAAATACCGTTGAGTTTAGCAGCTTCTTCATCAAAAACCTTAATGAATTCAGCACCTATTATTTTGCGTTTGCTTTCGGGGTCGGATACGCCTGCAAGTAAATCGAGAAAACGATCTGTTGCATCAACATAAATAAGGTTTGCGTCAAGCCCGTTTTTGAAGACTTCAATAACATTTTCGCTTTCGCCTTTGCGCATAAGTCCGTGGTTAACATGAACACATACCAGCTGTTTGCCGATTGCTTTGATAAGAAGTGCAGCAACAACTGAGGAGTCAACACCGCCTGAAAGAGCAAGAAGCACTTTCTTGTCACCGACTTGTTCTCTTATTGCCTTAACTTGCTCATCAATAAATGCATTGGCGAGCTCTATTGTCGTGATACGTTCCATATTATCGGGTCTTTTGTTTGAATCCATTGTAAATTCCTCCCTGTGATTTATTTTCTGACATTTGATATCAGTTCGTATAGTTGTCGAAATAGCCTTGAACAAGAACTACAGGTGTACCTTTATCACCGGATCCGCTTGTGAGGTCACAAAGAGAGCCGATAAGGTCAGTGAGCTGACGGGGAGTAGTACCCTGAGATGCCATATTACCTACAAGATTATCTCCCTTAGCCTTTATAGATTCGGAAATTGCAGCTTTGAGCTCATCGCCTGAGAGATCTTTGAAATCATTATCTGCAAGATATTTGAGTTTTAATTCGTTGGGCGTACCGATAAGTCCGTCTGTGTAAGCAGGAGATACGACGGGGTCAGCAAGCTCCCAGATTTTTCCCTGAGGATCCTTAAATGCACCGTCTCCGTATACCATTACCTCAACATGTTTACCTGTTGCATCAAGAATTCTCTTCTGTATATCAAGAACAAGAGACTTGCATTCTCTGGGGAAGAGTTTGATAGAATCTTCGGTTGATTTGTTTGAGCCAAGAAGGCCGTAGTTTTCATTACAGCCGCCGCGTGAGCGGGGAGTGGTAAGAATATCATCAAGACCGAGTACAATTTTTGCACCTGCAGCTTTGAGAATTCTTTTTGTTCTTGCTCTTGTGTGAATATCACAAGTAAGAACGCAATCTGTGTAGTCAAGAATTGCTTTTGCCTGATTTGCAAAAATAATCTCTACTTCAGCTCCGGCTGATTTGATAATGTCAGCATAATAATCAACATAGTCAACACCGGTAAAGGGATGAAGATTTGATCCGAAAAGCTCTCTGTATTTTGTTAGTGAAAGAACATCGGAATAAGGATTTACTCCGGCTTCATCAATTTTATCGAGGCTGACAAGCTCATTACCGACTTCATCTGAGGGATATGAGAGCATAAGAACAACCTTTTTTACGCCCATTGCAATTCCTTTCAGGCAAATTGCGAAACGGTTTCTTGAAAGAATAGGGAATATAACACCTACAGTTTCTCCGCCGAATTTTTCTTTTACATCTGCAGCAATATCTTCAACAGATGCATAGTTACCCTGTGCACGAGCAACGATTGACTCAGTAAGTGAAATAACATCGCGGTCACGAAGTTCAAATCCGTCATTTTCAGCTGCTGAGAGTACGCTGTCAGCAACAATTTTTGAGAGATCATCGCCTTGACGGATAATTGGGCAACGTATACCTCTTGATACTGTGCCGACTAATCTTACTTTTTCCATAATATGTTGTTCCTTTCATTCCCCATGACGGGTAGATTATTTGTGAAAATAAAAATACATTATATTATACATCATTATTGAAAAGAAATCAAGAAAAATTGAATAAAAACCTAAAAAATAAAGAATTCAATCGAACAACAGTGCAAAATAATGTTCGACTGAATACATAAAATAATAAAACTCTCAAAAAAAATTGTCAAGATTAAATTGCTAAAAAAAATACATTTACATAAAAAAAGTTTTGTGCTAAAAAAACAAAATTTTCTTATCTGCATTCAAATTTTTAATCAGAAAAATAATTAAAAATGATATAAGAGTAAATTCCGGACATGATTGATTGACAACAGATTGCTGCAAGTTTATAATGTTATAAAAACGGAGGTATGTAATCATGGAAAAAATCTGTACAGCTAAAGCTCCCGCAGCTATAGGTCCTTATTCTCAGGCAGTTAAAGTCGGGGAACTTATATTTACATCCGGACAGATCCCGTTGGATCCCGAAACCGGAGAAATTACCGGAACTGACATAACAACGCAGACTCACAGAATCTGCAATAATTTAAAAGCTATACTTAACGAAGCAGGAGTTGAATTTTCTGATGTTGTAAAAACCACTTGTTTTCTAGCAGATATGACGGATTTTTCAGCGTTTAATGAAGTGTATTCTCAGTACTTTGTTTCTGAACCTGCCAGAAGCTGTGTTGCAGTAAAAACGCTTCCGAAAAATGTTCTTGCTGAAATAGAAGTAATTGCTATACTTAAATAATTAATCTCCCGTGTGCAGCTTTGCATACGGGAGATTCTGACTATCTCAGATATTAGTATGAAACTTAAATTTTAGTGTTTTTAGGAAAAGTAATTGTTGCTTTGAACAGATCTCCGTCAATAGAAAGTGTCAGTTTGCCACCAATAATTCCTGTAAGTGAATTTGCTATGGAGAGTCCGAGACCTGAACCTTCGGTATTTCTTGATTGATCTCCTCTTACAAACCTTTCAGTGAGTTCTTCGGGACTGATGTTTAGCTTGTTTCTGGAAATATTTCGGAAGGATATATTGGTTTCGGTTTCACTTTCAGTGAGTGAAATATATACTCTGGTGCCCGGCATAGAATATTTGCAGATGTTATTCATGAGATTTTCAATTACACGCCACAGCAATCTGCCGTCCGTTGAAATTATAATATCCTTGTCCGGGATATCCTGAACAATTGAAAGATTCAACTCTTCAAGCCGCTCCATATATTCACCGCTTGTCTGCTGAAGAATTACATTAAGTGCCGTAGGTTCCAGCTTAACATCAATATTGCCCGTTGCAGCCTTTGATGCCTCCACTATATCAACTGTAAGCTTTTTCAGGCGTTCTGCCTGACGGTCAATTACCTTGATGTATTCAACTGCTTTGGCATTATCTATTTGTTCTTTTTTCAGAAGATCAACATAGTTTACTATTGAAGTCAAAGGAGTTTTTAGATCATGAGAAACATTTGTGATTAATTCAGTTTTCAAGTTTTCACTCTTAAGTCTTTGTTCAACGGCAGTATTGACAGCGTCATTGATGTTATTAAGATTATCAGCATGCTGTTTCAGAATGCCGAAAAGCAGAGGATTCGTGATTCTGTAGCTGATATCTCCTGAAGAAATCTGTTTAGCTCCCTTGTGAAGTGCAGTAAGAGCAATAAGAAGAATAGTTATTACCGGAATTTCTAATATTCTGATCAGTATTATTGCACCGGCAACAAATGTACTGCGCATATCAAAAAGGATTACACAAAATGCCTCTATGATCGCAATGAAAACTAGCAGGCATATTATCAGAAAAATCTTAATTTTTGATCCTGTGTTTTCGTTAAGTGTTCTTGCTGCACTTTTTGCCAGATAATATACTGTTCCGATCAAAGTATTTTTTCTGAATGTGTTTGTCCTGAGCTTTACAACAGAAATATAAATGACTGTCAGAATAATAAGAGCTGCCAGTATTGCGCCTGCAATAAAAAACAACATATCAAAATTTGACATCATTATAAAGCATATAACAAGACCTACGGCACCTATCAGATAAAGTATATCGGTCGGTATTGCATGTAAGCCTCTTGCAACAGGCTTTTCTTTGTCGGGAATATATCCTGCAGAATAAAAAATAAATACAAAACAGAGTATAAAGAGAAGTAGCTCAATAACTGATATCGTTATAATGTTATCTTTATAGGTTTCTGCCAGTATAACAAAAGTCTCAGCATATTTATATATGTCATTCACAGTGCAGGAATATGGAACTTCAACGGTGACTCTGATCTGAAGTCTTGAGTTCTGTCTGTATTCAAGGGAAAGTTGTTCTGCTTCGGAATTCTGCATAATCAGAGCTGAATAAGAGAGTCTGCTTGTAAATTCGGAAAAAGACAAAGTTCCGTTATATCTGTAAATTATATCGGCTTCTTTATTGTCTGAATATAAAGTGAAGGTAATGATTCTCTCAGGACTGCTGCTGTCGTCATCGGAATAATTGTTAGCTATTCCCTCATCATCATAATAATAGAATTCATCCTGATAAAATGTAATAGAGGAAATATCATAAGTCAGATTTTTTGCAAAGCTTCTGCAATGCTCAAAGATATAACTGTCTACAGAGCCTGTGTAATAGTAGTTAATCTCTGTATTGTTACCGGTATATGTATTCTGAACGCTCGATTTGTCAACATTGTATTTATCGGATATGCTCTGAACAGGTTCAGTTTTGACAGTTGTTGTTTCATCAGATTCATTTATATCGATAGCGTCGGAATTCTCAGATGAATCAAGAAAAGTCGTAGGAACAGCAATTACAGATTCATTAATTCCGTCATCTGAAGTGTTGCCGAGCTTATACCAGTCATAATATTCCGTATCAGTGGAATAAACGGAAGAAAAACGGTATATTTCGTCACTGAGCTTATTCTTATTTGCGAGCAGAATATTGCCGTTTTCATCACTGATATAAAAATTGATATTAGACTTATCGGATGAATATTTTGATTCATATAAATCAATTTCGGAATCATGATAATTCGAATAAATATCGTTATTGCAGTATGCGTTTTCCATCAGACGCAGATAGGACATAAGATCACTGGCGGTAAAATTATAAAGATGTGAGTATACCTTTTGCTGAAGCTGAATACGGCTTGCGTAAAATAAGTTTTCCTGATACAGAATAAATGCTCCTGCAACATTTGCTACAATAGAAACGGATAATACAAGAATCAGAAATCCGGATATGAATTTTGCAAAACGAGATCGTCTTAACTTACCCATAGTCTTACCTCACACCGTCTTCAATTTTATATCCCTGACCCCAAACCACTTTTATATATCTCGGCTGATTGGGATTAATTTCTATTTTTTCTCTGAGATGACGTATGTGAACTGCAACAGTTGCATCTGCACCGTAAGGTTCATCATTCCATATATTCCGGTAAATATCTGCAGGAGAAAACACCTTACCCGGGTTTTTCATGAGAAGTTTAAGAATCTCATATTCTTTAGGAGTTAGGTTTACCTCTTTATTATCAACAAAAACAGATTTTGCGTTATCATCAACAGTAATCCCCGAAACAATTAACGTCGCAGAAGAAAAATTACCTCCGCCCAGTTTTGTGTATCGTCTTAGCTGTGAACGGACTCTTGCCAGCAATTCAACAGGATTGAAGGGCTTTGTGATATAATCGTCAGCTCCGAGATTAAGGCCTAATATAATATCGTTATCCTCACTTTTGGCTGTGGTGAATATTACAGGGGTGTTATGCTTTTCCCGTAACTTCAGCAGCGCGGTAAGACCGTCGGTTTCCGGCATCATGATATCCATCAGAATAAGATGAACTTCGTGATTATCAACCAATTCAAGGGCTTCTTTACCGTTGTATGCTTCAAGTACATTGTATCCGTCAGATGTCAGATATATTTTAAGTGCTGATACGATATCCTTTTCATCATCGCATACTAATACTGTATACATAAAATCCCTCCTTGGATATGTTGGTTAGATTATCTCACAAAGAAAATTAATAAACAACTGATAAAAACCTTAAGATTTCTTTAAAGTTGATTCAGAACTGTTTTGCCGTTAACACAAACATAAGAAACATTGATATCCTCATCAAACACAATAAGGTCTTCATCATAGTTTTGTGATATTTTGCCCTTGGTTTTATCAAAGCCGATGACGGAAAGGGGAGTAAGGCTTGCCATCTTTACTGCATCGACAATTGGAATGCCTGCACTTTTTATCATGTTGCGAACAAGAACGTTGCTGGTAGCAACGCTTCCTGCAAGGCATGAACGGTCGCTGAGCTTCATAACTGAATCTTCATATACTACTTCAAGTCCGTTTTCCTGTAGAATTACAGTTCCTTCGTCCATGTCAAGGGCAGAATACTCGAGTCCGTCAGAAATCGCATATGCTTTATCTGCACCTTTTGCTTTATATATAAGTTTTAATATGCCATACGGAAGATGTCTCAGATCGGCAATAAACTGCGTAGTGAAGCCATCAAGAGCAAGTCCTGCTTCTACAACACCTGCGTGACGGAAAATGCCGATTTTTCTCATGCCCGAGCAAGCTGAATAAATGTGTGTAATGTCACTGAAACCGTGACAAAGCGCCTTTTCTGTATCGGAAAAATCACCGTCTGAGTGAGCAACAGAAGCTACAATTCCTCTTTTTGCTGCTTCTTCACCGACAATGTACCCGTTTTCAATTTCGGGCGCAGCTCCGATAATGCGGATAATCTCGGAAGAATCAAGAAGCTCAGCGACATTTTCACGTGTCGGAGTAAGTATATTTGCAGGACTTTGAGCTCCTTTCATTTTCATTGAAATAAAAGGACCTTCAAGATGAACACCAAGAATGTTTGAATCAGTGCAGATTTTCATAGCAGCTTCAATATTTTTGATAACATTTTTCAATTGTTCTATAGGAGCTGCAAGAGTTGTAGGCAGAATTGACGTTGTGCCTCTTAAAGCATGAGCTGTACACATTTTGATAATGTCTTCTGTTGAACCCATTGCAGAATAGCCGCCTCCGCCGTGTACGTGAATGTCAGCAAAACCGGGAGAAAGATATTTTCCTTTACAGTCGATTATTTCTGTGCAGTTATCAGGTATATCATTAATGATATCTAAGATTTTTCCGTCTTTTGCGATTACAGTTTTGTCTTTAAGGATATCATCAGGAGTGATAATTGCAGCGTTAATATAGCATCTCATTATTATGACCTCACTTTCATAAAAATATTTTATCAAAATTATTCTTAAACTTCAACAAAAATATAAATTAAGTATGGAAATATTATTTTCTTTATGTTAAAATGCTTTTGTACTATGTGCAAAGGAAGGTAATATTATGAACACAGAGAAAAAAATCAGAATTGGCGCTGTAGGAATCAGCGGAAGAGGCTCCGGCATGCTTGAGCTTCTCCTTGCTGTGCCGGGTGTTGTGTGTCCTGCAGTATGTGATAAATATGAAGACAGAGCAGCGAGAGGAATTGAAATTGTAAAAGAAGCTGAAAGCTATGACGGATATGAAGTTAATTCTTATCTTGATTATGAGGAAATGCTCGCTAAAGAAAAATTAGATGCACTTGTTATTTTTACTACATGGATCACTCATTCAAAAATTGCTATAGCCGGTATGAATGCAGGGCTCAATGTAGCTATGGAAGTAGGCGGTGCTGCTTCTATTGAGGAATGCTGGGAGCTTGTAAGAACAAGTGAAAAAACCGGTAAATTCTGTATGCTTCTCGAAAATTGCTGCTATGACAGAAACGAAATGGCAGTTTTCAATATGGTAAAACAGGGTCTTTTCGGAGAGATAGTTCACTGTGAAGGCGGCTACAGACACGATCTCAGGGATGAAATCGTTTTAGGGCGTGAAAACCGTCACGGCAGACTTTTTAATTTCCAGAACAGAAACGGTGAGCTCTATCCCACTCATCAGTTAGGGCCTATTTCCAAGCTTCTCGGAATTAATCGCGGCAACCGTTTTCTCTCTCTTGTTTCTATGTCAAGCAAATCCAGAGGTCTTAATCAGTGGATTAAGGAAAACAAAGGTGAAGATTATGACCTTTTCGGTTATGATTTTGCTTGTGGTGATGTTGTCACAACCATCATTAAGTGTGCCCACGGTGAAACAATAACTCTTACTCATGACTGTTGTCTTCCCAGACCTTATACAAGAAATTACCTTGTTCAGGGAACAAAGGGTATATTTTCAGATATAGATGATGCTGCAGCCTGTGCCATCACCGGTGTTACCGAAACTACACATGACTGGACAAAGTTTGAAACTATCAGAGAAAAATATGACCATCCTTTGTGGTCCAAATACGAAAAAGCCGGTGTAAAAGCAGGACACGGCGGAATGGACTATCTCGTTCTTTCTGCGTTTGTTGAAGCTGCAATGCACGGAAGTCAGCCTCCCATTGATGTTTATGATACCGCAGCATGGATGGCTATTACCTGTTTGTCTGAACAGTCTGTTGCAATGGGCGGTCTTCCCGTTGCTGTTCCTGATTTCACAAACGGTATGTGGATTGATCGTGAAGATTACAGACGCTGTGTATATTGTCTCGAAGAAGTATGCGATGATTTTTTTCAGGGTGAGGAGGAATAATCGATGACATATTATATTGGTATTGACGGTGGCGGCACCAAAACTCAATATGCGCTGTTTAATGAAAAAAAGGAAATGCTGTCCTCCGTGAAAACTTCTGGCAGCAATCATGAGAATCTTGAAGGTGCAATTCCTGAGGCTGCCGGAATTATTATGGGCGGTATTAATGATCTGCTGAAAGAGAATAATCTTTCTCTTTCGGATATCACGCATATCCTTATGGCACTTGCAGGTATTGATCATCAGTATCAGTGTGATGAAATGACAGAAGAACTTAAAAAGCTCGGACTTGATGTACCGTTTTCTATATATAATGATGGTTTTATTGTTGTAAAGGCAGGACTTACAGGCAAAGCCGGCATCGGTTATAACTGCGGCACCGGAACTTGTTGTAATTCCGTAGGTTCTGACGGAACGCTTCTTCAGGTCGGCGGTTTCGGTGAACTTTCGGGTGATGTAGGCGGTGGACACTGGATAGCAAGGCAGGTTTTTCAGAAGCTCTATGATGATATCTGTCTTAAAATTAAGCACTCGGAAATGACAGACAGAATAGTTGAAAAATTCGGAATTTCCTCGGATCGTGACGGCGTTCTTTCTTTGATTGCACCTATGGAAGAAGAAGGCGACGAAATCGTCAGAGATTTACTTGATATTTTCTTTGATGCTCTCAATAACGGTGATGCCGCTGCAAATGAAATTGCCGATGTTATGGCTGAGAGAGGCGCTCAGTTTATTTGTGCACATATAAGAAATCAGGTTTTTGACGGTGATACGATCCAGGTAGTTCTTTCCGGTTCAATGCACTGTAAGCTTCCTTCTGATGTTTATGTCAATAAACTCATCAGCAAATCAGAAGAAATAAGCGGAAGAAAGCTTGAATTTATAAAGCTTCAGGTTGCTCCTGTTATGGGATGCATCAACTGGATGCTTGAAGATTGATGTCAGGGGGATACAAAAATGAAAGAAATTAATGTAACGGTTATCGGCTCGGGCAGTACATATTGCCCTGAACTTGTTGACGGATTTTTACAGAGACAGGATTCTCTTAAGCTTAAGAGACTTGTTCTCATGGATATTGATGACAGAAAAAGAAATATTGTCGGCTCTCTTTGTGAAAGAATGATCAGGGCTGCCGGCATGGACACTGAAGTTGTTATGACCGACAGTCTTGATGAAGCACTGCCCGGCGCTGATTTTGTAGTTACTCAGATTCGTGTAGGCAAACTTCCATGCAGATATCTTGATGAGTCGATTCCCGTTAAGTATGGTCTTATCGGTCAGGAGACAACAGGTATCGGAGGTTTTTTCAAGGCACTTCGAACAATTCCTGTTATAGGAAATATTTGTAAGAAGATTGAAGAACTTTGTCCTGATGCATGGCTTATCAATTTTACAAATCCTTCCGGTATCATTACCGATTTTGTGCTTAATAATACTAATGTTAAGTGTATCGGACTTTGTAATGTTCCCATTGATATGATTGATGATGTCAAGGAAGCAGTAGGTGACGATGCTGATGTTACATATCTCGGACTTAATCATTTAAGTTGGATTACCTCTGTTATGAAAGACGGAGAAGAATTGCTTTATAAGCTTTTTGATGAAGGATTCGCTCCCAAGGTTATGGCAAATATTGTTGATGACGGTTTTGATCCTGATTGTCTTCGCGCCTGCGGCGGCTGGCCCTCATCATATCTTCAGTATTACTATAATCGTGAAGATAAAATCAAACATCTCAAGGAGGACAAGAAGAGCCGAGCACAAGTTTGCATGGACATTGAAGAACAACTTCTTAAAATGTATCAGGACGAAGAACTTTGCATAAAGCCTGCGCTTCTTGATAAGCGCGGAGGACATAAGTATTCTCTTGCTGCTTGCTCACTTATTGACTCTATAGCAAACGACATAAATGATGTCCACGTAGTAAATGTACTCAATAACGGAACTCTTCCTTTTATGAAGGATGATGATGTAGTTGAGGTTGCCGCAAGAATCGGTGCCGACGGAGCTAAGCCTGTTCCCGTCAGAAATACATGGAACCGTCATATTGAAGGTTTAATGCAGGTGGTTAAAACTTATGAAAAATATACTGTTGAAGCCGGTATGAACGGTGATGACAGAGCCGCTTATAACGCAATGATGGTTCATCCTCTTATCGGTGATTTCAAGAAAGCAAGAGATTGCTATGAAGAAATGAAGGATGCTCACAGAGAGTTTTTACCCCAGTTCCTCGGTAAATAAGTAAAATTTTGACACCTTTCCGTATGTTTTTCATACGGACGGGTGTTTTTATGAAAAATAAGGAGAGAATATGACTAATTACACATTAAAAACAAAAAAGACTGCTCAAAAAATCAGAACTCTTTTTACTACAGCCCGCGGATTACAGTCCGACAATGTTACCGCTCTTGTATTTCATTCATCAGGAACATTGTATGCAGGTACTGATAATGGGTTAAGCCGTTTTAACGGAACGTCATTCGAATCGGTTGATGGAATTTCCGGTAAGATCGGTGCTTTGTTCTGTGATGAAGAAGGCTATGTATATGTCGGTGCCGGCGAAAATGTTTATATATTGAATGAAAACAAGATTATTAATAAACAGTCTTTTGAAGCTGATATCGTCGAAATTAAAAGTGACGACAGCGGCAACATCTGGCTTGCCACAGTTAAAACATGTTATTACCTTGAAAACGGCAGATTTATAAGACTTCAGAGTTTCGATTTTGAAAGTACAAGCTGTATGACTGCTTTTGGCTCTAAACAGGTATTTGCTGCTTGTCCTAAAGCCTTGCTTGTGCTTCACGGAAAACGTCCCCGTTGGAGCACTCTTATGCCTGAAATCAGCTCTGCTCCTGAAAACATAAGAACACTTACAAGTGATTCTCTCGGTTATGTCTGGGTAGGCACAGATGACGGTGTGTATCTTTATGACGGGAAAAGGGATTGGATTAAGCCTTCTGAACTTGATTTCTTCCCGGCTTGCCCTATAAATAAAATTGTTTTCGGGACAGACGGAACTGTGTATTTTGCTACTGAAATCGGTGTGTATGTTGTATCAGGCGCAAAAACAAGATTCCTCGGTAAGGGCAGGTATATTCCTTCTGACAGAGCTGTTGATATTGCAGTAAGAAACGATAATAAAGAGTTCTGGATTGCGACTGATAAAGGACTTTCCAGAATTGAACTGAAGGAAATGTCCCTTTCGGAAAAGGAAGAATATTTTGATTCTCTTATGATTCATTATAATCGTGAAGACTTTTATACAGACGTTACTGTAAAGAAATATATGGATCCTATTGAGTCAGGTACTCCATGTATCACTGATAATGATGGTTTATGGTCTGCTTTATATGTCGGTGCATTATGTTTTAAGTATGCTGTAACAAAGGATGAAGAAATCAGAGTCAGAGCCTCAAAGGCTATGAAGGCATTAGTCAAGCTTCAGACAATGACAGGTATATCCGGTTTTCCTGCTCGTGCTTACCGTCGTCCCGGTGAAGACGGTTTCGGTAACGGTGACCCTGAATGGCACCTGACAAGCGATGATAAGGGTGAACTTGAATGGAAAGGTGAAACTTCATCAGATGAACTTGTAGGACATTATTTTTCTGCTGCATATTTCTGCGATCTTGTTGCTAATGAAGACGAAAAAGCAGAAGTTACTGCTGCAATTAAAACTGTAACCGATCATCTTATTGAGCATAATTTTACTCTTTGCGATACTGACGGTCTCCCCACAACATGGGCTCATTTTGGTCCCGATGCTCTCAACGGTAATGAGTTATGGTGCTGGGAGAAGGGTATCAATTCCCTCGAATTGATGGCTTTTATGAGAATCACTGAACACCTTACCGGTGAAAAGAAATACGGCGATATTGCTGATGAACTTCTTAAAAAGCATCATTACGGAATGAATCTTCTTACATATAAGAGATATGACAGCTATGCTAATCATATCGATGATTTGCTTGGAATTCTTTCTGTTCTTCCTTTGTGGGATTATGAGAAGAATGAGGATATGAAGAAATATCTTCTTCTTGCATTGCGTCGACAGTTTGAATATGAAAAGATAGAAGCAAACCCGATATATAATTTTATTTATGCATATTTTACCGGTTCACACGCTGATCTTGAGAGCGCAATTGAAACTCTCGAAGACCATCCTCTTGATATGTTCGAATACAGGACAGATAATTCAATCAGACCTGATGTTGAGATCAATTACGGACCCGTAGAATACGGTGACGGACCGCAGGCGCTTAATGCTCTCCCTGCTGATGAAAGAGGACTTGGCAGGCTTTCTTACGAAGCGTTCAACTTGTGTAAGGGTAATGATATCAGTTATGCACCTCCTTCAGAGTGGCTTCTGGGATATTGGCTTGGAAGATATTACGGCCTTATTGCAGAATAATAAATTTTAACAAAATTTAACAGCTCCGGACAGATTTCTGCTTCCGGAGCTGTTTATTATTATGCTATGTAAATTAAACTAAAGTAATATCCCCGGTAACGCTAACCTCCGCTTTTCTGTTGCCGGTTTCATCTGTACTGATAGAAACGGTGATGTTGCCCCAATCGGTTTTCATAGTTCCGCTCACATTTTTAAGAGCAGGAATGTAGGCAGGGGATACAGATATTTCTTTGTATCCTGCTTTGTTATTTGCTCTCTTAATACCGAGAATCTCCGAGAAGAAGTATTCAATTACAGCACCGAACATCGGATGACAGCGGGAGTCGCATCCTTCCCAGTTTTCCCAAAGGGTTGTAGCCCCGTATTTTTTCATATTATAAAAAGAAGATTCTTCTTCATTTGTAAGAAGAGTGAAGGCAATGTCTCCTCTTCCCAGCTTGAACAGCGTTCTTATAACAAGATCAGTTCCGAAGATACCTGTATCAAATGTTGCAAGCTTTTCGTATTTTGAAATAAGATTTGCTTTTGTTGTTTTTGTTCCGAGACCTATATCAAGGGCAAAAGCATCAGCACCCTGAATGCCTTCGCAAAAGCTGGCAGTTTCTTCATTATAATAATGACTTATTATTGCTTTTTTGCTGTTTTCGGCTAATTCTTTGTAAATAGCGATGTCTTCAACGTGACCCAGAATTTCAGCCGTTTCAGCAGTCATTTCAGCACACTTTGCAAGATAATATGTGTTTACGAAGGCTTCAGGAATGAGAACCTTATTCTTCGGAGGACACCAGTCACCGAGACACCATCCGTCTTTTTCTTCATGAGTTACAATTCCGTCCTCGCAATGATTTATCATATATTTCAGATAAGCTTTCATTGAGTCGTATGATTCGGATAAAACGGATACGTCATCATAGAATTTATAATAACGGTAGGGAACTATAACAGCCGCGCCGCCCCAGCCTCCGGGGCCTCCGCCTCCGCCATAAAAAGGAGCAGTATGCTGAACGTGACCTCCTACCTTATCCTGACAGTCTCTTATATCAGCCATCCATTTTTTATACATCTGTCTTGCATCAAAAACGCTCATAACAGCACCGCAGGTAAGCTGACCGTCACCTGTGTAACCGAGTCTTTCCCTGTGAGGACAGTCAGAGGGGATACATCCGTGTATGTTTGCATTCTGAGTTCTTATATATGCATCAAAAATCCACTGTAATGTTTCATTATCACAGGAAAAGTCAGATACTTTCTGAAGGTCTGTTTGTATTACTCTGAATTCAGTCAGATGACATATTCCGGTAACTTCAATATATCTTGCAGCGTGCCATGTGAAATGCGGATGAAAATCCTGACCCTTGGCTTTTTTATCATATACGAAGAAGTCACGCTGCATTCTGAAGGTGCCGCCTGTATAATGAAATTGCAGGCTTCCGTCTTCATTCAATTCGTCAGCATACCGGATTGTAGCTCTTTCATTGGTGCCTGCATGCTCTTCAAACTGAAGGACTGCATAACCGGCAGCCAGTTCACCGATATCATATATCTTCATATCTCCAAACTCAAATATCACTTTGGGGATTATTGTTCTTATAACCTTGTCGGAAGGGAAGAAGCACTCATATAAATCAGAATCGGGCGCTGTTCGCACATCACTGAATTTCCATTCATTATCGTTAAATTCCGGCATCTTCCATCCGATAGGGTAAGTACGTGCATCATGATATTCACCGCGGTAAAGACTGGTTTCAATTATATAGCTTTTTCTGAATTTTGTGTTATCGGCGGATGAATGTACATATGAAACCTGTCCGTCAGAATCCGTTAAAACTATTGTGAAGACTAACGTATTGTCACCCCAATATGGCATTCCTTCGTTAGGACTTTCGTGCTGACCGTACCAGCCTGCACCAATGTGTGTTGCAAGAATGTTATTTCCTTCTTGCAAAGAAGATGTGATGTTATATTTATAATAATAGATTCTGTGGGAAAGAGTGTCATATATGGGCATATGTATTCCTGATAAGTCTCTTTTTTCATAATCAGTCATAGCAGGTATAAAATGCTCATCCGAGACCTTTTGACCGTTAATAAAAGCTTCAAAATATCCGAGTGCCGTTATATAAAGAACTGCACTGTCAATATTGTTCGCGGTAAATGCAGTTCTTACAAGAACTGCATCCATTCCGGGATAAGTGAGCCAAGTTGAATTGTTAAAGATTTCCGAACTCATATTATCAGCCTTTCGTAGGGATTATTGTGAAACTGAATTCCATAGTTTTTTCAGCATTAAGCTTATATTCATCTCTTGTGTCGGGACCGCAGCTTGATGATCCAATGCCTCTTGTAAAACCGTCAATGCTGAGATAAGTGGTGTTCATATCTTTTACATCTTCCTGATGCTCTGCTTTATTAATTGCAGATTGACTCTGATGATGCACGCTGAAATTAAACGGCATATCACCGTAAAAAGCGACAGTGTGTTCTCCGTCGGTCAGCTTAAGCCATCTGGTATCGCAATGCATTCCGTTTTCCTGAGGATATACATACGGCTCATACATATCTGAAACCTTTGCACTGTAAATGCCCACGGGGGACTGCGATTTGAAGTCGGGCATGTTCTCTGCTTCACCTCTGCCGAAATAAGTTGCAGTATCAAAGCTTCTGTCGAGTTCAAGTGTGACACCGAATCTCGGAATATCGGAAATTGCTTCGGGAGAAAGTTTTCTGAGGACAGTTTTGATTTCCATAGCACCCAGAGAAGAAATTACATACTTGATAAACCAACTGTACATTGCCTTTCTCTTATGCTTCATTGTGTAGAGCACATCAATTTCAATCTCTCCGTCTTCAATGGAAGCAGAGAAATGCTCAAGACACTTTTTAAGCTTATTGAGTCCGCCTTCTGCCCATTTATCGCGCATTCTGGCATCGTTATCAATCAGTGCCCTGTAAAGATTAAGATTAATACCTTTATTTTCGGCGGGTGCTGTATTCAGAAGCTCTTTACCGTTTACAACATATGATGTAAGCTCGCCTGTTGTTCCGTCAAATGTAGCTTTACCGTTATCAAAAACTACGGAGAGAATTCCGTTTTCCGATTCTGCAGATATTTTGCTTCCGATTTCAATATCATATTCACAATCGGAAACAGCAAGCTCGAGCTGTTCAACGGCAATTTCATTTCCTGTTTCTTTATCTGAATATATAAAATTAATATAGCAGTCAGAACCATTTTCGATTATTACATCGCTGAGTATTATTTCAAGAGAACTCATAGCATCAATATTGAGTTCAATATCGCCTGTTGATTTTGTAATACCGTTGATCTGGTAATCATACTTTGTTGAAATATGAGAAGAATTGCGGAATCTGTTGGTGTTTGTGAAAATGAATTTGCCGTCTTTATATTCGGCACGAATGGGACGGTATACCACTTTCATACATTTAGCTCCTGTATGAAGCCGTCTGTCTGCATACATAAGTCCGTCTACACAGAAATGACCGTCGTGCTGTTTTTCACCATGATCACCGCCATAGGTATATCTGTATTTGTATTTTTTGTCGTTTTCATCGTGATAAACTGCGTGATCAGCCCATTCCCATATGCAGCCGCCCATAGAATTATCCCATTTATAGAAAAGCTCCCAGTATTCTTCCAGATTTCCCGGACCTACACCCATAGCATGTGCATACTCGCAGAGATAGAAGGGATATTTTGAATATTCTTTGCAAAGATAATCTTTATCGTCGGTATGACGGATCCTCTTACCTTGCATCATTCTTTCGATTTCCTCGGTGCTTGTGTACATTTCAGAAATCACATCGTAGTGGAATCTTTTGGTTCTTACTACACCTTCATAGTGCACGGGCACAGTAGTTCCCGTGGATTTAAGGAATTTGTAGCATTTGTCATGACATTTGTAGCCGCCTGCTTCGTTTCCTAACGACCACATAATGATAGAGGGATGATTTCTGTCACGGAAATACATTCGTTTTACTCTGTCAACATAGTGTTTTGCCCATTTGAGATCGTGACTGATACGGCTTACATCATCAAACATTTCTCCGCAGCCGTGTGTCTCGATATCGGCTTCGTCAATAACATATAATCCGTTAATATCACAGAGAGTTATAAAGTACGGATCAGGAGGATAATGGGATGTTCTTACTCCGTTGCAGTTCAACTGCTTCATAAGCTTTACATCTCTCTCCATATCTTCAAGAGACATAGAATATCCTTTATAAAGATCGGTATCGTGATGATTAACGCCCTTAATTTTAATCGGACGCGAATTTACATAGAAGATACCGTTTTCAATTGTTATTGTCTTAAAACCGATAAACTGTCTTACTGACATGGTTTCTTTGTTATCCTTTAAGACCGTGAGATAAAGGGCATAGCAGGTAGGAACTTCGGCATTCCATTCAGTAACGTCAAGGTCATTAAATAATATATCATTGTCACTGCAAACATCTTTAGCAGCTATCAATTCATTGTTTTTGTCGTAAAGCTCTGCTTTTACGGTACAATTTGTATTTTCACCAAGTATTGTCTTTATGGTAAGATTATAGCCATTTTCGGTTTTTTCTGTAACTGTTTCAAAATCATAAAGATAATTTTCAGGATAATTGTAAAGAAGTACATCACGGAATATGCCGTTCTCTCTGAACATATCCTGACATTCAAGAAAAGTACCGTTGCACCATTTGAACATTACGACAAGAAGTTCATTGGTTCCTGCGAGTAAAAGGTGAGTAATGTCAAATTCAGCAGTGTTATGACTGCCCTCAGAGTATCCTGCAAATTTACCGTTGACATATAAAGAGAGGTTATTGGATACACCCAGGAAAGAAATAATATGTTTTGCTGAAAGCTCTTTGAGCTCAATGTTCTTCTTGTAAATTCCCACAGGCATATCATCGGGGACGGAAGGTGCTATTGTCTTTATTTCATACGGACAGTTCAGATAAACAGGTTCCTGATATCCTGTGCGCTGCCAGTCTGAAGGAACTGTTATTGTGTCAAATTTTACTTTTGCGGTATCAAGTCTGTCGGGTACATCATTTATAGATTTGTAAAATCTGAAGCTCCAGTCGCCTGACAGCAGAGTAACCATATCAGAACTGCAGCGTTCTTTTTTGTAGCACGTGCTTTTAAGCACTTCAGAATCTCCGTAAGCGACAGCATAAGCTCTCGGAGGAAGTTTATTTTTTTCAAAAACGGAGAAATTATTGTGAATATTTTTAATGATCTGATATTTCAATTTTTTCATCCTTTCATATTAAGTTAAGTATATGCTATCATAATATATAAATAATAACAACAGTTTTTTCCTTTTTTGTTTGACAAATATATCATTTTGTATGATAATATATTTAATAAAGTTTTCGGAGGATATTATGAAAATTAAGAGAATTGCTTTATTATTGAGTGCTTGTATTCTGTTTGTTTATGTTTTCGGATTTTCTTCTTGCACTGATGATAATACAGAGGAAAGCAGTACAGGCTATGAATACAGACCATCCGCTTCAGATGAAACTACTGATGAAGCTCAAACCGGTGAGTTTGAGAAAAAAATTAGCATAGATAATACATGGAAAAGGAATTTCCGTGTAAATTACAGATACTATAATCCTGAGCAGAGTATTACTACAATGAATATTCAGGAAAAAAAGTCTTCCAATGCATTTACTGTTCAATATATAGATACTCATTCAATTCTCTATTATAAGTCTAACGGTAATGATACCGATTATTATGTAATCATTGAGGATCAGGATGAGCAGGTGCATTCTGTTCTCAAGGGAAAGAAATTCAGTTCTCTTTCCAGTATGTTCATGAAGCTTTCAGTTGTTGATGCTGATTTGCCTTCGCAGAATAATGTTCTTTATATGTATGAAGAAGAGGTTGCCGGACGAAACTGTCATAAGTATATTCAGCGTGCGTATTCCGAAGGAAAGCTCACCGAATCCGTATATCTGTGGATTGATGCTGAATATGGTTTTGTTGCTAAATGTGAAGCCTATGATGCATCAAATGTCCTCACTGTAATGTGGGAAATTGAAGAGTTTGTTACTGGCACATTGAAGGATGAGGACGTATTTCTTGATTTGTCCGATTATTCATTCAGGGAGGAAGTCGGATGAATGTATATGACTTCGATAATACGATATACAAAGGTGAAAGTGTTCTGCATTTCTTTTTCTTTTATGTCAGAAAAACCCCTTATCTCATAAAGTATATCCCCAAAGTAGTATATGCATTGTTCAAGTACAAAGCCGGTAAGATTACGGTAGAAAAGGCTCTTGAGGACTACGCTCCATTTATTGAAGACTATTTTGCTTCTATTGATGATATTAAAGCTGATTCTGTTATTTTCTGGGATAAACATATGAAAAATATAAAGCCTTTTTATAAAATTTTACAGCGCGATGACGATGTTATTGTTACTGCTTCTCCCGAATGTACCATGGAAGAAATATGCAAAAGACTCGGTATACGCCACTGTGTCGGAAGTGTAATTGATGTAAAAAGCGGAAAGATTGAGAGGCTTTGTATGCGTTCAAGAAAAGTCCCTGCTTTTCTTGATGCTTTTCCTGACGCACACATTGAAAACTTTTACACGGATTCTCCGAAAAATGATGCTCCGCTGATTGAATTGGCTGAGAATGCTTATCTAGTGAAAGGAAATAAGATCATAAAAATCAAATAAGAGGTTACTTATGGAAAACTTTACACCGGTTTCTCGACTGAATGTTAAAATTGCTGACGGTTTCTGGAAGAAACGTATTGAGCTAAATGAAAAAGTTACGATTTATTCAGTAATGGATCGTTTTAAGGATACGGGCAGATTTGAAGCTTTTAAGTTTAACTGGACTGAGGACAGCTCACTTGCGCGCCCGCATATTTTTTGGGATTCAGACGTTGCAAAATGGATGGAAAGCGTTGCAATGATAATTGCAAAGAATGATAATCCTGCTTTGCGTAGTGAGGTCGAAGAGCTTATTTCGCTTATGGAAATCAATCAGCTTGATGATGGATACTTCAATATCGCTCATACTGTTGTTTTTCCTGAATTGCGTTTTAAGATCCGTGACAATCATGAGCTTTATTGTCTCGGGCATTTTATAGAAGCGGCTGTTGCCTGGAAGGAGGCTACCGGCTCAGACAGGCTTATAAAAATTGTCGATAAGTATATTGATCTCGTAATTAAGGTTTTCACTGTAGATAAAAGTGCTGATTTTACTACTCCCGGACATGAAGAGATTGAGCTTGCGCTCATAAAGATTTATCGCCTGACCAAGAACAGAAAGTATCTTGAGCTTGCTGTATTTTTTATAGACGAGAGAGGAAAAAAGACAGAATATATGCCTGATTGGTGTAATTCGTCATATAATCAGAGTCATAAGCCTGTAAAGCAGCAGAAAGAGGCTATGGGCCATGCTGTAAGAGCCTGTTATTTGTATTCTGCAATGGCTGATATTGCAAAAGAAACAAATGATGAAGAGTTGTTTGTTGCCTGTAAAAACATTTTTGAGGATATTGTTAACAGAAAAATGTATATAACGGGCGGAATCGGTTCAAGTCATCTCGGTGAAGCTTTTACTGTTCCGTATGATCTTCCGTCAGATACTGCTTATGCAGAAACCTGTGCTTCAATTGCTCTTATGATGTTTGCTGACAGAATGAAAGATATTGAACTTAACAGCAGATACGCCGATATTGTCGAAAAAGAGATGTATAACGGGATTATTTCCGGAATTTCACTTGACGGAAAAGCCTTCTTTTATGAGAATCCTCTTGAAATCAATCTTATCGATCGTTACAGACACACTTCTTTGGCAAATGCAGATATAAGACTTCCCGTTACAAGAAGACAGGAAGTATTTGGTTGTTCGTGCTGTCCTCCCAATCTCACCCGATTTTTTCCGGGTGTTGAGGATAAAGTATTTTCTTATAATGAAAGCAGCATCATAATTCATCAGTACATTCCGTGTTCTGCTGCATTTGATGAGATGAATGTAACGATATCCACTGCTTATCCCGTTGACGGAAGAATTAATGTTGAAATTAATAATTCACAAGGAAAGTATCTTTATATCAGAATTCCCGGTTGGTGTAAGGATTACTCTGTTTCACGTAATTTCGAAATAGTCAGCGGTTACGCTAAAATTTACATTGATTCTTCATCCTTCAGTTTGCGTGTTGATTTTATAATGACTCCCGAATACATAAAGGCCAATCCCGCAGTCAGGCATCTTGCAGGCAAAACTGCGGTTACTTGCGGCCCTGTAGTATATTGTTTTGAAAAATGTGATAATCCTGACGTTGATCAATTTTCTGTCAGATTAGACGAAAGCAAATTGCCCGATGTTTGCTATGACGAATTGTTTGATTGTAATGTTTTATATGCAGATGCTTTTGTTGCACGCAGAACTGAGGAATTGTATTGTGGCTCAGAAAAGATTTCTGAAGAAAGAAAAACTGTTAAATTAATTCCGTATTTTGGTTTCGCTAACCGAGATGAATGTGACATGACTGTGTGGATGAGAAGTTGAATTAAATATATTTATAGTGTTTAAAATGAAAACGCTCCGGCAAATCCGGAGCGTTTTATCTGTTGTTCTTAAACAATTCCCTGTTCAAGCATAGCCTGAGCTACTCGCTTGAAACCTGCGATATTGGCACCTGCGACAAGATCATAGCCAAGACCGTATTCTTCTGCACTTTCAGCAGAAACATCATGTATATGCTTCATTATTTCGTGAAGCTTTTTATCAACTTTTTCGGCAGACCACATATATCTTGCTGAGTTCTGACTCATTTCAAGTGCTGATACGGCAACACCACCGGCATTAACAGCCTTTGAAGGTGCAACAGCCTTACAACGCATCTGAAGATACTTGAGTGCATCGTTTGTTGTCGGCATATTGGACACTTCAATGTAGTATTCAACGCCGTTTGCAATAATTTTTTTAGCCTGATGAATGTCAACTTCATTCTGTGTTGCGCAGGGCATTACAATATCAACCTTGACACCCCAGGGTTTTTTGCCGGGGATGAATTCACAACCGAATTCTTTTGCGTACTCATCGATTGTAAGATCCTCATTTCTCATTTTAAGCATAAAAGCGAGCTTTTCGGGAGTATTGACACCATCGGGATCATATATATATCCTGTAGGATCGGAAAGAGTGACAACTTTTGCACCGAGTTCAGCCATCTTGGTTGCCACACCCCATGCAACATTACCAAAGCCGGAAATAGCAACTGTTTTACCTTCAAGAGAGTCATTAAAATGATTAAGCACCTCGAGAAGATAATAAACAGCACCGAAACCGGTTGCTTCAGGACGGATAAGTGAGCCGCCGTAAGAGAGACCTTTACCTGTAAGCACACCGTTTTCAAAAGTAGCTTTGATTCTCTTATACTGTCCGAAAAG
>JAZSNB010000011.1:0-13964 GCA_045536195.1 Acutalibacteraceae bacterium
CGACGACGGCAAGGGTGTACAGTCAGACGAAATGATGAAGGAAGCTATGCTCAAAGCAAAAAGGCTCGGCAAAATCATAGCAGCACACTGCGAGGTAAACGACCTTCTGGAAGGCGGATATATCCATAAAGGAGAATATGCCCGGCTTCACTCTCACAGAGGAATCTGCTCCGAAAGTGAATGGAAGCAGATAGAAAGAGACATAGAGCTTATCAGAGAAACAGGCTGCAGCTATCATGTTTGCCACATCTCGGCAAAGGAAAGCGTAGAGCTTATAAGACAGGCAAAAAAAGACGGGCTTGATATCACCTGCGAAACAGGACCGCACTATCTTGTAATGAACGATATGTCACTTCAGGAGGACGGCAGATTCAAAATGAATCCTCCCCTTCGCTCCGAAGAAGACAGGCTCGCACTCATAGAGGGCATCCTGGACGGCACGATAGACATGATAGCTACCGACCATGCACCCCACTCGACAGAAGAAAAATCAAGAGGTCTTGAAAAAAGCGCATTCGGAATAACAGGTCTTGAAACCGCATTCCCCGTAATGTATACACATCTGGTAAAAACAGGAATCATAACCCTCGAAAAGCTTATTGAGCTTATGGCAATAAATCCGAGAAAACGTTTCGGTATTCCCTTTGACGGCAGTTTTTCCGTGTGGGATCTTTCAAAGGAATTCACCGTCGATCCCGACAAATTCCTTTCAATGGGAAAAGCAACCCCCTTCACCGGGGAAACTCTTTCGGGAGTTTGCCTTCTCACTGTAAAGGACAACAAAATCATATACAACAACACTGATATATAAGGAGAGAAAGTTATGGCTAAAAGAACAGACATCAAAAAGATACTGATTATCGGTTCAGGTCCCATCGTCATCGGCCAGGCAGCCGAATTTGACTATGCCGGCACACAGGCATGTCTTGCACTTAAAGAGGAAGGCTATGAAGTAGTGCTGTGTAACTCAAACCCTGCCACAATAATGACCGACACAATCATTGCCGACAAGGTTTATATGGAGCCTCTGACACTGGAATATGTGGCAAAGATCATCCGTCATGAGCGTCCCGACGCTATCATTCCCGGTATCGGCGGTCAGACAGGTCTTAATCTTGCAATGCAGCTTGAAAAAAAAGGTATACTTAAAGAATGCCGTGTTAAGCTTCTCGGCACATCAAGTGCTTCCATTGAAAGAGCAGAAGACCGTGAAATGTTCAAAGAGCTTTGCGAATCCATCGGTGAGCCTGTTATTCCTTCAGAAATCACCTATTCTCTTGATGAAGCAAAAGCGGCGGCTGCCCGCATAGGCTATCCCGTAGTGCTTCGTCCCGCTTTCACACTCGGCGGCACAGGCGGCGGATTTGCATATAACGAAGAAGAGCTTATTGAAGTCGGCGTAAATGCATTCAATCTCTCCCCCGTTCATCAGGTTCTTATCGAAAAGAGTGTAAAGGGCTATAAAGAAATTGAGTTCGAGGTTATGCGCGACTCAAATGACCACGCTATCACAATCTGCGGCATGGAAAATATTGACCCCGTAGGTGTTCACACAGGCGACTCATGTGTTGTTGCCCCCATTCTCACTCTCAGCAAGGAAGACGAAAAAATGCTGAACGACTCCGCAATAAAGCTCATCAAGGAGCTTAAAATTGAAGGCGGATGCAATGTTCAGTTTGCCCACAACCCCAATTCATCCGAATACTACCTCATTGAGGTCAATCCCAGAGTTTCACGTTCATCAGCTCTTGCTTCAAAAGCATCCGGATATCCCATTGCCCGAGTAACTGCAAAAATTGCCGTAGGCATGGCACTTGAGGATATTAAAATTGCAAACACAACTGCCGCATTTGAACCCAGTCTCGACTATGTTATAGCAAAGCTGCCCCGCTTCCCCTTTGACAAATTTGCATCTGCAACAAACAAGCTCGGTACTCAGATGAAGGCAACAGGCGAAATTATGGGCATCGGCTCAAATCTTGAAGAGGCACTGCTCAAGGGTATACGTTCACTTGAAATCGGTGCAAATCATATCTATCTCCCCAAATTCGACAATATGAGTGTAGAGGAGCTTCTTGAATATATATCAGAATTCCGTTCCGACAATATATTTGCAATAGCAGAGCTTATCTATCACGGTGTTTCCATTGAAAAAATTCACGAAATCACCATGATTACTCCCTATTTCCTTCAGGCGTTCAAAAACATTATCGATATGGAAGAAAAGCTTCGTATAAGAAACGATAATGAAATTCTCACAGAAGCAAAGAAAATGGGCTTCAGTGATAAATATATTGCACGTCTCTGGAAATGCACGGAGCTTGATGTTTACAATAAGCGTAAGGATATCGGACTTTTCCCCGCATTCAAAATGGTAGACACCTGCCACACAAATGCATATATCCCCTACTTCTACTCATCCTACACAGGCGAAAATGCCTCAAGACTTACAGACAAAAAGAAAATTATTGTTCTCGGTGCAGGCCCCATACGTATCGGTCAGGGTGTTGAATTCGACTACTCCACCGTTCACGCAGTTATGACCATCAGAAATGCAGGCTACGAGGCAATTATCATAAACAATAACCCCGAAACGGTTTCAACAGACTACACTACTGCCGACAAGCTCTATTTCGAGCCTCTCACTCCCGAAGATGTTATGAACATCGTAGAATTTGAAAAGCCCGAAGGAGTTATTGCTTCTCTCGGCGGACAGACAGCAATCAATCTTGCACAGCCCCTTCACGACCGCGGAGTTAAAATCATCGGTACCGACTGTGAGGCTATCGACCGTGCAGAAGACCGTAATCAGTTCGAAAATCTTCTTAATGAGCTCAACATTCCCCGTGCAAAGGGCAAGGCCGTAACAAGAATAGAAGACGGCATTGAAGCAGCAGCAGACATCGGTTATCCAGTTCTTGTACGTCCCTCCTTCGTTCTCGGCGGACGCGCAATGCAGATCGTTGCAAATGAAGAGCAGCTCAGACACTATCTCAGAACCGCTGTTGAAATTGACGAGGACAAGCCCGTGCTTGTTGACAAATATATTCAGGGCAGAGAGGTTGAAGTTGACGCTATCTGTGACGGACGCGATGTTTTCGTTCCCGGCATTATGGAGCTTGTTGAACGTACAGGTGTTCATTCAGGCGACTCAATCTCCGTTTATCCGCCCTTCTCCATTTCAAACAAGGTAAAGGGAATCATTCTTCAGTATGCAAAGAAGCTGGGTCTGGGTATCGGCATCGTAGGTCTTTTCAACATTCAGTTTATCGTTGACAACAACGACAATGTTTTCATCATTGAAGTAAATCCCCGTTCATCACGTACCGTACCCTTCCTCTCCAAGGCTACAGG
Source organism: Acutalibacteraceae bacterium (assembly GCA_045536195.1). GTDB lineage: Bacteria > Bacillota > Clostridia > Oscillospirales > Acutalibacteraceae > RUG806. The sequence continues at coordinate 3,355 of JAZSNB010000011.1, forward strand.
CTATTCACTTGCAGATATCGCGACAGAGGTTATCCTCGGCAAGAGCCTTAAGGAACAGGGCTTCTTCGATATCTATCCCGACGAAAAAGAACGCTGGTATGTAAAAGCTCCCGTATTCTCATTCAACAAAATCCGCGGACTTGACGCATATCTCTCTCCTGAAATGAAATCCACGGGCGAAGCAATCGGATATGACCGCACCAGAACCCGTGCTGTATATAAAGCACTCCAGGCTGCAGGTACCAAGCTTCAGAATTACGGCACGGTATTCTGCACAATAGCAGACAAGGACAAGGAAGAAGCACTTCCCCTTATCCGCCGTCTTTATAAGCTCGGCTTCAATATTGAAGCAACCTCGGGCACAGCACAGTTCCTTAAGAACAACGGCATCCGCACACATGCCCTTAAGAAAATCAGCGACGGCAGCAATGAAATCCCCGAAGCTCTTCGCCAGGGCCATATCGCATATTTCATCAACACAAAGGATCCCGGCTCAAATAACATTAACGACGGTGCTCAGCTTCGTCAGATAGCAACCGAATATAACGTAACCATGTTCACATCTCTTGATACAGTAGATGCTCTTCTTGATGTTCTTGAAGAAACCACACTCACAATTTCCACAATTGATGCTTAAGGTGCAAAAATGAAACAGAGTTTATTTAAGATAACAGAAAACCGTCCCCTGACAAAAGACGTATATCTTATGCGTCTTCAGGGCGACACCTCGGATATTACCGTCTCCGGTCAGTTTGTAAACATAAAGCTCGACGGACTTTATCTCAGAAGACCCATCTCCGTAAATGACGTTGAAGGTGATATTCTCACACTCATTTACAAGGTGGTGGGAAAAGGAACAGAGCTTATGAGCAGTATGGCCTCCGGTGAGCTTGATATTCTCACAGGGCTCGGCAACGGCTACGATACATCTCTTTCAGGCGAGAATGTTCTTCTTGTCGGCGGCGGTGTAGGTGTACCTCCTCTTTATATGCTTGCAAAGAAGCTTCTTTCAGAAGGAAAAAAGGTAAGTGTTATTCTGGGCTTCAACACCGAAAGTGAGGTATTCTTTGAAAAAGAATTCTCTCTTCTCGGCTGCGACGTAACCGTAACTACGGTTGACGGAAGCTACGGGGTAAAGGGCTTTGTTACAAACGCCCTCGACAGATATCCCGGTGCCTCTTATTTCTACACCTGCGGTCCCGAGCCTATGCTCAAGGCTCTTTATAATGCAACTGATATCAGCGGACAGTTCAGCTTTGAAGAAAGAATGGGCTGCGGCTTCGGTGCATGTATGGGCTGCTCCTGTAAAACGCTTTACGGCAACAAGAGAATCTGTAAGGACGGTCCCGTGCTTAAGAAGGAGGAGATAATATGGGAAAAATGAGTGTTGAGCTTTGCGGAATAACCCTTGACAATCCCGTTATCCCCGCAAGCGGAACCTTTGGCTACGGCTATGAATTTGCAGAGCTTTATGATATAAATATTCTCGGAACATTCTCCTTCAAGGGCACAACAAAGGAGCCCCGCTTCGGCAACCCCACCCCCAGAATTGCAGAATGCACTGCAGGTATGATAAATGCGGTAGGCCTTCAGAATCCCGGTGTTGAAAAGGTTATTTCCGAGGAATTACCCAAAATGAAAAAGGTTTTTCACAAGAAGGTAATGGCAAATGTCAGCGGTTTTTCAGTGCCCGACTATGCATACACCTGTGAAAAGCTTGACAAATGTGAAGAAGTCGGCTGGCTTGAGGTAAACGTAAGCTGTCCGAATGTTCACGGCGGAGGAATGAGCTTCGGCACATCTCCCGAAGCAGCGGCTGAGGTTACAAGAGAAGTAAAAAAGGTAACAACGAAGCCTGTAATCATAAAGCTTTCTCCCAATGTAACCGACATAGTAAGCATTGCAAAGGCTTGTGAAGAAGCCGGTGCAGACGGAATAAGCCTTATAAACACACTGCTGGGAATGAGAATTGATCTCAAAACCAAAAAGCCCGTTATTGCAAACAAAATGGGCGGCTTTTCGGGAAGTGCTATCTTCCCCGTTGCAGTAAGAATGGTTTATCAGGTAGCATCTGCCGTTAACATTCCCGTTGTGGGAATGGGAGGTGTTGCAAGTGCAGAGGATGTTATCGAAATGATGCTCGCAGGAGCAACTGCAGTTGAAATCGGTGCACAGAATCTTATAGATCCCTTTGCAGCAAGAGATATAATAAACGATCTTCCCCGCGTTATGGAAAAATATTCAATCAATTCACTTTCAGATATAATAGGAGGAGCAAGATAATGGGTAAAGATGTAATTATTGCCTGTGATTTCCCGAACAAAGAAAAGGTTATGAGTTTCCTTGATCTTTTTACAGAGGAGAAGCCCTTTGTAAAAATCGGAATGGAGCTTTTCTACGGAGCAGGCCCTGAAATCGTTAAAGAAATCAAGGCAAGAGGACATAAAATTTTCCTTGACCTCAAGCTTCACGACATTCCCAACACAGTAAAAAAATCAATGGCTGTTCTTTCCGGCCTTGATGTTGATATGACAAATCTTCATGCAGCAGGCACCGTAAGAATGATGGAGGCTGCAATTGAAGGTCTCACAAGAGAAGACGGAACTCGTCCCATTCTCATCGCAGTAACACAGCTTACCTCCACAGATCAGGAAGCAATGGAAAACGATCTTCTTATAAAAGAGCCTATCGACAAGGTTGTTATGCACTACGCAGAAAATGCAAAAAAGGCAGGTCTTGACGGCGTTGTATGCTCTCCCCTCGAAGCAGAAAAGGTTCACTGTGTATGCGGAAAGGACTTTGTAACAGTTACTCCCGGTGTTCGTTTTGCTGACGGTGAAATCGGTGATCAGAAGAGAGTTATGACTCCCGAACAGGCAAAGCTCATAGGCTCTGACTACATTGTTGTGGGAAGACCCATCACAGGTGCAGCCGATCCCGTAGCAGCATACAGAAGATGCGTTAAAGAATTTGTTGATTAAGGAGATTAATTATGGAAAGCTATAAGAGAGAGTTTATAAAATTTCTTGAGAATGCAGGTGTTCTCAAGTTCGGTGATTTCACAGCAAAAAGCGGAAGAAAAATCCCCTATTTTATAAACGCAGGCGATATTAAAACAGGCGATCAGATTTCAAAGCTCGGCGAATTCTATGCAAAGGCATACTTTGAAAAGGTAGGCAACAAAAAAACCGTTCTTTACGGTCCTGCCTACAAGGGCATTCCCATTGCAGTTTCAGTTGCATGTGCTCTTTCAAAGGAAAACCTTGATGTCCCCTTCTTCTTCAACAGAAAAGAGGAAAAGGACCACGGCGAAGGCGGTGTCTTTGTCGGCTACAAGCCCGGGGCAGGCGAAGAAATCGTTATTGTTGAAGACGTTATCACTGCAGGCACAGCTATAAGAGAAAGCATGGCAATCCTCTCAGGCCTCAAGGACACAAAGGTTGCTGCCTGCTTCGTTATGGTTGACAGAAAAGAAAAAGGACAGACTGAAAAATCCGCCATGGCAGAGGTAGGCGAAGAATTCGGCTTCCCCGTATACTCTGTTGTTGACGTTTACGATATTATTGAATACCTTGAAGAAGATCCCGCAAACAAGGAAAATGTTGACAGAATAAAGGCTTATCTTGAAATCAACGGTGCAAAAGCCTGAAAGAAAGGAAACGGGTGAAAATGAGAAGTCTTATCAGTATTTTTGATTTATCCGTCCCCGAAATAGATGAACTCATAGAAACTGCGAAGGATATTATTGCAAATCCCGACAAATACGCAGAAAAATGCAAAAGAAAAAAGCTTGCAACTCTTTTCTATGAGCCCTCAACAAGAACAAGACTCAGCTTTGAAGCTGCCATGCTGGAGCTGGGCGGAAGTGTTCTCGGCTTTTCGGAGGCAACAAGCTCATCTGCTGCAAAAGGCGAAAGCGTTGCCGACACAGCAAAGGTCATAAGCTGCTATGCAGACATAATCGCAATGCGCCATCCTAAAGAGGGGGCACCCTTTGTTGCGTCAGAAAATGCAGATGTACCGGTTATAAATGCAGGCGACGGCGCTCACAACCACCCGACTCAGACGCTTACTGACCTTCTCACAATAAATCGTGAAAAAGGAAGTCTGGAGGGCTACACAATAGGCTTCTGCGGAGATCTCAGATACGGCAGAACCGTTCATTCTCTTATAGAAGCTCTCTCAAGATACAACAACATAAATGTTGTGCTTATCTCCCCCAAGGAGCTTGTTCTGCCCGGAAGCATAAAGGAAAAATATCTTTCCGGGGGCAATTATAAAGAAACCGAAAGTCTTGAAGATGCCCTTCCGGAGCTTGATATTCTTTATATGACAAGAATTCAGCAGGAAAGATTTTCAGACTACAACGAATATCTCAAGCTCAAGGATTCATACTGTCTCGACACCGAAAAGCTTAAGTCCGCAAAGGAATCTCTCACAATTATGCATCCCCTTCCCCGAGTCAACGAAATAAGCATCGGTGTTGACAAGGACCCCAGAGCCTGTTATTTCAAGCAGGCACTCAACGGAAAATATATAAGAATGGCGCTCATCTTAAAGCTTCTTGCGGAAGCAGAAAAGAACGCAGAGCACAAGCCACTCAGAGATTATATAGTGGACAATTCCATGAAATGCAATAACGCAAAATGCATCACCTCCATTGAGCAGGAGCTTCTCCATAAGTTCTATGAATCAGAGGCAGAAAAAGACGTATGCAGATGTGTTTACTGCGACAGCAAGACATATAAAAACTGATTATATTTTTTCCGTGCCTTGACTAAGAAAAGTATTTATGTTAATATAAATACAGTATTTAATAATAAATTCTGTGACTGACGGATAAAGGTGGAGCACCACCGAGAAACAGAATTTATCAAAGCCGACCGTCTGGGCACATTTACTAAACAAAGTAAGTGTGCCCTTTTGTTTTTTTATCAGAATAAAGGAGGCAAACTCATGAAAAAAGTCGGAATAGTTATGGGAAGCGACTCTGACCTTCCCATCATAAAAAAAGCAACAGACACATTAAAGGAGCTGGAAATTCCTTTTGAAGTACACATATATTCTGCACACCGCACCCCCGAAGAGGCAAGAGACTTTTCTCTCAGAGCCAGAGAAAACGGCTTCGGTGCAATAATCTGTGCAGCAGGTATGGCAGCCCACCTCTCAGGTGCCGTTGCTGCAAACACAACTCTTCCCGTTATCGGTATTCCCTGCAAGTCTTCGGTGCTTGACGGTATGGATGCACTTTTATCAACAGTTATGATGCCTCCCGGCATTCCTGTTGCAACAGTTGCAATAAACGGCGGAGCAAATGCTGCTCTCCTTGCAGCACAAATGCTTGCAATTGAGGATAAGACTCTCGCAGATAAGCTTGACAGCAAGAGAAAGTCTGCTGCAGAAGCAGTTCTTGAAAAAGACAAAAACATTCTTTCTCAGCTTTGATATAAACTCACACCGCAAAATAAAGGAGGAAGATAAATGGGCGGATTTTTCGGCGCTGCATGCAAAGAGGATGCAATGAGCGATGTGTTTTTCGGCACGGATTACCACTCACATCTCGGCACAAAAAGTGCAGGTATGGCAGCATTTGATAAAAAAATAGGATTACAGAGAGTTATTCATAATATCAGAAACTCTCCGTTCAGAACAAAATTTGAAGATATTTTTGATGAAATGGTAGGCTCATCCGCAATCGGATGCATAAATGACAGTGAGCCCCAGCCGCTTCTTATACGTTCAAATCTCGGTACTTATGCAATATGCATCATCGGCATTATAAACAATGCCGATGCTCTGATAAAACAGTATCTTACTTTTTCAAGCGGACACTTCGGTGCCATGACAGGCGGAAACATCAATTCAACAGAACTTGTTGCCGCACTTATTAACCAGAAAAGCAATTATGTTGAGGGCATTACCTTTGCACAGGATTCAATAGAAGGAACTGCAAATATTCTTATCCTCAAGGATGACGGTGCAATAATTGCAGCCCGTGATAAGATGGGACGCATTCCCGTAATTCTCGGCAAAAGTGAAGACGGCTATTGTGCTGCTTTTGAATCATTTGCCTATAAAAAACTCGGATATACCGATTACAGGGAGCTCGGTCCCGGAGAAATTGTTGAAATCACCTCAGAAAAAGTAACAACACTCAAAGAACCGAGAAAAGAAATGAGAATTTGTTCGTTCTTATGGACCTATTACGGCTATTCAACTTCAACCTATGAAGGAATCAATGTTGAAGTAATGAGATACAAAAACGGCGAAGTGCTCGCAAGAAATGATAAAAAGAACGGCTTATGCAACGATATTGATTATGTAGGCGGAGTTCCCGACTCCGGTACTCCTCATGCGATCGGATATGCAAACGAAAGCGATATTCCCTTTGCAAGACCGTTTATCAAATATACCCCTACCTGGCCCAGAAGCTTCACACCTTCAAATCAGAAGGAAAGAAACAGAATAGCAAAAATGAAACAGATCCCCGTACACGAGCTTATCGAAAACAGAAACCTTCTTTTTGTAGACGATTCAATCGTAAGAGGAACACAACTCCGGGAAACGGTTGATTTCCTATACGATAACGGAGCAAAGGCTGTACATATGCGCTCTGCCTGTCCTCCCATAATGTACGGCTGTAAATACCTCAACTTCTCAAGAGCAACAAATGATATGGAGCTTATCACCAGAAGCACCATTTATGAGCTTGAGGGAGACGAGGGAATGAAGTATCTTGACGAATACTCTGATCCATCAACCGAAAGAGGAAGAAATCTTCGTCAGACCATCAGCACAAAGCTTCATTTTGCATCTCTGGAATTTCAGACTATGGAAGGTCTTATTGAAGCAATAGGACTTCCCGCAGAAAAACTTTGCACATATTGTTGGAACGGAAAGGAATAAGAATTATGATAGAAAATTCAAGATCTGAAAGCTACGCAGCAGCGGGCGTTGATATTACTGCAGGCTACAAATCTGTAGAACTTATGAAAAAGCATATTGCAAGAACCCGTAATGAAGGCTCGGTAGACGATGTAGGCGGCTTCGGCGGCTGCTTTGATCTCAGCATGATTGCAGGCATGGAGCATCCCGTTTCCGTTTCCGGAACAGACGGCTGCGGAACCAAGGTAAAGCTTGCTATTCTTATGGACAAGCACGATACCATCGGCATTGATGCAGTTGCAATGTGCGTTAATGACATCATCTGTGTAGGTGCAAAGCCCTTATTCTTCCTTGACTATATTGCATGCGGAAAGAATTATCCCGAAAAGATTGCCCAAATCGTATCAGGTGTTGCTGAAGGCTGTGTTCAGTCCGGTGCGGCGCTCATAGGCGGTGAAACAGCTGAGCATCCCGGTCTTATGCCTCCTGAGGATTATGACCTTGCAGGCTTTGCTGTAGGTGTTGTTGACAAACCCAAGATGATCGACAACAGCAAAATGGCTGTCGGCGATGTGGTTATTGCACTTCCTTCAACAGGTATTCACTCCAACGGCTTCAGCCTTTGCAGAAAGGTTTTTGATATTGATAACAACAATCCCGAAATATATGTTCCCCGTGAGGAGCTTGGAGGAAAGAGCATTGCAGAAGCTCTTCTTGTTCCCACCAAGATTTATGTAAAGCCCGTGCTTGCTCTTCTTGAAAAGGTCAATGTAAAGGGCATTTCCCATATCACAGGCGGCGGCTTCTACGAAAACATTCCGAGAAGCATTCCCGACGGACTCACAGCAAAGATTGACAAGTCCGCAGTTAAAGTTCTTCCCATTTTCGATGTAATTGCAAAGTGGGGCAATATCCCTGAAAGAGATATGTATAACACCTATAATATGGGCGTAGGCATGAGCATTGTTGTACCTGCAGATGAGGTAAATCTCTCAATTGAGATTCTCAGGGAAAACGGCATAGATGCCTATGTTATCGGTGAAATCATTGAGGGCGAAGAGAAGGTGATTCTCTGATGTATAAGAGAATAGCAGTTCTTGTTTCAGGCGGCGGAACAAACCTTCAGGCTCTTATTGATGCCGAAAAAAAAGGAGAACTGGGAAGCGGAAAAATAACCTGTGTTATTTCATCAAAGGCAGATGCATATGCTCTGACCCGTGCTGAAAACAACGGAATAAAAACAAGAACACTTATAAGAAAAGATTACAGCGATATCGCATCCTACAGCTGTGCGATGAGAGATATTCTTATTGAAGAAAAGGCAGATTTAGTAGTTTATGCGGGCTTTATGACCATACTTGACGAAAATGTATGCGATGCATTCAGAAACAGGATGATAAATGTGCATCCGGCACTCATCCCCTCCTTCTGCGGCAAAGGCTATTACGGTCTTCACGTTCACGAGGAGGCACTGAAAAAAGGCGTTAAGGTATCGGGCGCTACGGTTCATTTCGTTACAGCGGAATGCGATGCGGGTCCCATAATCTTACAAAAGGCGGTAGACGTCGAGGAAGACGACACTCCCGAAACACTTCAGAAAAGAATAATGGAACAGGCGGAGTGGAAGATTCTTCCCAAGGCAGTTCAGCTTTTCTGCGATGACAGAATAACTGTTCAAAACAACAAGACTTATATTAAATAAACGGAGGACTTTAAGATGGAGAAAAGAACACTTGAAGCAGAACTTAATTCACTTCCTTATCACGGCAGAGGCATAATCATAGGAAAAAGCGCTGACGGCAAAAAGGCAGTAACCGCATATTTCATAATGGGCAGAAGCGTAAACAGCCGTAACAGAGTTTTTGTGGCTGAGGGCGATGCTATGAGAACCAAGGCTTTTGATGAATCAAAGATGACAGACCCCCATCTTATTATCTATTATCCCGTAAGAGTGCTCGGCAACAAAACAATAGTTACAAACGGTGATCAGACAGATACGATATATGAGCTTATGGACAAGCAGATGACCTTTGAGCAGGCTCTTCGTACCCGTGAATTTGAAGATGATGCACCGAATTTCACTCCCCGTATTTCAGGTATCATCCACCACGAAAAGGGCGAAATGAATTACGCATTATCAATTCTCAAATCAGCAGACGGCGACGGAAGCTCCTGTCAGAGATATACCTTCGCATACAATAATCCCATTGCAGGAAATGCAAAGTTTATCCATACATATAAGTGTGACGGCAATCCCCTCCCCAGCTTTGAGGGTGAACCCAAGACACTTGAGCTTCCCGACGTCGATATTGATGCTCTCACAGACATCATCTGGAAAAACCTCAATGAAGACAACAAGGTTTCACTTTTTGTAAGATACATTGACCTTGAAACAAACGAATTTGAAACAAGAATCGTAAATAAGAATGTATAAGGAGATCTGACATGAAAGAATTTGAACTTAAATACGGCTGTAACCCTAATCAGAAGCCTTCAAAGATTTATATGGCAAACGGACAGGAGCTTCCCATTGAAATATTAAGCGGCAGACCCGGCTATATCAATTTCCTCGATGCTTTCAATTCCTGGCAGCTTGTAAAGGAGCTCAAGGAAGCAACAGGTCTTCCCGCTGTAACATCTTTCAAGCATGTAAGCCCCACATCTGCTGCAGTAGGAATCAAGCTTTCCGATACGCTTAAAAAGGCTTGCTTTGTTGATGATATTGAGGGACTTGATGAAAGCCCTCTTGCATCGGCATATGCAAGAGCCAGAGGTACCGACAGAATGTGCTCCTTCGGTGACTGGGTAGCCCTTTCAGATGTCTGCGATGTTACAACTGCTCTTCTTATAAAAAGAGAGGTTTCCGACGGTGTTATCGCTCCCGGCTATGAACCCGAAGCTCTCGAAATATTAAAATCAAAGAGAAAGGGCAACTACAACATTGTAAAGATTGACCCGGATTATGTTCCCGAAGAAATCGAAACCAAGCAGGTTTTCGGTATCACCTTCGAGCAGGGCAGAAACAATTACAAGATAGACGCTTCTCTTCTTAATAATATCGTAACGGCAAACAAGGAAATTTCCGAAGAAGCAGCAAGAGATCTTGTTATTTCTCTTATCACGCTCAAATACACACAGAGTAATTCCGTATGCTATGCATATGACGGACAGGCTATCGGTGTAGGTGCAGGTCAGCAGTCAAGAATTCACTGCACCCGTCTTGCAGGCACAAAAGCAGACACATGGTTCCTTCGTCAGCACGAAAAAGTACTTAATCTCCCCTTCAAGCCCGAAATCGGCAGACCCGACCGTGATAATGTAATCGACGGCTATATAAACAAGAATGAAGAGGATGTCTGCGCAGACGGAAACTGGCAGAAATACTTCACAACTCAGCCCGAGCCCTTCACAGCTGAAGAAATGAGAGCCTTCCTTGACACACGCGACGGTGTAGCTCTCGGCTCAGACGCATTCTTCCCCTTCTCGGACAACATCGAAAGAGCAAAGAAAAGCGGTGTAAAATACGTGGTTCAGCCCGGCGGCTCAATCAGAGATGACCTTGTTATCGAATGTGCCGACAAATACGGTATGGCTATGGCATTCACCGGAATGCGTTTATTCCACCATTAATTTACGGAGATATCAAGAATGAAGATAATGGTTGTAGGCGGTGGCGGAAGAGAACACGCCATCATCAGAAAAATAAAAGAAAATCCTGAGGTTTC
>JAZSNB010000012.1:0-16200 GCA_045536195.1 Acutalibacteraceae bacterium
GTATCGCTTATAAATATCCTCAAATCAGCCTTTTTTTTATTCTGTTACAGGTAATCTTTATTGTGATACAGGTGCTTCGCACGTTCCTGTGCCGGGACGCCGGGGGCGTCGTCCCCTACAGGATAAGAAGGCTACAAACATCAGAAATACTGATTTTTATGTAGCCGGCACATCGATAAATTATGATTTATCGATGCAGATTTGACTTTTAACATCATAGGGGATGGATACCCGCCCCTTATAATTCCGTGTACTTTTATTATGTTCCTGAATTATTATTTTTTAAAGAAAAAACACCGCAGACACTAAAGCCTGCGGTATTTGTATTTTGCTTATGCAATCATTGCAAAGAGAGTGTGGAAGAAGTCGAAGATCTTTTTGAAGAAATTCTTAATCATATCAAGAAGGCTTTCTGCGCTCTTCTGTGTTGAATCGTAGCCGGGGAGACTTACGTTGTTATCGGCAATGCCCTGGTCCTGTCCGTACATGGCAAGGATGGGAAGTGCAACTGATGTTACGAAAAGCTCTGCGCCTCTGAACTTGTCAAGAGCTCCGCCTACAGCGTTGATGATATCCTGAGAAATATCAACACCGAGAAGATTTGCCACATAAGAGAGCACAATAGTAAATTCTTCATTAGTAACATCGCTGAAGGCATAGTTTATGGCAACTGCAAGAAGCCTTGTAAAGAGAATCATTTCATCAGTATATGCCGCATAGTTTTCATCGCCTGTTGACTGGGACTGATAAATTTCTGTTGCAAGCTCAAGAAGATTGTAATAATCGGTTTCGGGAAGGGTTATATCAAGCTCTTCTGCCATTATTTCAAGTGAGGTTTCGCCCTCAGCGGCATCCTTTTCGTAAATGGGAAGTCTTGCAATTTCTTCAAGCTTTACTGCAGCACGGTCAATGACAGAGTTTATTGTTTCGTCGTCGGTTTTGAGTATTTTCTTAAGCTGAGAAGCCTTTACGTAAGATGAAACAATGTTGTTGACACCCAGATATGTGCAGTTTTTTGCATACATAAGGAAATTGCTTTCTGCAAGAGAGAGAGCAGCTTCGTGAATACCTGCAGGAAGAAGAGAGGTGTCTATTTTACGTACATAATCTACCTTGAATTCTGCTTTTTCACCGAAGGATACAACTCTGAATGCACAGGGATACTGAGTAAGAGAATTTGTAACTGCTTCATAGAGCGTGTTTCCTGCGGGTGATGTATCGGATGTGATATCGTGGCTGTGGGTGTGTGCGGTGAAAACATATTTTACACCGTTATCGGCAAGCACATCCGCAAGGCGGGTTGATTCCTTTGTCACAACTGCGCCTGTGTGAATTTTTGCCTGAAGAATATAGTGCTCAACAAGATTGTGGTGAAGCATGGCAATAACCTTTTTGCCCTGTGCCTTGGCTGATTTTACCTGAGCCTCGATCCAGTCAATTCTTTCTTCTGTCATACCGTGGGGGGATTTTTTCGGTGTGCATGAGTCGATGGAAAGAATAACATAGTTATTGTCGAGCTCGGCAAGATATGTGGCAGACTTTGTGTCCTTTGCATATGCATCATTGAAGCCGAATTCCGCATAAATGCTTTCGAATTCCTGAAGTGTGGTGTTTAATAAATCGTGGTTGCCGGGAGCAACATAAACCTCTTTACCTGAGGCTTCTTCAAATTCTCTGAGCATAGAAGCAAGGAATTCGTGCTCTTCAATAAGACCGCTGTTGGTAAGATCGCCGGGGAGAATTACATATTTACTGTTATTGGTTGCTGCCTTTTCAAGAAATGCCTTGATAATGGCATAGGATTCATATGTGAGCTGACCGCCCGAGGAAACGTGGGCATATTCTTCGCTTACACTGTTTCTTTTATTTACAGATTCCGCAAAGGAATCATCAAGATCAAGATGAAGATCGTTTGCTACCGTGATTACAACAGGGGATTCGGCAGCAAATGCCGGAACTGCAAGGGAAAAGGCTAAAGCTGCACATAAAATCAGGGAAATAATCTTTTTCATACAGAAAGCTCCTTTTTTGTGTTAATACAACAATTTAATATAATTTTTATTTATATGTCAATAGAAAAATAAACAACAAATTTTCTGTTTCGGAATTTTGTGGAATCTGCCAAAAAGACCTGTTGTGTTTATTGTTTAATTCTTATATGAAAAAATAGTCAGTCTTTCAGCGGAAATTATAATTCCTGTTTTTTTGTCCCTTTTTTTCTGATATAATTGTTTATTGTAGTGGGGGGTGAAATTATGCTTATATGTCTGCTGAGTGTTATTGATGATATATCACATAAGAGTAAATTCAAAGAAATATATGTTTTATACAAAAAACAAATATTTATTATGGCTCAGAGTGTTGTGAAGAATAACGCAGATGCTGAGGATATTGTGCATTCTGTTTTTTTGAATATTGCTCAGAAATATATGCCTACTGTTATGAAAATAACCGATCCGACGGATCTCAGAAATTATCTGCTTACTTCAACAAAAAATGCTGCAGTTAATTTTATAAACAAATCAAAAAGGACAGCGCTTATTGAGGATGTACAGTATGATACAGCCGTTTATGAAATGAATGATACGGAATTTGTGGATTATGTCATAAACAGGGCTGATTATGAAGCAATCATCAAAGCTATCAGAGAATTGAATGACACGTATAAAGATGTACTGTATTTTTACTTTGTGCTTGATATGACACCTGCAGACATTGCCCGTCAGCTCGGCAGAAGTGTTGCTGCCGTAAAAAAGCAGATAACAAGAGGAAAATGCATATTAACTGATAACCTGAAGGAGATTTGTTATAATGAATGATACGAAAATACTGTTTCAGAACGCATTCCGTCAGGCTGTAAGTGCCGACTACAGCTTTATCCCGGATGAAGAGAATATAAATCACAGCTTTTCCGCAGGGTTTCTCAGAAAATCAGAAAGAATAAAAGTAAGAGAAAATTATTTTATGCCCAAAACGAAAAAGATAGTTGCTGTTGCGGCTGCAATTATAGTTTTTCTTGCTCTTGCAGGCTGTTCGGTGCCTGCTGTAAGAGAAGGTGTAAAAAACTTTTTTATTGCAACCTATGAACATACCTTCGGTATTTTGTGGAAGCCTGATATCGCAGCCGAAAACCTTGATGTAATATATGAGCCTTCTTATAAACCTGCCGGCTTCAGGGAAATCTCACGGGAAGCCGAACCGGAAAGAATAAGAGCGGTATATGAAAGAAATCAGGATAACTTAATGTATGCAAAAATTATATTTAACCAAACCCTGATTCCCGAAGACGGGCTGTATCTGGGAATGGGCGGCACTGTTTATAGTGTTGAGTCAGACGGAATTATTGCTAATATCTATGAATATCCGGGATATACCTTGGTTTATTCAGAATACGGAGGATATTTATTCTCAATTGAATGCCGGGGGGATATTTCTTCGGATGAAGCACTAAAAATGTTGGCCTCTCTTGAAAAAACAGAAAACTGAAACTGAAATGTTTTTAATGTATTGACAAGAAAACGGCTTCGCCGCACGCCTGCGGTGAAACCGTTTTCTTGTATATGCTTCAGAAATTTACGGCTGAGGCATATTTTTGTTATGTGTTTTTTCTGTTATCTTCAAAAACAAGATTTCCGTCAATGTCATAAAATGATGCCTTAAGCACCTCATAACGGTAGTTGCCGTGATTGTAGGTGCAAGGAATCAACAGCATTAACGGCTGATGGCGGGTTGTATCAACGGTTTTTTCTTCAACTGTTTCCGTGTCAAGATTTTTTATTGAATATTTAACTGTTTCGATACCTGCTTTGTTATTTGAATAATAGATGAGTGCTGTATTCTTTTCATCGCTGACCCCTTCTGCAGAGCCGTTGAGCTGAAGATACAACGTGCCGATCGCTTTATCAGTGCTGGCAGTTAAATAATTTTTATATCTGTTCTGCTGGTGAAACACAGCGCCTATAGTTTTGTTGACCTGTTCAAAAATTCTTATTTCACTGCTGCAGTCAGGGTCATCCGAAACATAAAATCTGTACTCGTAATAATAAAGATCGTTAAACGGAAAGAAGGATTCTGCACCGACTTCAGAATTGTCCAGCGTAAACTTATACGTTTTCATTGAGTTCATCCCTGACAGGTTATATCCACCGATAATAAAGCCCAGTAAAACAACTGTAATCAGTATATATTTCAACACTTCAACCGATATTTTTTTGAGGATCTTTTTCATGATTATTCTCCTTTTTTTGTTGTTTGAAAATGACAATAGTTTTTTTCTTTGTCTTTTATATAAACAAATAACCTGAGTTTTCGGAGACAAATTTTACAAAAATCTGTCTGTTTTCAGATGTTCGGATAAATTATTAATGAAAAAGCACAAAACTGCATTGTTGCAGCTCTGTGCCGTATGTTTAAGTTTTTTCCGTTACAGGGATTTTATTCTGTTTTTGTATTTTTTTATAAATTCTTCGTTTATCTTATCTCCGCCGTCCACGTTGCTGCTGGAGAATACCTCGGGGATTACATTGTTTTCAAGCATAATTTCTATTGCACCTGCAACGGCGGCGTGAAGGATTGCGGCACCGGCAGAGGTAGAGGTGGGGCAGGCATTTCTTCCGAGCTTTTCAAAATAAACCGAAGCGTCACCGGGACAGCCCATATTGTCAAGGACAATATCTGCAATTTCAAAAAGTCTTTTTCCGCTTTTATGCCTTGAGGGGCTCATGGACGAATGTCTTATATTTGTGAGGGCAATTACCTTAAGTCCCTTTTCCTTTGCCAGCAGTGCCATATCAACGGGCACGCCGTTTCTGCCTGAATTGGAGATAATTACTATCACATCGTTTTTCTGAAAGCTGTAGGTGTCGGCAAGTATATCAGCATAGCCCTCAAGTCTTTCAATCTCCGTGCTTTTTGCCGCACCCTCGTGAAGCATAAGAGAGGTTTCAAGTATGGGCTGAAGCTTTACAAGACCGCCTGCACGGTAAAAAACCTCCTCTGCCAGCATATGGGAATGTCCCGTGCCGAAGAGGAATATATTTCTGTCATTCATAAGTGCCTCGGCAAAGGCTTCGGCGCATTCTTCAATTGCACCGAGCTGTGATGACATAATGCTTTCAATGATTTTATTCAGATTCTGAAGATATTCGAGAGGCTTATTCATAGCTTTTTCTCCTTATTTGTTGAATTTGATTCCGTACACGTTTGCTGAAGGGTTGCTTTCTATAAGAGTAAAACCGTATTTTCTGTAAAAGGCATCCCCCTGCAGATTTTCTCTGCTGACTGCGAGCATTACGGCGGGAATGTTCTTTTCTTTAAGGTGCTTTATAAGAGTATCAACAAGCTTGTGGCCTATGCCCATTCTGTGATATTCGGGGAGAATATCTATATGAAAATGTGCGGGATAGCTGTCCTTGTATTTTTCCTGCAGCACGGCAGAGGTTGAGGCATAGAAGCGGTGGTCGGTTTCCTCCTCGGGAATGCGCGGGATATACTCTTTTTTGAAAATATCATAGAAGCTGTCAAAATTTTCGGCGCAGATTATATAGCCTATAGCCCTGCCCTCTTCATTTTCGGCAACAAAGCAGTTATGAGGCTCTTTTTCGATATAATAATCGCAATAGGTTGAAAGTATAAAATGCTCCGATTGGGGGGACATGTCAGAAGGACCGTCGCAGTTGAGGCACACAAAGCGCACATCGTCACGGTCACGGGATTCATAGGATCTTATATTCATTTCTCTTCTCCGTAAAAATTATTATATTAAGAGTATCACCAATTCAGCAAAAAATCAAGTGACCGGTTTTTATCGGAGACATAATTTTCCTCAGGCATAAATATTTACACAGGGGTCGGAATATGGTAAAATAAAATCATCTTTTTTGAGAAGGAGTGCTCAGTTTATGATAAAATATGAAATAGAAGGCGGTAATCTGCCTGTTGTTACCTGCTATCCCGAGCCGGGACAGACTCTCTGCACCGAAAGCGGTGCCATGAGCTGGATGAGTCCCAATATGAAAATGGAGACCACCTCAGGGGGCGGAATCAAGAAGGCTATCGGCAGAATGTTTTCCGGAGAGTCTATTTTTATGAATGAATATACTGCAATGAACGGCGCCGGTATGATTGCCTTTGCTTCATCTTTCCCGGGCAGCATCATTCCCTATCAGGTTTCTCCCGGAAACGGTCTTATTGTTCAGAAAAGAGGCTTTCTTGCTATGGAAAAGGGCCTTGAGCTTTCTGTGTATTTTCAGAAAAAGCTGGGTAAGGGCTTTTTCGGCGGCGAAGGCTTTATAATGCAGAGAATAAGCGGTGAAGGAATGGTATTTCTTGAAATAGACGGCAGCTGCAAGATATATGACCTGGCTCCCGGTCAGAGCATTGTGGTTGATACCGGCTATCTTGCCGCTATGACGGAATCCTGCTCTATGGATATTGAAACCGTGAAGGGTGCAAAAAATATTTTCTTCGGCGGTGAGGGACTTTTTAACACAAGAGTAACAGGCCCCGGAAGAGTTTATATTCAGTCAATGCCCATTATGAACATTGCAAAATCAATTATGCCCTATCTGCCCTTGTCGGGAAGCGACGGCGGAATCAAAATAGACGTGGGCAGTATTCTGGGTGGTTAATAGCTATGCTTGATTTTTTGGAAAAAACAGAAATTATTGATGATGCCTCCTACGGTGTCACAATGAAAAGCACCGTGGAGCCTTATCTTGAAAAAAGGCGCACTGACGGTTATTTTATATCCTTCGACGGTAAACGAATGCATTATGAGGCTTATGAAAAGCTTCTGTCGAGAGGCAGTGTCGTTATTCTTCACGGCTTCTGCGAGTCGGCGGAAAAATTCCGCGAAATTACATACTATTTCAGAAAAGCAGGCTACAGTGTATTTGTACCTGATCTCAGAGGCCACGGAAAATCATATCACGGCTCGGATAAGAAAGAAACGGTGGGTATCGACAGCTTCAATACATATGAACGGGATCTTGAGGAGTTTATTGAAAAAGCGGTAAAGCCTGCAAGCGGCAACAGAAAAATATATATTTATTCCCATTCTCTGGGAAGTACGGTCTCCCTTCTTTATCTTATGAAAAATCCCGATGCTGTTTCAAAAGCCGTGCTGTCCTCTCCCATGATATGCCCGAATACGGGAATGCCCGTCTTTCTTGCAGGGACGGCTTCAAGGCTTCTTTGTGCGGCGGGAGGAAAGAATGTGTCTGCACCGGGAAGATGTGTTTTTAATGAGAATGCTTCTGCCGGTGACAGTGATGCCGCAAGTCCCGAGAGATTTTATTATTATCACGAAAAGAGGATAAAAGAGCCTCTTTATCAGACAAGCGGTCCTGCCTTCTCCTGGGTAACTGCATCACTTGAAGCAAGGGATAAAATTCTCGGTGAGTGGAATAAAAGCCGTGTGAATACTAAGCTATTGGTGTTTATTCCCGAGGAGGATAAGCAGCTTCTTACGGAATATACCCGTAAATTCGTAAGTCTTTCGGGAGCAAAGGCAAAGAAAGCGGAAAACTCCCGTCACGAGATTTTTATGAGCAGAAAGGATAGCCTCCGGTGGTATATGGAGGAAATTTTTGATTTTTTCGGAGACTGATTATTCCGCATTTGCTGATTAGAGGATAATTTTTAAATAATCTGTAAATTAAAATTATTTGCATTTAGGTCAAAAAACTGTATTTTTAATGTTTTACCGACAAATTTGCAGTGTGTGTCTGATTTTGTTAATAAATTGTAAATGATTATTTAAATAAATTGCTTTTTTATTATAAAACATATATAATTTTATTTAATTCGAAAATTTTTAATGTAAATTTTAGGTGTGCGGATGAAGAAAAAAAGCTGTCCGGAGGATGAATTTTATGAGGCTTGAAAACGTACCTACAATAAGAGATCTGCTTGATATTGCTCCTAAGAAGCATAACGACAGAACATTTATAAAATATATCCGTGAGGGTGAAATCGTTGAAAAGAAATTCAGCGAGGTAAGAAGCGACGGTCTTGCAGCTGCAAGAATGCTTCGCCATACGGTAGGCGAGAGAACACATATTGCCATTATCAGCAAAAGTACATATGAGTATATTGTCTGCATGACAGGTGTTATCTGCGGCGGCTTTGTTGCTGTTCCCATTGATCCCGATTCAACAGCTGAAGAAGCAGCAGCAATTATAAATGACTGCGATGCTACCGTTCTTTTATACGGTGAGGAGTTTTCAGACAGACTTGCTGCGGTAAAGTCTCTTTGTCCTGCACTTGAAAAGGAAATGGTTATTTCTCCCGCTTCCTATGAAAAAATCTATGAGGAGTACAGTGATACCTCGGAATATGCATCTCTTTCAGATTATGAAATGGATCCCGATGCCTGCTGTCTTATTATCTACACTTCAGGCACAACAGGTGACAAGAAGGGTGTTATGCTTTCGTCTCAGGCACTTGTAAGCAACCTCATCTTCGAGCCCTATGATCCTATCGTTATCCGTGTGGATACAATTCTTTCAATTCTTCCCCTGCATCATATTTTCTGCTTCATCTGCGGATATATCGGACCTCTCAATGTAGGTAACTGTGTATGTCTCAACGGTGAAATGAAGGATCTTTTCAAGAATCTGCTTATTTTCAAGCCCGATCAGATAAGAGTTGTTCCTCTTATTGCTCAGGGTATCCTTGCAAGAATCCGCGGTGTGCAGGCCAAGCATCCCGAGCTTTCTCCCAAGGAAGCCGCAGCCATGGTTACAGGCGGAAATCTTGATATGATGCTTGCCGGCGGTGCATATCTTGATCCGATGCTCTGCAAGGCATTCGCTCAGTACGGCATCCTCTTAAGACAGGGTTACGGTATGAGTGAAACCAGTGCAAAGGTAACTCTTCCCGACCGCGAATGTCCTCCCGAAAGCGTCGGCAGAATTATGAGCACCGTTGAAGTGCGTATCAGAGACGGAGAAATTCAGATCGACACTCCCGGTCTTATGATGGGCTACTACAAGCGTCCCGAGGAAACAGCGGCTGTTCTCACGGAGGACGGCTGGCTTAAAACCGGCGATATGGGCAGAATTGACGAAAACAGAGTTCTCTATATCACAGGCAGACTCAAAAACCTTATTATTCTTTCCAACGGAGAAAATGTTTCTCCCGAGGGAATCGAAAACAGATATAAATCAAACAGACTTGTTGAAGAAGTATTGGTTTATGCCGAAAAGGATGTTATCTGTGCCGAAATATATCCCAACAGCGAATATGCACAGATGAACGGTATCACGGATATAAAGGCAGCCCTTGAGGAGTATACGGATAAGCTCAATGAAACGGCTCTGCCCTCTCACGTTGTTGCCCGTGTTATTGTCCGCGACACACCCCTTGAAAAAACAAGCATCGGCAAAATCAAACGTACACATAACTAATTTTTCTGAGGAGATTTTCAGATGAAGCCTAAAAACTCAGAGCAGGTTTACAAGCTGATCCATTCTCAGGAAATGGTTCAGTATATGTGGAAATATTCCGTTCATATGCAGTCTACACAGATTCCTCTTGCAATTGCCTTTGATGAGGAGCTTGATTTCAGCCTTCTTGCCCGTGCGGTGAATGTTGAAATTGAGAGAAATGACTGTATGCGCCTTCGCATTTTCCGCGACGGTCTGAAGGTAAAGCAGTATTTCCTTGATGAATTCAGACTTGATAAAATACTTATAAAGCAGTTTGATACTAAGGATGAGCAGATTAAGTTTTTTGACGGTGTTGCCTCAACAAAGCTTGATGTGTTCGGCGGAGAAACCTTCCGCATAATATTTTTCCGTACTGCCGAAAACAAATGCGGTGTGTTTATTTGCGCATCCCATATGATAATGGACTTTGCAGGTGCATTTATGTTCTTCAAAGACCTTATTGCTGTATACGACAGTATGAAAAACGGTGAGCCTCTTCCCAGAGCTCTTGCAAAATATGAGGATATAATCAAAAATGAGCAGGATAATCCCGCTTATGAAGAAAAGATTCTCAGAGATAAAAAAGAGCTTGATGAATGGGTTGCCAAGGACAGAGTTCCTTTTTATAATGCAATAAACGGCACAAAGGTCCTTGATATGCAGAGAAAGCTTCTTCATAACAAGGAAATGACAATGCCTCATATCTATCTTCCCGTGCTCGATTCCACAAATCTTGTAAAATGCCGTCTCAGTGATGAGGACAGTAAGAAGATAGATACATTTATAAAAGAGAATCAGTTCAGTCCCGAGTGGGTTATTCAGCTGGGCTTCCGTATATATCTTTCAAAGCTCAACTGCCATACAAACGACACCTTGTTCTGGGTGCTTTGTCCCAGAAGAAGAACGGTAAAGGAAAAGCGCTGCGGCGGTACACTTGCTTCTCCCATGCCCTGGAGAGAAATTCTTGACGATAACAAATCATTTATCGATACCGTAAAGCAGCTCAGCGAATCCCAGATCTTCCTTTTCCGTCACTCTGATGTGCCCTTTACGGAAATCAGACAGATGGAAAGAGAGCGCTACGGACTTTCTCTTATGGCTACATCAAACAGCATGATGTTTTCTTATCTGCCCGCAGGGGATAAGCCCTTCGGCGACAGACTGTATGACTTCAGTGCATATAATTTCGGGCATTATGTTATGCCTGTTTATGCTCTCACAATGCAGGAGGCATCCACGGGGAATTTTGTATTCTCCTATATCCACCGTCTCTTCCTCACAAAGGATGAGGATGTTTATGCCTTCAACGACGGTGTTGTGCGTGTGCTTCTTATGGCAGCAGAGAACCCCCAAATGACAATAGGTGAAATTCTGGAGGAATTATAATGGATACACTTGAAATATTAAAGGAAATTATATGTGAATATGTTGAGGTTGAGCCCGATGATATAAAAGAAGAGTCCTCTCTCAGATATGATCTCGGCGCCTCATCCTTCGATCTTATGAACATAGGCACAGCTATCGAAGAAAAGTTTAAGATCAGCATAAATGCCTCATCCCTCACAAAAATCAAAAACGTAGGCGACCTGGTTGCTTTTCTTGATAACAAATAAAATATACATATCAGTATCATATAATAAAAGACAGAACTCTCAGCGGGTTCTGTCTTTTTTTACATTATAGGAAATTCCTTCTTATAATGTAAAAAGATTATATGTCCCGCCGAACGGGAAGTAAACTTCCCTCGGCGATGGACTATACGAAAGCGTTTCGGCGAAGCCATTTTCTTGTTGTCTTTACTGTTCTTTTTTGTTTTCGGGTTTTGTAAGGCCTGCTACGTCGGTTACGGGTAGGGAGAATACGATGCCTTGTGCCTTTTCGTTCATGCCCATCCGTTTATAGAGAGCGTGAAGCACGTTGTCCCGGATATCCTTTTCCACCACCAGCATCAGTATTTCCTTTTCCGAGTGAATGGTGATGCCGAAGAAGGACACATCCTTTTCGCTTGCCACTCCGCGACCGCTTACAATTGTGCCTCCGCGGGCACCGTTTTCGCGGGCAACCTCCATTGCGTCCTCGGCATAGCCTGTGTTTACTATAGCAAAAATTACTTCATGATTATCTGTAGTCATAGTTAATCCTCCCTGCTGAGATTGTTGCTCAGAAACTGATACATATTCACTCCAATAACGCTTGAAAGCGGCACTGAAAATGAGATACCCTTGCCGTTTCGTACGGCAGTGAATTTTTCTTCGAGGCACTTCATAATTTCAGGTACCTTATCCTCGCGGGCAACGCTCAGTATAACCGCCTTGTGAATATTAAGACCGAACATTTCTATTATTTCGGAATTTGCCGTACCCTTACCGCCTGTGACCATCTGAAAATTTATTTCAAACTGGCTTAGAATATCAAGATAAAATTCTGCTTTTCCGCGGTCAACCACGGTGATTATCAGCTTCAGCTTCTTTATTGCCGATTCGTTTATTGTGTTTGCCATAATCCCACTCCTTACATAAAATTGATGATATGGTCATCGTCTGCCTGAAGTATGCGTTTCATGGCACGTTTTTCTTTTACCTTGTTTGAAACAATTGCCCTGAAGCCGAGAAGCTGGATGGTGATAAGGGGAGCCATGGCAACCATTGCCACCACACCGAAGCCGTCACGAAGCACTGCATTTTCTCCCTGCAGCGCCGCACACACACCTATTGCAAAGGGCAGAATAAAGCCTGATGTCATAGGACCGCTTGCCACACCGCCCGAGTCGAAGGCTATGGCTGTGTATACGGGAGGCACAAAAAGGGAAAGCGCCAGAGATATAAAATAGCCGGGTATGATGTAGTATACCAAAGAGAAATCAAAAATAATTCTTATCATGCTGAGTGCAATTGCAATACCCACACCTGCGCAAAGCCCCGTCATCATTGTTTTTTTACTTACCGAGCCGCCCGTGACATCCTCAACCTGGGCGTTCAGCACGTGAATTGCAGGCTCTGCCATAACACCGAGTATTCCCATAAGAAGTCCGAAGCCGGTAAGAAGGACGGGATGTACTGAGGCGAGCTGCTGCCCCAGCTTATATCCCACAGGCATATAACCTACGTTTACTGCAGTGAGGAAAATAACAAGACCGATATAAGTGAAAACCGCACCCACACAGATACTTATGAGCTGTTTTTTCTTGAGCTTCAGAAGGAAAATCTGGCAAAGCATAAAGAAAGCGACAATAAGCCCCAGTGCAATGCCTACCTCTTTTGCCACGTGAAGAATATTTTCAAGATAAGCTCCCGGAATATTTTCTTCAACCGAGCCGTAGTTTACCGTGTAGCTGAGATTATTTTCTGAGAATATTCCCAGCACCATAACAGCTAAAATAGGACCTATAGAGCACAGTGAAACAAGACCGAAACTGTTTTCCTGGCTGCGGCGGTCACCGAGTATATGGGAGATACCTACACCGAGGGCCATTATAAAAGGCACTGTGATAGGTCCTGTGGTAACACCGCCCGAATCGAATGCCATGGGAAGAAGGTCAAGCTTCCCGTTTACGGCAAGCATCAGCGCAAGAGAAAAAAGCAGCATATAAAACAGCATAAGAATTTTTCCCAGTCTGCGCTTGAAAATGATTCTGAGAATCGCGATTACAAGAAAAGCACCCACACCGAAGCCTACGGTATATATAAGAGCCTTTGAATTCATAATTGAGCTTACCTGATTTGCAAGCACCTGTAAATCGGGCTCAGCAACGGTAATAAGCATTCCCAATACAAAGCTTACCGCAAGAAGAAGTGTTATTGATTTTTGTTTTGAAAGTCCCGAGCCCACATGAGTTCCCATAGGGATCATTGCAATGTCAGCCCCGAGATTAAAAAGACCGATACCGATAACCAGCAAAACCGCACCTATGGTGAAGCTGATGATTTCAGTACCGCTGAATGAAAATCCCGGAATCAGTGCCGCGATATAAACCAGTGCCGTAACCGGCAATGCCGACAAAAGCGCCTCACGTATTTTTGCTCTCAATTCCTTCAAATGTTTCACCTGCTTTGAAAATATTGCTTATATTGTATAATATGTTTTGAAAATAAGATTAAATTATATAACTGATCATAGTATACCATAAAATCCGCCTGCGGGCAAGCCTCGGAGGTTTTGATAAAACACACTGAAGCCGATTTGCCTGATGGGACATTTTTTTGCTCTCACCATGATGGCAGCTTCTTTTCGTCAGAACCGTCCCATGATGAAAATAGTGAAAAAACACAAAAAGGGGCTGTTTTTTTACAGCCCCTTTGTGTTAGTCCGTATTTCAGAAAAGTTGTCCCGGAAGCTTCAATTTTTCTTTCGATGGGAATTGTTTGTCAAACTCTTCCGCTTCGGCTTCATTTACAAAATACCCCTGAGGCGGAGAATATTCGCCTGCAATACCGTCAAGATAGCCTTTTTTTAGTTCTTTGCAAAGGAAGAATGATGCATCTGCACCTTCAGGTAAGCCGTGATAACGGATACCGAAATCAGATGCAAAGGTAAAACCGCTTTTTCCGTAAAAGTCAATATTACCCTCAAAGCAAACGGCACCAAAACCCATTTCAGTTGCCTTCTTAAGTGAATAATCAAGCAGGATTTTGCCGTAGCCCTGACGCTTCAATTCGTTGGCAATACAGATAGGACCCATTGTGAGAATCGGAATATCTTTGCTATTGTCAGCCTTGATAACGGCCTTCATAAACATATTCTGTCCTATGATTCTGCCTTCCTTTTCCATAACAAAATTAAGTTCACGAATAAAGTCAGCATCATCACGAAGCTGATTCAGAACATAGTGCTCAAGACAGCCGGGACGATAAACATTCCAAAATGATTCCCTGACAAGAAACTCAACTTCTCTTTGTTCTTCTTTTCTTTCATTACGAATTATATAGTCATTTTTATTCATTGTTTTTCCTCCTGAAATTTGTTGACCAACAATAAGAGGGAGGTCGGATAGATTATAAGCCTTCCTCCCGGTTAAGCTACAATCTCCGTTGTTCTGATTGTCTTTTTCAAAAAGCAATCTCCTTTAATAAAATATTTTATATAATCAAGCCTTTCGGCAGGATTATCTGTTTGAAAACTTAAGCTTGCTGACAAAACAATACAGCATTACAAGTCCGCAACTTAGTATTGCACCGCCAATTATATCAGTAATCCAATGTACACCTGAAAGAATTCTGCCGATAACCATAAAAAGAATAAAAACAATGATTGATAATGAAACAAGCTTTTTCAGAGTTTCATTTTTGATACGATTATTAAATTGCATAATTGTTGTCGGCATAATACACATTACAAGCATAGTGGTTGTCGACGGATAAGATGCTTCCAAAATACCGTTTATCAGTATTGGTCTGTAGTTTACAACAAACAGTTCAAAGAAAATGTACATTGCAATTACAAGAACATAAAAACCACCGAGAACAAGAATGCTGTAATCAACTTTCAGAATTCGCTTTCTCATAATCCACTGTATAAATCCAAGCAAAGCAAATCCCATAGCGAAACCGAGCGGAACCAGACCTAACCAATCGGTAATCGTGTAAAGTGACATATTAACACCTGTAAGATTATGAACAAACTGATTAAGTGTTGCAAATCCGACAGCGGAGTTTTGAGGACCGATTGCTTTAATATCAATAAATTGAATTGCTATCGTCCACAACACAAATCCCACAAGCATGCTGATTGCGGTATAAAGAGTCTTTTGATTGTTTTTTGTCATTTTTATCAACCTACCTTTTAAATATTTGGCTTTCGCCTTAATTAAGTTTAAAGGAAGGCTGGAACAACCACAAGAAACGGGATGTCACGCGAACGACACTTTCCGTATCATTACCGTTTTATAAGTAACAAAGCCTTAATAATGAGCAATACGAACATAAAAGCTGCTGCATAAGGTTGTGTACTGATAATAAAAATCAGTATTCCCACAGTGTTTAATATTAAAGAAATTTTACTTTTATTTTTAATCCAAAATGTATTCTGACATTTTTGCAAAGCAAGTGTTAAAATTCCCATCGTAATAATTGAAATTATAATAGCAAAATAAACAATTCGCAAATAGGAAGATATTTCAATAAATGACAACAGTGATACTGCTTGTACACTTTCATTTGTAGTCTGACCGAAGAACGGGACAAAAAAGAACATTGCTATACAAATGTCAAGCAAGCCGAATACTAAATCACGAAAATAATTTCGCTTTTGATTTGTATCTTCTTCAGCTATTGTAAGTAATTCCTCACCTGACAAAAGCTCATCAATCGTTACTCCGAAAAAATTAGATAACGCCTTCAATGAATCAATGCTTGGATAACCTCTGCCTGATTCCCATTTTGAAATTGCAGTTCGTGAAACATAAATAGCAACTGCGAGTTCTTCTTGAGTAATTTCTTTTTGTTTTCGAAGCTGTTGTAATTTCTCATTAAATTCCATAACAAACTCACTTTAATAATATTGATTATAAAAATTATAACATAACCCTATCAAGCAAATCAACCTGAATCCATCTTCTCCTGCTTGTTCAAAAGGAAGCCTAACAAAAAAACTGCCCTCACAAAGTGAGAGCAGCGGAAATATTCAGTTCAAGAAATTGGAATTTAGCGAATTAAGTATTCCATCAATTGGGCAAGAAAGGGCGGTTCCTCCATAACGACATTAGAGA
This sequence comes from Acutalibacteraceae bacterium, assembly GCA_045536195.1. Lineage (GTDB taxonomy): Bacteria > Bacillota > Clostridia > Oscillospirales > Acutalibacteraceae > RUG806. The sequence goes on from JAZSNB010000012.1 coordinate 16,135, forward strand.
GGAGAATGATTGCCACTTTATCCTTAAAATTCAACCTTTGCCAATGTCTCAATCCTGGCAATCCTC
>JAZSNB010000024.1:0-4050 GCA_045536195.1 Acutalibacteraceae bacterium
ACGGGAGTGCCGGGGAAAAGTTTTGCTTGAGCTTTTTCAAAAGCTCACGGTGTCAAGAGGCAGAGCCTCTTGTCGCACTCCGCAGAGTGCGAAATCTCTTATGCTTCCAATAGCGCAGGAGGGGAGAAAAACAGTCCGGTGGACTGTTTTTCATTGGGAACCCTCGCCGGGGGTTCCCAAGTGCGAAGCACAAAATGATTAAAGTGAGTAATATGATTCCCCAACTTTCCGTGAAGAGGCTTTTTTTTGTCTTATACTGCTTGCAAATTTCTGTTTACCAATTTTGAAAAAATGTTGATAATGGTAAAGTATTGCAGTATAATACTTACTGTGAGGTGATGCGCTATGAAACTTATTACTCGAAGCCAATATTTAGAAAAACTTATCAATGTAATCGGAACTCCGGACATTAAGGTAATTACCGGTGTTCGACGCAGCGGCAAATCCAAGCTTCTGGAAGCATTCAAGAACCATATAGAACAGAATATACCCGACCACAATATCATCGGGATCAATTTCAACTTGCCGGAGTTCGACCATTTGCTTGAGTACAGACCTTTGTATGACTACATCAATTCGCAGTATGTGGCGGGCAAAGAGAATTTTGTTTTGATTGATGAAGTCCAGATGTGTACTGACTTCGAGAAAGCAATCAACGGTCTGCACGCATCCGAAAAGTTTGATATTTATATTACCGGCTCAAACGCCTTCCTTTTGAGTTCCGACCTTGCTACGCTGTTTACAGGAAGAACATTTGAAATCAAGGTATTTCCGTTCTCGTTCAGCGAATATATGCAGTATTTCGGATACAGCGACAAGTATGCTGCCGTTGATAAGTATATGATTGAGGGCGGTATGGCCGGCTCCTATCTGTATAAAGATCAAGAAGCCAAGTATGATTATATTGCCGATGTTTTCAATACATTGATTGTTCGGGATATTCGTAAGAAATATAAAATCCGCAATATGCAGTTGATGGAAAGACTTGTGGATTTTCTTATGGACAATATCTCCAATCTGACCTCAGCACGGAATATCACAAACACATTCAGCGGTTTAAAGGAAAAGGTCAACCACGTTACTATCAGCTCGTATATTCAGTATTTGTGCAATGCCTTTGCCTTTTATAAAGTCCGCAGATATGATATCAAGGGCAAAAAGTATCTTTCCAGCAACGACAAGTATTATCTGAGCGACCACACATTCCGCTATGCAAAACTCGGTACGAAGAATATGGACTATGGCAGAATCCTTGAAAATGTGGTTGCCATAGAACTGCTCCGCAGAGGATATGAGGTCTACGGTGGTATACTCTACAAGAAAGAAATCGATTTTGTTGCAATCAAACGCAACGAGAAGATTTATATACAAGTATCTGACAATATCAGCGATGCGGGGACCTTTGAACGTGAGGTTTCTCCCTTGCTTCAGATCAGGGATGCCTATCCGAAAATGATTATCTCCCGTACCCGGCACGATGAGTATCAGTATGAGGGGATACGTATTATTGATATTTCAGATTGGCTGTTGAATAATCAGCCTGTTTACCAAAATTAAAAAATATGCATTTTTGGATAATAAAAGAATGAGAAATTTTCAGATTACCGTTCTATGGACACCCACTGTTACCCGGCAGTTTTTTTCATAGGGTATTGTAATCATGTAAAAATGATGATAAAATTAAAAATCAGGTAAAATATTCAATAAAGAGGGAGAATATATGAAGAAACTCAGATTTTTTATTGCCCTTTTTGCAGCAAAGCTCGCAAGACTGCTGCTTAAAATTCTCGGCAGAAATGCAACCTATCTTCCCGGTGAGGTTGCCCTGAAAATATCAAAGGACTTTTTAGGACATCTTAAAATGCCCGAAACCGTTATCTGTGTAACGGGAACAAACGGAAAAACAACGGTAAGCAATCTGCTTAATTCCGTGCTTACAAAAAACGGCTATGATATCACAAACAATTCCTTCGGCTCTAATGTGCAGGCAGGTGTTGCGGCGGCTCTTCTTGCCGACAGTGATATTTTCGGCAGAGCAAAAAAGAAGATGGCTGTGCTGGAGGTGGACGAGCGTTCATCCCTTCTGGTTTATCCTTATATCAAGCCTGATTTTCTTGTTGTCAATAACATTATGCGCGATTCCATCAAGAGAAACGCCCACACAGGCTTTATAAGCTATATCATTACCTCGGCTCTTCCCGAAAAAACAAAGCTCATTCTCAACGGTGACGACCTTATCACCTCATCCCTTGCTCCTCAGTGTAAGGAGAGAGTTTATTTCGGTCTTGATGCCGAAAAGCCCGAAGTAAGCGAAAAGCCTTTTCTGAGCGATATCGTATACTGCCCCGACTGCGGCGGTCTTCTTGAAAGCGAATATCTCAGATATAACCACATTGGCAGAATGTATTGTACGGGCTGCGGCAAAAAATCACCCGAAAGAGATTTTCTCGTAACGGATATTGACCGTGAAAACAATAAGTTCACCATTTCTCTTAAGGGTAAGAGCCACACCTTCAATCTTATAAACGACAATATAGTAAATGTTTATAACTTTGCAGGCGCAATTGCCCTTCTCACCGAAGCAGGTCTTAGTGTTCCTCAGATTGAAAAGGGCTTCAGCGAATCCGAAATCGTCAAGACCCGTTTCGACACGATGAAGGCAGGAAAGCTCAATATCACTTTCCAGATGGCAAAGGGTCAGAACCCCATTGCCTGTGCAAGATGCTACAGCTATATGGCATCAATTCCCGTCAAAAACAAGCTTCTCATCATAGATGTTGACGACCTTCACGACAACATCGGAGAAAGCGAAAGCACCTGCTGGCTTTATGACTGCGACTATTCCTATCTTAAGGATGAAAGTATTGCGGGAATTATTTTCACGGGTCCCCGCTGCCGCGACCAGCTTTTAAGAGCGATGATTCAGGGCGTGCCCAAGGAAAAAATCACACTCTGCGAGGATGTAAACAAGGCAGTAAGTCTTATTGATACAGATAAATATCAGGATGTTTATGTGCTTTATGAGCTCTACAGACAGCCTGATGCCGACAAAATGCGTGTTCAGCTCAAAAACTTAGGGGAGGGTACAAAATAATGACAGTAGAAATTCTTTATCCCGAGGTCTGCGGTCTTTACGGCGATGCACAGAACGCAGAATATCTGAAGCTCACCCTTCCCGAAGCAGAATTTATATACACCGACCTCAACACAGAGCCTTATTTTGTGAATAATGATCCCGATATCATTCTTATCGGCTCTATGAGTGAAGAAATGCAAAGACGGGTGCTTGGCATTTTCTCCCCTCTTAAGGAAAGAATAAATGCTCTTATCGAAAAGGGAACGGTTATTCTTGCCACAGGCAATGCCGCTGAGCTTTTCTGTGAAAAAATTGAGTATGTAACAGAAAAAACCGAAGCCGAAGCTCTGGGAATTTTCCCCCTCACAGTCAAAACCGATCTTTTCAAAAGATATAACGGCAAGGTTCTGGGCGAATGCGAGGGCATAAAAATAGTAGGCTTCCGTTCACAGTTCAGCTTTATTTACGGTGACAACAAAAATAATTATTTCCTTAAAATGCTGAGAGGCGACGGTATAAACAAGGAAAGCTCACTTGAGGGTATGAGAAAGAATAATCTTATCTGCACAACGTGTCTCGGGCCCATACTTCCTCTCAATCCCCTGTTTACGGAGTATATCGTTTCTCTTGCAGGCTCAGATGCAAAGGCTGCCTTCAGAGAAGAGGCAATGGATGCCTACAATAAACGCCTGAGCGAATTCAACGACCCGAAAATTAAATTCTGATAAAAATCCGCCGTAAGCCTGCCGCTCCCCCGGTATGCCGCGGCGGATTGTTTATACCGAAAATCATAATTTATCGATGTGCCGGCTACATAAAAATCAGTATTTCTGATGTTTGTTGCCTATTTATCCTGTAGGGGACGACGCCCCCGGCGTCCCGGCACAGGAACGTGCGAAGCACCTGTATCACAATAAAGATTACCTGTAACAGAATAAAAAAGAGGCTGATTTGAGGATATTTATAAGCGATAC
>JAZSNB010000146.1:0-3435 GCA_045536195.1 Acutalibacteraceae bacterium
AGGCAGCTTCTTCCATTGGGCGATTGATTGCATTTCTTTTTCAGTAAGCTGTTTTATTGCTTGCTCATATTCTTCTATTGCTTCAATTATTAACTTCTTAGTCCATTTAGAAATAGGCATTTCTCCATTCTCATAAGCATCACGAGCATTCACACTCATAGATTTCCCGTCATATCTCTTGCCTTTATGTGCTGCATAGGAATATTTTTCTGTATTATTCTGCTTGACATCTGCTTCACTTTGTGATAAAGTATCCTTCGCAAGGCTGATGATTCTTGACCGCTCGGAAGGTTGTATTCCGACTCGGGTAAGATGTTCATTAGCCTTGTTTTTATTTGTTATTACAAGACTTCCTTCATTAGCATATTTACCTAATTGAATCTCGAAATCATCCAAAGGATAAACGCTCTTCACCTGATGAACAGCATCATTATCCATTTTCATATCCTTATGGATTCCTGCGATTATATAAGAAGGCTGTCCTTTTGTATCTAACATTAATTCATTGTTAATAACGGTAAGCTCATCACCGTTATTAACAAACATTACAGAATCTCGTAATAATTCAGGAAGACTTTCAAATATCTTTTTCTTAACACCGTGTTTCGCATAGTTTTTGTTATTTGCAGACTTCCTTCTTGACTTCCTGTAATCTCCCTGATGCATAGCAAAAGGCTTACTTGAGAGACCTATTGCAAGAAGATTTTCCGGTGCTTCACATATATACAAAGCATCACTTCTTGCAAGAGTGCCATTTTCAGCTCTTGCAACCTGTTCATCATAAGGCATTGTGCGCGTCTTTTTTATAGAAGCTTTAATCCCGCCCGTTTCCGTGGTGGGCTTTTTGTTTTTCGCGGCTTCCTTCAGAGCTATTTCAAACCTCTGCGCGATAAACTCAAGCTGTTCCACAGGTGTCTCCACAGCAGCTCTCACAGCCTTATCTCTCGAACCGTATATTCTCAGAAGTCTCTTTACTCCCTTTATAAAGTCCTTCAGGTGCTGTATAGCCTTTCCAATAAAGCTTCTCTGCTCATTGCTTGCTTCATTCACAATTCTTTCAATCGTGCTTTTATTGTTAAGCGCAACACCGAGATACTGTATAAGAAAAAATCTTACGATTTATCAACCCCCTACCCCCAATCTTGGGGGCTGTAGGTGTTTCTTGTTATAAGCTAAATTGCTCACAACGCGAGCAATTTCCTATATAATAAAAAAAGGAGCCGGAAAACCGACTCCTGAAAAAGATTATTTTTTTGATGCTGCTCTTTGAACGGCCTTAATGATTTCAACAAGAGGAATAATAAGGAATGAAAGAGCAAGTGAAATACCGTATGCTTTGATATCAAGATGAGCAAATCCGAAAAGATTTGAAAGGAAGTCAATCTCAACAACTGCAGTTGTAAGAAGGAATGAACCAACCATTGCTGCATAAAGAGCGATATTGTGGTGTCCCTTAAATACAAGACCGATTGCTGAGCCTCTCTGTGAACGCATATTGAACGAATGGAAAATTTCGCACATAGCCATTGTGAAGAAAGCCATAGTCATTCCTTCGCTGCTGTCGGGAATGTTTGTAAGGATAAGATGACCCGTTTCAAGGAATTCACCGATATAGAAGGCAATGATTGTAAGAATACTTACAAGAATACCCTGATATGCACAGTCGATGCCGAGACCGCCTGCAAAAATTCCGTCAGTTTTACTTCTGGGATTTCTCTTCATGATATTAATTTCGGGCTTTTCAAGTCCGAGTGCAAGTGCAGGAATACTGTCTGTTACAAGATTTATAAACAGAAGATGAGGTGCTTCAAGAATTGTAAAGCCCATTATTGTTGCAAAGAAGATTGAGATAACTTCTGAGAGGTTTGATCCGAGAAGGAACTGAATTGCTTTACGGATATTATCATAAATTCTTCTTCCTTCACCTACCGCTGCAACTATAGTAGCAAAGTTGTCATCAGTAAGAACCATATCGGCAACATTCTTTGTAACGTCTGTGCCTGTGATACCCATTCCGACACCGATATCAGCGCTCTTGATTGAAGGTGCGTCGTTAACGCCGTCACCTGTCATAGCGGTAACATACCCTTTGTTTTTCCAAGCATTTACGATACGGGTTTTATGTTCAGGCTGAACACGTGCATAAACGAATACATTTTCAACTATCTTTTCGAATTCTTCATCAGAATACTTATCAATATCGGCACCCATCATAGCCTGAGAATCGTCTGTGAGAATTCCGAGCTCTCTTGCAATGGCCTTAGCAGTGTTGATATGGTCGCCTGTAATCATAATAGGTGTAATACCTGCACCGCGGCATTCGATGATAGCATCCTTAACTTCAGGACGGACAGGGTCAATCATACCTGTAAGACCAATAAAGATCATTCCGCATTCAAGAGCTTCTGATTCATAAACAGTGGGCTCAGCTGTATATTCTTTGAAAGCAACTGCAAACACACGAAGAGCTTTGTTGCCCATTCTTGTATTCTCTTCAAAGATTTTTGAGCGGTGGGCATCAGTTATTTCAATAACATTTCCGTTTATGAGAATACGGTCACACTTTTTAAGAATTTCATCGGGCGCACCCTTTGTATACTGAATAAACTTATTTTCATATGCATGAACAGTACTCATCATTTTTCTTCCCGAGTCAAAGGGAACTTCTCCGACTCTGGGTTTATCAGCAACAAGAGAAGCCTTTGTGAGACCGAGAGTTTTTGCATAATTTATGAGAGCAACCTCGTCAGGCTCACCTGTAGTTTTTCCGTCTTCAAACACTTCTGCATTGGTGCAGAGAGCCATTGCGGAAGCAAGTAAAATTTCATCTTCAGCATAGTGATCAACAACTGTCATAACATTCTGTGTAAGAGTACCGGTTTTATCAGAACAGATAATCTGAGTACATCCGAGTGTTTCAACAGCGTTCATTTTACGAATAATTGCATTCTTTTTGGACATGTTTGTTACACCGATTGAAAGAACAATCGTCATAACAGCTACAAGACCTTCAGGAATAGCAGCAACGGCAAGAGCAATAGCTGTTATAAATGAATCAAGAGCTACCTGATAGAACTGTGCATCGCTGCCGGAGATGAAATGCATTGCAATATTATAACCGAAAATAACAACGCAAACACCGAGAACAAGCTTTGTAAGAATCTTGGAGAGCTGTTCGAGCTTGATTTCAAGAGGAGTTTTTCCTTCTTCAGCAAGAGAAATAGCATTTGCAATTTTACCCATTTCGGTATCCATACCGATAGCTGTAACTACAGCCTTACCGCGACCGTAAACAAGTGTTGAACCCATATAAGCCATATTCTTACGGTCACCCAGCGGAACTTCATCCTGATCCTTCTTACCCATAAGAGCATTTACAAGCTTTGTTACGGGAACTGATTCACCTGTGAGAGCAGCTTCTTCGATTTTCATGCT
>JAZSNB010000138.1:0-4943 GCA_045536195.1 Acutalibacteraceae bacterium
CTCATAGACCTCCCGTTCACAGACCAACATACGAACAACGAAACTACAACTTTATGAGAGAATTTGCACCCGCCGTTCTTGAAGGTAGTGTCAGATATGCCTTGTATGAATCGAAAAGCTTCATGCCAATTCATATCAGTAGGTTATCCGAAGATACCATACGAATTGCACACACCTATGAGCAAAACGGAGATTTAATGTATGATCCTGAAATGATATTTGAGATTGATGAAGATAACGAAGCATTAAAACCTCTTGAATATCGTCAGGACAATATAGGTGTTTATCAGGTTGTAGGCGAAAATGTGTCAGACCGTGAGCTTTCTTCTTTTGCAGTTCAATGGTTCAAAAACATTCGTAGTCAGGGATTCCATTTAGCAATTGAAAGACTTGAATATGCAGATGCAGACATTGAGGTTTCGTATAATGAAAAAGGCGAAATTATAAATGTTGAAGGCGAAGAAAATGCCGTTGCATTGTATATTGAAGAAAACGCAGTTGAGTTCCCGGTTGACGAAACTGCAGAGCTTGTTGGAAAAGAACTAACGATTGATGACCGCAGATTCATTGTAGATAGTGTCACTCGTGAATTTGACACAGTAAGTCTTAAAGACATTACATTCCAAGAAGGTACGGGATTCCCAATCTTCCGCAGAGAAAACATTGAATTTGTAAAAGCAGCACTTGAACAACAAAAGAATGCTGAAAAGATTGTACCTGAATTTGAAAAGGTTCAGCCATCAAAGGTTGCAAATACTGTTGTATATCCCGAAATACCAATGGCACAAAGAACTAACTTTGTCATTGATAATGATGAACTCGGTTACGGCGGAGCTAAAGAAAAGTTCAGAAAGAATATGGAAGCTATAAGGGTTCTGAAAGAATGTGAATTTGAACACAGGCTTGCAACACCTGAAGAACAACAAATTCTCTCTGAATATGTTGGTTGGGGCGGTCTTGCGGATGCCTTTGATGAAACAAAACCGAATTGGGCGAATGAGTTTCAGGAGCTTTATGCTGCACTCTCTCCCGAAGAATATGAGCAAGCAAGAGCTTCTACACTTACTTCTCATTACACTTCTCCCGTCATAATCAAGTCAATGTATAAAGCACTTGAAAATATGGGATTTAGTCAGGGTAACATCTTGGAGCCGTCTTGCGGTATTGGTAACTTTATGGGATTAGTTCCCGAAAGTATGAAAGACAGTAAAATCTACGGTATTGAAATTGATTCTATAACGGGCAGAATCGCACAACAACTTTATCAAAGAAATTCAGTAGCTATTCAGGGGTATGAAGATACAACACTCCCGGATAGCTTTTTTGATGTAGCGATTGGTAATGTGCCTTTTGGAGATTACAAGCTTTCTGATAAGAAATACAACAAGCATAATTTCCTAATTCACGATTACTTCTTTGCTAAAACTCTTGATAAGGTTCGCCCCGGCGGTGTGGTTGCTTTCATTACCTCAAGCGGAACTATGGATAAAAGAAATTCAAAGGTTCGTCAGTATATCGCACAAAGAGCTGACCTTGTGGGTGCAATCAGGCTTCCTAACAATGCTTTTCTTAAAAACGCAGGTACGGAAGTTACGGCAGATATTCTATTCCTCCAAAAGAGAGATAGAATGACAGATATTATGCCCGATTGGGTGCATCTTGGCACTTTGGAGAATGGTATTGCTGTCAATCAGTATTTCGTTGATAACCCTGATATGATACTTGGCGAAATGCAAACTGTAAGCGGTCCTTTTGGTCCTACACCTACTTGTATGCCTTATGATGATGTTCCTCTTTCAGAGCAATTAAATGAAGCAATACAAAATATTCACGCAACAATTACTGAATATGAATTTGACGATGTTTCAAATGATGAGGAACTGACCATCCCTGCCGATCCTGATGTCAGGAACTTTAGCTTCACTTTGGTTGACGGTGATGTGTATTTTCGTGAAAACAGTATAATGCGAAAAGTCGAGCTTAACGCAACTGCACAGAATCGTATTAAAGGTATGATTGCTATTCGTGATTGTGTTCGTACTTTGATTGAATATCAAACCGAAGGCTATCCCGATTGGGAAATTCAGAAGCAACAAGAAAAGCTGAATACCATTTATGATGATTTTACAAAGAAATACGGACTTATCAATTCTCGTGGTAATTCAATGGCTTTTTCTGATGATAGCTCATACTTCCTCTTATGCTCCCTTGAGGTGCTTGACGAAAACGGAGAGCTTGAAAGAAAAGCCGATATGTTCACGAAGCGAACAATCGGCGCTAAAACCGAAGTAACAAAGGTTGATACATCTTCTGAAGCTTTGGCGGTTTCTATTGGCGAAAAAGCAAAGATTGATATGGAGCTTATGTCAAAGCTTACGGGCAAAACCGAAGAAGAACTCTATGATGACTTAAAGGGTGTAATCTTCATTAACCCCCATTATGAAGAAGGCAGTATTTATGAACCAAAATATCTTCCGGCTGATGAATACCTTTCAGGAAATGTCAGAGAAAAACTTTCTGTTGTAAAAGCACTTGCCGTACACGATGAAACATTTAATGTCAATGCTGAAGCACTTACGGCAGTACAACCTAAAGACTTAACTGCAAGTGAGATTACAGTTCGTCTTGGTTCTACTTGGATACCACAAGAAGATATACAAGAGTTCGTTTACGAGCTTCTTTCTCCCGGTTGGTATGCAAGGGATAAAATTGAAGTTAAATACTCCAATATCACGGGCGAATGGTCTATTTCAAACAAAAGCTATGACAAGGGTGTTAAAGCTACAAATACCTTCGGAACAAAACGAATAAATGCTTATAAAATTATTGAGGAATCTCTTAACCTTAAAGATGTTCGCATTTTCGATTATGTTGAGGATGAAGAAGGCAAAAAGAAACCCGTTCTTAATAAAAAAGAAACAATGATAGCTCAGCAGAAACAAGACCTTATAAAAGCAGAGTTTGATAATTGGATATGGAAGAATCCCGACAGACGAGAAAGACTTACAAGGCTTTATAACGAAAGATTTAATTCAAACAGACCTCGTGAGTATGACGGTAGCCATATTACCTTTAGCGGTATGAACCCCGAAATAGTTCTCCGCAAACATCAGGAAGATGCAGTTGCAAGAATTATGTATGGCGGTAACTCTCTGCTCGGTCATGTAGTTGGAGCCGGAAAGACTTGGACTATGGTTGCTGCTGCTATGGAGAGCAAAAGACTTGGACTTTGCAATAAGTCGCTCTTTGTAGTTCCTAATCACTTAACCGAACAATGGGCATCAGAGTTTTTACAACTCTATCCTGCCGCAAATATCCTTGTTGCAACAAAGAAAGATTTTGAAACAAAGAACCGTAAAAAGTTCTGCGGACGAATTGCTACGGGAGATTATGATGCAGTTATCATCGGACATTCACAGTTTGAAAAGATACCAATGTCATTTGAAAGACAAGTTGCTATCCTCGAAAGACAAAAGACAGAGATTATGCACGGAATAATCGAAGCTAAATCTCAAAATGCAGAACGATTTACCATTAAGCAACTTGAGAAATCAAAAAAGGCTATTGAGAATAAGCTTGCGAAACTCAATGACCAAAGCCGAAAAGATGATGTTGTTACCTTTGAAGAACTCGGTGTTGACAGAATCTTCGTTGATGAAGCTCACTACTACAAGAACCTTTACCTTTATACCAAAATGCGAAATGTCGGCGGTATAGCACAGACAGAAGCACAAAAGTCATCCGACCTATTTATGAAAACTCAGTATTTGGATGAAATCACGGGCGGTAAAGGTGTTATTTTTGCAACGGGTACTCCTGTATCAAACAGTATGGTTGAGCTTTACACAATGCAGAGATACTTGCAGTACAACACACTTCGGGAACATAACTTGCAACACTTTGATGCGTGGGCATCTACTTTCGGTGAAACAATTACTGCTATTGAACTTGCACCTGAAGGTACGGGATATAGAGCAAAGACAAGGTTTGCTAAATTCTTTAACTTGCCTGAACTTATGGCAATGTTTAAGGATGTTGCAGATATTCAAACTGCGGATATGCTTAACCTTCCTACACCTACACCGCACTATAAGACAATCGCAGTAGAGCCTACTGAAATTCAGAAAGAAATGGTTTCAGAGCTTGCAGACCGTGCAGAGAAAGTTCGTAATAAAATGGTAGATCCTTCGGTAGATAATATGCTGAAAATTACCAATGACGGACGAAAGCTTGCACTTGACCAAAGGCTTATTAACCCACTCTTGCCTGATGATGAAAGCTCTAAAGTTTCTGCGTGTGCAAAGGAAGTCTTTGATATTTGGGAACAGACTTCAGACATCAAAGGAACTCAGCTTGTATTCTGTGATTTATCTACTCCTAAGAATGACGGTTCATTCAATGTTTATTCAGACATAAGAGATAAGCTGATAGCAAACGGTGTGCCTGAAGATGAAATTGAGTTCATTCACAATGCGGAAACAGAAGTTAAAAAGAAAGAACTTTTCTCCAAAGTTCGCAAGGGTGATGTAAGAATCTTGCTTGGCTCTACTCCAAAGATGGGAGCCGGAACGAATGTGCAAAGGCTTTTATATGCTTCACACGATTTGGATTGTCCTTGGTGGCCCGCTGATTTGGAACAGCGTGCAGGACGAATTATCCGTCAAGGAAATACCAATCCTGATGTGCATATCAGAAGATATGTAACCAAAGATACATTCGACAGTTATATGTGGCAGCTCGTTGAAAACAAGCAGAAATTTATCGGTCAGATTATGACTTCTAAATCCCCGGTAAGAAGTGCGGAAGATATTGACGAAATGGCTCTTTCTTATGCAGAGATTAAAGCTCTCACAACGGGAAATCCCTATATTAAAGAGAAAATGGACTTGGATACACAAGTAGCTAAATTAAAGCTCATTAAATCGTCATTTATGAGCCAAAAA
>JAZSNB010000078.1:0-18134 GCA_045536195.1 Acutalibacteraceae bacterium
GATTTCTTCTTCTGTGTGAGCTGCAAGAGGAAGTGTACTTGTTTCATAATAATCACATCTTGAGCAATCAGATCTTTCTTCACCCTCTGCTGTGCAGGTTGAAGCTGTGATTTCAACAAATTCACTCATATCGTGACCGAGTTTGGGATCGGTTTCCTGTGCAGTAAGAACTTCGTCACATACTGAGCACTTAACGCCTGCTTTGAGACCGTCTTCAGTACATGTGGGAGCTACTGCGGGGATTTCTTCTTCTGTGTGAGCTGCAAGAGGAAGTGTACTTGTTTCATAATAATCACATCTTGAGCAATCAGATCTTTCTTCACCCTCTGCTGTGCAGGTTGAAGCTGTGATTTCAACAAATTCACCCATATCGTGACCGAGCTTGGGATCTGTTTCCTGTGCAGTAAGAACTTCGTCACATACTGAGCACTTCACGCCTGCTTTGAGACCGTCTTCTGTACATGTGGGAGCTACTGCGGGAATTTCTTCTTCTGTGTGAGGAAGTGTTGTGCCGTAAACGGGATTTCTTGAAAGCTCTTCACCGCAGATATCACAGTATATAACTTCTTCATAATATGCTGCAACTGTGCAGGTAGCTTTAACTTCCTTTTCTTTAACTGCTGCAGCGGGAGTATGTCCGTCAGAAATTACTTCATCATCAATATATTCATCACCGCATACTGAGCAGGTATATGTGGTATAGCCGTCTGAAGTACAGGTAGGAGGAGTTACAGCCTCTGTATAATTATGAGCTGTTTTCTCTATAGGCTTTGTCTCATAATGCTTACAGTTATTGCAATCTCTCTTTTCTTCACCCTCTTCAGCACAGGATGCCTCTTTGTTGACATACCAATTTCCGAAGGTGTGGCCTGTTGCCGGCAATACTGTTCTTGTTCTTGAAGCTTCTTTACCGCAAACAGTACAGTAAGTTGCGGTAATATAATAACCGTCGAGCAGACAATCTGCATCAACTCTTTCAATTTCTTCGGGTTCGCCTTCTGTGTGTCCTGTGAATGTGAGAATATTTTCTTCCTTGTGAGAAGCATCGTTTTTACAGGTTCTTACCTGAAGTCCGTTGGTGGTACAGGTAACGGGAGTAACTGTTTCCCATTCGCCCCAATCATGACCGCCGTTTGAAGTAACAAAATGCTCTGATGAAAGAACCTCATTACATACCGTACAACGGGTAACCATATCATAGCCGCCGTCTGTTGTACAGGATGCCTCTGTTTCATTTTCCTTGTGCTCTTCACCGACAATATGCTCGGCTAAAGGAAGATTTTCAACTTTTTCATCAAGAATCTGTGAACATACGGTACAGAATACAGTAGTTTTTATAAAGCCCTGCTTGATACAGGTTGACTCTTCGGTAACGGTATAGGGCTCACTGTTGGTATGAGATGCACCTACAATAACTTCTTTTCTTGAAATCTGTTCATCACATACATCACAGTAAACTACTTCTTCGTAGCTTCCGTCTGTTGTACAGGTTGCTTTGATTTCATTTTCCTTTACCTTTTCACCGGGAGTATGCGCTTTCTTGGGAACAGTCACAGTTTCCTGAGAAATCTGATTGCCGCATACATCACAGTAAACCGTGCTTACGTATGAGCCCTCAGCCTTACAGCTTGCTTCAACCTCGTCGCTGATAACGGGCTGAAGAGGAGTATGAGCTGTTTTGCTTATGGTGTCATCCTGTCTGAAATTACATATCTTACAGGTACGGTACATCTGTCCGTCTGCTGTGCAGGAGGGATAAACCGTTGTATACCAATCGTTCCAATCGTGTGCTTCGGTTTTAAGAACTTCTGTGTATTCAGCATCACCTGTTACTGTAGTTACTATTTCCTTATCCCAGGAATAGGAATAATGATTTGCGGCATCGGAAGCCTTTACAGTATTTGCAGGGATAACGTTTGCGGGAATCGTAAAGCCGTATGTATATGTAAGCTTCTTTGTTGTTCCGTCAGCAAGATTGAACTTGATTGTGTAATATGCTGTGGAATTATTGAGATTATTGATTGCTGTCTGAAGAGCGCCTGCAACAGAGTCAATTGCACTCTGGTCGCTTGCTGCATTTTTACCTGCATTTTCATTTGTATATGCACGGTATGTGGGTACGCTGCTGTAGTAGGAAACAGACTTTGCACTGCTGAGTGCCGATTCAAGTGCGTTTCTTGAATCCTCTGTGTACTTTGCGGTATATTCGGCTCTGCTTATAATTTCTTCTGCCTGAGCAACAAGATTTCTGAGAGCTGTGTTTGAAGCACCGTAATAGAGATTGCTTGCAGTATTATAAAGAGAATTCTTTGCAGTATCGATATTTGTCTGTGTCAAAGCTCTTGTTGTGATAACACTCTGTGCATCGTTATTCTGCTGAACAAGGTCTGAATAGCTTCCCTGAACAACATAACTGTTGTAGCCGTTCTGCTGCTGAAGAATCTGTCCTGCCTTTATGATTTCGGAATTGAGGGCAGATTTATCATAAATGGTAACAAACCACTGCATTTCGATCCACTGGTCTTCCATATATGAAGACTGATCGCCTTTACCCATAAATATGTTTGTTCCATTATCATCTCTTGTCCAGCCGTTGCCGTAATGCTGAGCAAATCCGTAGCACGCAAAGGAGGAGCCTGATGTATTATATTCGGAGGTAGTACCCTTATAAGAGGAATTGGGAGTACCCATAAGATAAATTGATGTCTTTGCGGGATTTCCTATTGCGGTATTACTTCTCCAAAGAATATACTTTTCGTGTCTTACGCCTTCAACCGTAAAGCCGTCAGAACCCTGATTAGGATGACCGTAGCCTACAATTCTAAGGTCAAAGTCTGTTAAACTTCCCGAGTATGTTGCGCCATAAGGACCGCCTGGTGCATTGGGAGGCAATGACGCATCTACCTTATAATCGGAAAAAACATTTGTCATCGTATAGTATTTTGACGGATGTCCCGAATAAGCTGAGTTATCACCCCACATAGGAGCACCCAAAAGTATACGGTAATAATGAGAATCTCCGAAGTGCCATTCCACATCAAAATGATATCCTGCACTCTGAAGAGTTTCTGAAACATCAAGATACATATGTGAAGGATAAAATATCTTTACGTAATCTGCATTACCGTTGGACCATAAAAACCAACGGTCACCTGTTCCCGACCATGCGGGGGTGCCGTATTTGTCACCCTTTGCGTAGGTGGAGTCAGTTGCCGGCAACGCACTTACGGTTACGGGGGCTATCATTGAAAACAATGAAAATACCATCATAAACGCGAGCATCACCGACAGTGATTTTTTGAGAACTTTTTTCATAGCTTGTCATCTCCTTTTTTACTTTATACAAATTTATTTCGGAATGATTAAAAAAAATATATCGTCATCCGAAATATAGTTATACATATGCAGTATAACATTTTTAATATAATTTTTCAATATTTTTATTATATTTAATATAAAATTAACAAAAAAACAATTTTTCTCTGTTGAATAACACTTCCGGAAAGTGTAAAATAATTCAGAAAAAAAGTCTTTTACTGCAAAACTGAAAGGAGAAAATAAAATGGAAACCAAAATTTTACTTGAAAGAAGAAGCATCAGAAAATATAAGGACATACCCGTCCCCGAGGAGCTTCTCGATAAGGTGCTTGAGGCAGGCACATATGCACCTACGGGTATGAACAGACAAACACCCGTTATTGTTGCGGTAACAGACAAAGAAACCGTAAGCCTTCTTGAAAAGGAAAACGCCCGTGTGATGGGAGACGAAACAAAAAAGCCTTTTTACGGTGCACCCGTTGTAATAACCGTATTTTATAACCCGGAGATTTACACAAGCTTTGAAGACGGCTGTCTTGTTATGGGCAATCTTATGAATGCGGCAAAGTCAGTGGGACTTGGCTCGTGCTGGATCCACCGTGCAAAAGAGGTATTTATGACACCTTTGGGTAAAGAGCTTATGAAAAAATGGGGTGTGCCCGAAAGCTTTATAGGTGTGGGCAACTGTATTTTAGGCTATGCCGATGAAGAGCCGCAGGCAAGACCGAGAAAAGAAGGATATATTATAAAAGTATAAAAAAGCATTCTGCTTCAACCCCCCGTCCCCCCAATCTTGGGGGCTGTAGGTGTTTTTTGTTCAATAAGCTTGCGTTATTCAATGAGCCTGCAGGCGAATTATATGCTAAATTGCTCACAACGCGAGCAATTTCCTATATAATAAAAACAACGCGGAGTCACCGTAAAAAGTGATTCCGCGCTTTGATTAATTTATCTCTTATTGCTCCTTATAGGGATCATATTCGTTCTGAGAGGTGCTGCTCTGACCGGAAGGATATGATGAAGGATAAGGAGTCTGAGAGGGAGAAGGAGTCTGCTGAGGCTCGTATGAGGAGGAATAAGGATTGCGATTCTCTGAGGGTGAAAAGCCCGGCTGAGGACTGTATGAGAAAGAATAGGGATTCTGATTCTGCCGTGCTGCACGCTCATTCAGATAAGAAGCCATCTCATTATTGAGCCCGGGATGCTTTTCAAGAAACCATAATACGGAATAATTGAATTTTCCCGTATCCTTTTTTGACATTGTGTTTATTGTTCTGAAGCAGCAGACATAAAGAACAATAAGGAATGCATAGAACAGCGCAGTTGAAATGCCGCTTATTGCTTCCTTTTCACCGATAAAGCATAAAAAGTCATATAATCCGTGAGCAGAAACGGGGACAATCATACTCATGGCAATAAGCTTTTTTGAGCCGAAGGAATCTGTTCCTTGGGGGATAATTCCCTTTGAAATAAAGTCCTTTTCTATTCCCGAGGCTGTTTTTGATGTATTCCACATTGTGTAATAATATCCCATAAGCACACCGAAGAACATATGACCGGGCACTGCCGTGAAGGCACGCACAACCGCAGTTGCGAAGCCGTAGCTGAACACATAAAACACATTTTCAAGTATGGCAAAGCCGAGAGACACAAACACCGCATATATTATCCCGTCAAAGAGGCTGTTGAAGTTCTTGTTATTACGGGTGAATATATACATAGCAAGCCATTTGAATGCCTCTTCAACCAGAGCCACGGCAAAAAATGCACCGAAAAAATGATATGCAAAAAACTCTCCGCCCGAAAGCAGAACTGCAGTTTCCTCTGTTGTACTGAAAATACCGCAGAGTATTTCATAAAGCCAACCCTCAACCGCAGAAGCGGGAAAGCAGGTGAGTGCGCCCAGGCCCAGAAGCTTTACAAGAAGCTGAACAGGCTCTTTTTCCGCTTTATCCTTTTTGAAAATATAAAAAAGAAGAATGATTCCCGGTATTATGGCACCGATTAAAAGGAATGACATAACAAACGACCTTTCAGATTTTTTTTCATTGTATCACAATAACGGCTGCAAAAAAACACCGTTGACACAATTAAAATTTTTTTGTATAAATTATCCATATAAACAGTTTTTATTTGGACAAAAATCTGAATGAAGCTCCCGGAAGGAAGAAAACAATGGCAGAAATAACACCCGTAGCAACCATATATACGCAGTTTCCCTCAAAATTCGGCATACCGCGGCAAAGCGGCCTTGCAGACACAGCGGGAAAAATTGTTTTCAATAAGGATTTCAGAAGCATTGAAGCCGTGAGAGGTATGGAAGGCTTTTCCCATCTGTGGCTCATATGGGAATTCTCCGAAAATAAAAACAAAAGCAATGCTCTTACGGTACGCCCTCCGAGACTTGGCGGCAATACACGTATGGGAGTTTTTGCAACCCGCTCCTCCTTCAGACCGAATAACCTGGGATTATCGGCAGTGAGAATAGAAAAAATAGACTATGAGTGCAGCGATGCGCCCGTGATATACGTGCGCGGTGCTGATATTCTTGACGGCACACCCATATTCGACATAAAGCCCTATCTCCCCTTTTCCGACTGCATCCCCGAAGCAAAAGGCGGCTTCGCAGATGATGTTTCGGGAAATAATATGAACGTGGTATTTCCCCCGGAAACAATAAACGAGGCAGACGCCGAAGACATCCCTTTAATACGGGAAATCCTGTCGGAGGACCCGAGACCCCATTACCACAACGACCCCGACAGAATATATTCCTTCGAATTCTCCTCATACAAAATCAAATTCACGGTAAAAGAAAACACAGTATATATCAATGAAATCAAAAAACTGCCGCTCTGAAAAAACGGCAGTTTTTCTGTTAAATTATGATCCGGCATTCTGTTTCCTCTGTAAGGATAAGCTCATCGTATGAGGGGACTTTTATATAGCCTGAGGCGGGGTTTTTGATGCTGATGACGGGCGTGGTGATTTCTGCCTCCACATGGGATTTTTCAAAGGCAAGGTCTGCATTTTCCATTTCGCAGTTGATCATTTTCAGTCCCTCGCAGTAGCAAAGAGGCTGAGTGCCCGAAATCTTACAATTCACAAATGTGATATTTTTGCTGTACCAGGCAAGATATTCGCCCTTTACGGTGCAGTTTTCAACAAGGATGTTTTCTGCGTGCCAGAAGGCATCCTTTGTGTCAAATACACAGTTTCTGAATGTGCAGTTTTTTATGTACTGAAAAGAATATTTGCCCTTCATCGTCACATCAGTGAAGGTGAGATTTTCTGCCTTCAGCATAAAATATTCACTCTCGGCACTGCTGCCGAGCATAGTGATATTCTTTGAAAACCATCCGAATTCGGGGGAAATAATATCCGAGTCGGAAATATTTATATTCTCACATTCTCTGAGCGCCTTTATGCCGTGAAGCTTTGTATTTTTTATGTTTATATTGTCCGAATACCAGAGAGCTGCTCTGCAAAGAGGAGTCATTTCGCAGTCTGAGATATTAAGAGTGTGCGTATGCCAGAAGGGATATCTTAAATTGAACAGGCAGTCTTCTGCAGTGATATCACGGCTTTCCTTGAAAGCACTTTCACCGTCTGCCGGACCGTCAAAGCGGCAGCCTACAGCCTTCACGTCAACACTGCCGTATAATGCTCTTTCTTCATCAAAGGTTTTGTTTTCAATTACTGTCATTTTATTTTCTCTCCGTAAAAAATTATATAAAGCCAAGCAGCTTCATTATAAGCTCTGCCGCAAAAACCGTGACACAGCAGGACACGGCAACCTTGAAAAGGTTGAAGCCGAAAGCGGCAGTAAGGATACCGACAACAAGAGCCAATATGCCTGATACAGGTGTGCTTGTTGCATTAATTATTGCGGGGAAGGTCATAACCGCAAGGGTTACATAGGGAACATAGTATAAAAAGGATTTTACAAAACGGTTTTTGATGGGCTTTCTCAGTATTGTCATAGGAAGTGCCCTTATGGCATAGGAAACCGCACCCATTACAAGAATATATATGTAGATATTATGTGTCATTCTGCATTTTCCTCCCCGATTTCGTCTTCATCCTTTCTCGGGAAAAGAATTGCAGCCGCACCTGCTATAATAACGGTAAGAATAATTGTTCTTGTTCCTTCTGCAATATCCGATATAAAAGGAAGCTTACTTGCGGCAAAGCTTAACACAAAGCTTATGATAACAAGACCTGCAATTATCTTATCCTTCTTTGCGGGAGGCACAAAAACAGCCATAAACATACCGTAGAGAGCAACACTCAGTGCACTCACTATTGAAGCGGAAAGAACATTTCCCGCCACAACGCCAAGCGCCGTTCCGAGAGCCCACAAAGGCACTGCGGTAAGAGAGCCGCCGTAGTGGTAATAGGGATTGAAGGTGCCCGGTCTTGCTATTGAAATACCGAAAAGCTCATCTGTTATATACATTGCACTGAGCGGTCTGTGTCTGAAGGGCATATCGGAAGAAGCCTTCTGACTCAGCGCACAGGACATAAGCATATATCTTGCATTTGCAACAAAGGTGGCAAGAGCAACCTCAAAATAAGAGGCATTTGCGGCAATAAGAGTGAACGCCACATACTCCCCTGCAGAGGCTGAGCACAGGGCACTTGCAATAAAGCCCTGAACTGCGGAAAGACCTGCATCCTTTGCAACAACACCTAAGGAAAATGCCACCGCGAAATAGCCGAAGCCGATGGGAAGACCGTCCTTCATACCCTGAAGAAAAACGGATTTATTCGGTTTTAACCTATACTCAATTGAGGATGCCACGGAAAAATACCTTCTTAATGCAGAATATCAATATCAGAAATTTTATCACTTCACGGATAACAATGCAATATTTAATTTATATCTTTTATATTAGTCTTTTTAAATACCTCTGTGCTTTTTTCTAATATACCGTGCATATGCGCTATGGCAATACCGTAGTTTACCATAGGCACACCTGCATTTTCACAGCGTGCCTGACGGGAGTGCATTTCTTTTTCGTTGAGCATACAGCCGCCGCAATGAATAACAAGCTTATATTCACCGGGGTCAGCGGGAAACTCTCCGCCCGAGGTGAAGCTGTATTGAGGCTTTGCACCCGTGAATTTTTCTATCCATGCGGGAATTTTTACACTGCCGATATCTCCACACTGTCTGTGATGGGTACAGCCCTCGCTTATAAGCACCTTGTCGCCGTCTTTCAGACTGCTGAGTGTCTGTGCACCCTTTATAAGCCCCGGGAGCTCTCCCTTATAGCGTGCCATAAGAATTGAAAATGAGGTAAGGGGGATATCCTTATCAAGCACCGACGAAACAAAGCCGAAAACCTGAGAATCGGTAATAACAAGCGAAGGAGGTGAAATAAGCTTTGAAAGAGTGAGGCTTAGCTCCGAATCCCTGCATACTATTCCAACAGCACCGCTGTCGAGAATATCGCGAAGCACCATCTGCTGAGGCAGAATAAGTCTGCCCTTTGGTGCCGCCTTATCCACGGGTACAACAAGCACCACCGTGTCCCCTGCATTTATAAGATCCCTCACAAGAGGCTTTGTGTTTTCTCTGCCCTTTGCATATTTTGCAATAAGCTCCTTCAGCTCATTTATATTTGTGCCGTTTTTTGCACTTACGGCAATTTCATTTTCCTTTGCGGGTGCTGTCTTTATTTCCTCATCGGATTTATTGAAGGCAGTCACAAAGGGAATTTTTCTTTCCCTGAAAACGGAAATGAGCTCTTCTTCGGCATGGGTAAAATCAACGGAGGAATCGTGAACAAGCACGGCAACATCGGTTTTAGAAAGAATTTCCGTAGCTTTTTTTACTCTGAGTTCACCCAATGAGCCCTCATCATCAATACCGGGAGTATCAATAATCACAACAGGGCCCACGGGAAGCAGCTCCATTGCCTTTTTTACGGGGTCGGTGGTAGTGCCCTTCACATCGCTTACAACGGACAGAGCCTGTCCCGTAACAGCATTCACAAGGCTGGATTTTCCTGCGTTTCTCAAGCCGAAAAACGCAATATGCACTCTCTCGCCCGAGGGAGTATTATTAAGTCCGTTCATATAAATCACTTCCGGTTAAAATTTATTCAGAATCTGAAATCACGGCGGTTGGAATTTTTGATATCCTCAATATTTTTCTTTGCAATACCCTTTACCTTTTCGCTTGTGACTTTTTCTATTTCTTTTTCGATCATCTTAAAGCCTATTTCCTTTGTTCTGTCGCTTGCATAGTCGGTAAGATATTCGGTGAGTGTCATAAGAGCATTGGGATGGCAGCAGTTTATTATCTGACCGTTTTTGCAAAGTGCCATAAAGCGGTCGCCTGTTCTTCCTTCACGGTAGCAGGCTGTACAGAATGAAGGAATATGGCCGTTTTCCATAAGCCATGCCACAACATCGTCAAGTGAGCGTGTGTCTGACACATCAAACTGCTCCGTGTCGTGGGGGCGCTCCTCTTCGGTATATCCGCCTACAGAGGTTCTTGAGCCGCCGCTTACCTGAGAAACACCAAGCTTCAGAAGCTTTGTTCTCACAGCCTCGGTTTCTCTTGTGGAAATAATAATTCCCGTATAAGGCACTGCAAGACGGATACAGGCTGTTATCTTTGCAAACATTTCATCGGAAATGGAATTGTCGAATGCGGAGGGGTCAATATCGTCTGCCTTTTTGATTCTGGGCACGCTTATTGTATGAGGACCTACACCGTGAACAGCCTCAAGATGCTCTGCGTGCATTATAAGACCTGCAAATTCGTATTTATATAATTCAAGACCGAACAGCACACCAAGTCCTACATCGTCAATACCGCCCTGCATAGCTCTGTCCATTGCCTCGGTATGATAATCATAATCGTGCTTAGGTCCTGTGGGATGAAGCTTCAGATAGCTTTCCTTGTGATATGTTTCCTGGAAAAGAATATATGTGCCGATGCCTGCTTCCTTGAGCTTTCTGTAGTTTTCAACGGTAGTGGCGGCAATATTCACATTTACTCTTCTTATATCACCGTTTTTGTGATGAACGCTGTAAATTGTGTTTATACATTCAAGGATATATTCAATGGGATTATTCACGGGATCCTCGCCTGCTTCAATGGCAAGACGCTTGTGTCCCATATCCTGAAGAGCGATTACCTCTGCTCTTACCTCCTCCTGAGTAAGCTTTTTTCTTGCTATAGTTTTATTTTTCAGATGATAAGGACAGTATACACAGCCGTTCACACAATAGTTTGAAAGATATAAAGGAGCAAAAATAACAATTCTGTTGCCGTAGAAGGCAAGCTTGATTTCCTCTGCTATCTCATAAATTTTCTGAATCTTTTCGGGGATTTCACAGGCTAAAAGCACACTCGCCTCTCTGTGGGTAAGACCTGCACATACAGTGCCGCTGCCGTTCTTCTTCGGACGTGCCTTTTCGAGAATAGCATCAATCAGCTCTTCATTGTTTTTATTTTCTTCAGCATATCTGATAGTTTCAAGAATTTCTTCATTATTGATAAATTCTTCTGCCTTTAGGGATTTGGGATTATAAACAGCCATTTTTCATTTCCTTTCTGTATCACCGCGGTCACAGACTATTTCGTAACCGATATTTTTTATCTGTTGTTTCAGCAAATCAAGCTTTTCTGCCGATTCGGCACCTGTGTGAAGCTTGTTGTTATAAAGAGTATATCTGTTTTTGGCATCCTCGGGGGACAGATTGGGCATAATTACGTTTGCGCCTGCCTCAATTGCCTTTTCCCTGCCGTTTTTCTGAAGTGTTCCCATTGCCGTTGTGGCGGGTAAAAGAATATCGGGATGCATGATTCTTATTATCGATAACAGGTAGCAGGTAAAATCCACGCTTCCCGGGGGAAAATCACCGAACGGGGTGTCAGAATGAGGGATAAAAGGCCCTATTCCGCACATTTCGGGACAAAACTCCTCAATAAATTTCAGGTCCTTTGCAAGAGTCTTTTCCGTCTGGAAGGGAGAGCCCACCATAAAGCCGCAGCCTGTCTGAAAGCCTGCCTCTTTCAGGTCGTAAAGACATCTTTTCCGTTCACTGAGTGTGAGAGACGGGGGATGAAGCCGTGCGTAGTGAATACTATCGGCAGTTTCGTGTCTTAAAAGATATCTGTCTGCTCCCGCCCTTTTAAGCTCAATATAATCTTGTTTTGTTTTTTCTCCCAGAGAAAGAGTCACGGCACAATCGGGATAACGGGATTTTATCTCCTTTATCAGGTCTGTGAGGAAATCTACGGTAAAAAACCCGTCCTCGCCGCCCTGAAGCACAAAGGTTCTGAAGCCGAGAGAATAGCCCCGCTCACAGCACAGAAGTATCTCCTCTTTTGTAAGACGGTAGCGGCTGCAGCTTTTATTGCTTTTTCTGATACCGCAATAAAGACAGTCGTTTTTACAGATATTACTTATCTCAATAAGTCCTCTTATAAAAATCCTGTTGCCGTAAACCTCTCTTCTCAGGCGGTCTGCTTCCTTTTTCAGAAGCTCTGCATTCTCCGTTGAATAGCTTTTTATAAGCTCTTCATATTCACCGGGACTGAGCCGCCGGTTTTTTATAAAAGTATTAATTATATCATTCATTGGATTTCACACCCGAATACGCAGTTTTGACGCTGATACCCTGAAGCTTACCGATTTTTCCCGAAAGGGCGGAAATAGTATTCATGGGAGCATCAAGTGCGATGCTTATAATATTTATATTCTTCTCTCTGTAGGGAATCCCCATTCTTCCGATAATATACTGACCGTATTCGTGAAGAAGAGCATTGAGCTCGTGAACCGTGTCGGGATTTTCTACAATAATGCTCATTACAGCAACCCGTGTATCCATATACCGTTTCTCCTTAGTTTACGCTGAATTATGATTTACTGTGAAGCAAATCAAAAAAGCACCGTCGGTGGCCCGAAAAGGGCGTGACGGTGCTGTTGTGCCTTGTATCGTACCGTCACCTTCTCCTCAGAGAGCTTCTCTTTATGTCAGGAAACATATTATACAGTGTTATTATATATTGTTTTTATTATTTTTCAACAGAAAATTTATTCCTCAAGCATTTTGAGGTAGTTTTTCAGCTGCTCATCGGTAGGCTTATAGTCTGTTTGTGAGCAGCAGGGAATCGTGGGCTTTGAGCCGTCCGAACCGAAGAAGGGGCTCAGGCGGTCATTTTCATACATTTTCCTGTCCGCTTCTTTTCTGAAATCGGGAACATCAAAGCTTTTTCCTCCCTCAAGTATGCTTCTGTGAGCAAGGATTGCCACGCTTGACATTTTTGTGGCTGAATAAATATCAAAAGGATGCTCAGGCTGACGGCTTTCTCTGATGCAGTCCAGAAACATTCTTGCGGTAATAAAGTCTGCACCGCCGTGTCCGCTTCCCTTTATAAGCTCCTCGTCATTATCCTGCCAGGAGGGGTCATAGAGATTTACCTCCTCTTTCCCCTCGGGTACGGACCAGCCGTTATATCTCAGAAGAACTTTATCGCTGCCCTTGATATTTTCAATCTGTCCTTCGCTGCCGCATACTCTGTAAAAATTATGATGGGCACCGAAGGCTGCACAGCCTGTTATTCTGAAAACAGATCCGTCGTCATTCACAGTCGTGATAACAGCAGCTCTGTCACCGACATACCGGCTTGATACCTCCTCGGTAAAGCCGCAGAACACGGGAGCCGCACTTACCCTTTGGGGAGTGGCACCCGTAAGACTCATAACAGGACCGAGAGAATGGGTTATATAATACGAACGGGGAAGATAGTTTCTCCAATGCTCGGGGAAATAAATATAGTTTTTATAAAATTCCGCATTTTCTGCACTTACGGGATGATTGTATTCGCCCTCAGCGTAAAGAATTCTGCCGAGAGTTCCGCCGCTGCACACACGCTTCATTTCGCGGTTAAAAATCATCTGAGGATAATTTTCCGCAAGCATATATACGGATGAGGATTTTTCAAAGGCTCTTATAAGCTCAACGCCCTCTGCCAAGGTGCCGTTAGCGATGCATTCGGAAAAAACATGAAGGTTTCTTTCAAAGCATTTTATTGCATAGGGGGTGTGCTCATGGAAATAATTTGCAAGCACAACAGCATCGGTTTCATGCTCTATAAAGGCATCAAAATCGCTGTAGAGTGCAATATCTCCGCCGAGTCTTTCAGCGCCCTTTTTAAGTCTTGCCTCATTAAAATCACACAGTGCCGTAATTTCACAGCCGAGAAGTCTCATATTTTCCGCAATGTCAAGTCCTCTGCCGGCACCGAATATGCTTATTCTGAGCTTATTCATAAAAAATACTCTCCGTGTTATTTTATTTCTTCAAAATCAGATGCGGGGTGCTTACACAAGGGGCATATAAAGTCATCAGGCAGAGTATCGCCCTCATGTATATATCCGCAGATTGTGCAGACATAGCCTTTTTTACCCTCAGTCTGAGGCTTCGGCTTTACGTTTGCGTGATAATATGAATAGGTCATTGTTTCCTTGTCGGAAATAACTCTGGCTTCGGTAATCTCGCAGATAAACATACCGTGAGTGCCGAGATCCACATACTGCTCAACCTTAAGAGACATAAATGAATTGATATATCTGGGAAGGAAAACGAGACCGTTATCCGAGCGAAGAGGCTCGCAATCTGCAAACTTATCCACGTTTCTGCCGCTTCTGAAGCCGAATGCTTCAAAAACCTCAAAGGGAGCTTCGGTGGTGAGGCAGTTGACATTCATTTTGCCTGTCTGCTTTATAATATGGTGTGAATAATTTTCTTTATTTATTGTAACTGCTATTCTGTTGGGAGTGTTTGTAACCTGGGTCACGGTATTGACAATAAGTCCGTTATCCTTTTTGCCGTCGTTTGATGTAACCACATAAAGACCGTAGCCGATTCTGAAGAGTGCGGTAAGGTCATTTTTATTTGCCGTGTCACTCTGCTGTGCAAGATAATCCTTACATAATTCCTCGGAAAGAGCCTCAATTTCTTCCGCATTCTTTTCATTCATTGCTGACATTATTGAAACGGTATTTTCACAGAAGGTAAGATTCTTGCTCTTTTCAAACATATTCTTCATTATTTTTGCAGCAAGAGGTGCCCAGGAGCCGTGTTCAATAAAGCCTACAGTACGGTTAGAATAGTTTCTTTCTGTGAGATGATGTATAAACTCACGCATAAAGGGGAAGATTTCGGAATTGTATGTGGTGGTTGCCAGAACTATCTTTGAATATCTGAAGGCATCCTCCACAACCTCTGCCATATCGCTTCTTGCAAGGTCATTTACAACAACCTTGGGACAGCCCTTTGCCTTTAACTTATCTGCAAGCTGAAGCACAGCCTTTCTGGTGTTGCCGTAAACGGAGGTATAGGCTATCATAATGCCCTCTTCCTCGGGCTGATATGACGACCAGGTATTATAAAGTGAGAGATAATAACCGAGATTCTCACTGAGCACGGGTCCGTGAAGAGGACAGATAATACCGATATCAAGACCTGCAGCTTTTTTAAGTACATTCTGTACCTGTGCGCCGTATTTTCCTACAATACCGAAATAATATCTTCTTGCTTCGCAAGCCCAGTCATCATCATCCGAATCAAGTGCTCCGAATTTTCCGAAGCCGTCGGCAGAGAAAAGAACCTTATCGGTGCTGTCATAGGTCATAATAACCTCGGGCCAGTGCACCATGGGGGCAGTAACAAAAGTAAGCTGATGCTTTCCCAGAGAAAGGGTATCGCCGTCCCCCACAGTAAGGGAGTTTTCGGAAAAATCAGTTCCGAAGAAATTCTTCATCATCTTAAATGCCTTTGCGGATGCCACAACCTTTGTGTCGGGATAAACCTTCAGGAAATTCACAATGTTTGCAGAGTGATCGGGCTCCATATGCTGAATAATAAGATATGAGGGCTTTCTGCCTTCAAGTACATTTTCTATGTTATCAAGCCATTCGTGTGTGAAATTGACATCAACGGTATCCATAATTGCAATTTTATCGTCAAATATGCAATAGGAATTATAAGCCATTCCCTCGGGAACGATATACTGACCCTCAAAAAGATCAATCTTATGGTCATTTACACCTATATATTTTATATCATTGGTTACGAACATATTTTTTGCTCCTCCGTTTTTTTATTTATTCTAACACAGGCTGTTTGTTTTTTCAATTATATCATTCAAGAATTTTTCCGTCGGTTGAAATTGTTATTACCTGCCAGGGAATAAATTTCCCCGATGCCTGCAATGCACGTTTTGCTGCATTTTCGATTCCGCCGCAGCAGGGAACCTCCATTCTCACTATCTTTACGCTTTTTATGTTGTTATTCTTTATTATTGCCGTAAGCTTTTCGGCATAATCGCCCTCGTCAAGCTTGGGACAGCCGATGAGTGTTATATGATTTTTTATAAAATCCTCGTGGAAATTCCCGTAGGCATATGCGGTACAGTCGGCAGCTATAAGAAGATTAGCACCGTCAAAATAAGGGGCATTCACCGGCACCAGCTTTATCTGACAGGGCCACTGCTGAAGTCTGCTTGAAGCATATGTAGCCTTATAGGAAGGAGCATTATCTCTTACTATGGCTTTTGAATTTGTTCCCGGACAGCCGCAGGGAAGCTTCATTTCAGGCTTCTTCGTTTTTGCCTGCCTTACGGCTTCTTCATTATATGCGGGGGCTTCTCTTTCTTCAAAGCTTATAGCATCCGCGGGGCAGGCGGGAAGGCAGTCACCCAGACCGTCGCAGTAGTCTTCTCTTGTAAGCCTTGCCTTGCCGTCAATCATTTCTATTGCACCCTCGTGGCAGGCAGCGGCACACTCCCCGCAGCCGTTACATTTTTCTTCGTCTATCTTTATAATTCTTCTTATCATATTGTGTCTCTCCTTATTTTCTCAGAAGCATTTTCCGTTTTTGCAATCCTCGGCTGAGTCGCCACGGAAGCATAGCTCGTTGCTGCATTGTGAGTTTTCTGTAAAATCAATCAGATTTCTGATTGTGGTTTCTGCAATATTAATAAGTGCCTCTTCCGTTAAGAATGCCTGATGGGAGGTTACTATAACGTTGGGCATTGATATAAGACGGGCAAGTGTGTCGTCCTCTAAAATATGCCCCGAATTATCCTCAAAGAACAGATCGCTTTCTTCTTCATAAACATCAAGGCAGGCAGCGCCTACTTTTCTCGTTTTTATTCCCTCTAAAAGTGCCTCTGCATCAACTAAAGCGCCTCGTGAGGTGTTTATTATCACAACACCCTTTTTGCACAGCTCCAGAGCATTTTCATTTATAATATGATCTGTTTCCTCCGTTAAAGGACAGTGCAGGGAAATTATATCGCTGTTTCTGAAAAGCTCCGGGAGAGAAACATACCTTGCCTTTCCGCTTTCTTCAAGTGTCTTATCCGGAAACTTATCATATGCCAGCACATTCATTCCGAAGCCTCTGCAGATATCAATAAAAACCTTGCCGATTTTTCCCGTTCCGATAACTCCGACGGTTTTCCCGTGAAGGTCAAAGCCCGTGAGACCCGAAAGACTGAAATTAAAATCCCTTGAACGTATATATGCCTTGTGAATTCTTCTAATCGATGTAAGAAGAAGTGCCATGGCGTGCTCAGCAACCGCATAGGGAGAATAGGCAGGTACACGCAGTACATGTATTTTTCCGTGGGCATATTTCATATCCACATTGTTAAAGCCTGCACATCTGAGCAGCAGAATCCTTATTCCCATTTCATAAAGAGCATCTATAACCTCTTTATTTACGGTGTCATTTACGAATACGCACACGGCATCCGTGCCCTTGGCAAGAAAAACCGTGTCTTCATTGAGCTTCGTTTCATAATACTTTATTTTTATGTCATTTTCCCCGGCAAATCTGTCAAAAGCAGGTCTGTCGTAGGGCTTTGTATCAAAAAAAGCAATTTTCATTTTTTTGCCTCCTTGTATTTCTGTAAGTATTATAGTATAATTCAATCAAAAATATATGTTGAAATTTCAACAAAACAGTGAGAAATTTATGGAAAAATACATTGAAATCCTGAAAAACTGTCCTCTGTTTAAGGATATAGAGGATAAAAATATTCTTCGTCTTCTGAAATGCCTCAATGCAAAGGTAAGCTTTTTTGACAAAAAATATACGGTCTTTACCGAGGGCACAAAGGCAAAATATATCGGCATTGTACTCTCGGGTGCAGTACAGACAGAATTTACTGATTATTACGGCAACAGAAGTATTTTCAATATTTCAAATCAGGGAGAAACCTTCTGCGAGGCATTTTCATGTGCCGGCACCGAAAGCCTGCCCGTGTGTGCCGTAGCATCAAAGCCCTCTGAAATTATGTTCATCGATTCATCCCACATTCTTCATACCTGCTCCTCATCCTGCGGCTTTCACTCTCAGCTTATTTTCAATCTGATGAGAAATATTGCGGAAAAAAATGTGGAGCTGCACAGACGCACCGAAATAAACTCAGGAAGAACAACGAGAGAAAAGCTTCTCACATATCTCAGCATGCAGGCAAAAAAGGAAAACAGCAATTCCTTTTATATCCCCTTCAACCGTCAGGAGCTTGCCGATTACCTTGAAGCAGACCGCAGCGGCTTATCTTCAGAAATAGGCAAGCTTATAAAGGAAGGAATAATTTCAAGCAAAAAAAATTATTTCGAGCTGCACTGAAAAACATAAAAAATTGTCTTCGACAAATCATCACCCCCTGCCCCCTCAATCACGAGGGGGTTTTGCTTTGGGGATATTTGTTGTATAATATTCACATGAATATATTACAACAAATTTTCAAAGAACATTATGAAGAACTTATCTAT
>JAZSNB010000005.1:0-9110 GCA_045536195.1 Acutalibacteraceae bacterium
TCTTTATTAGTTTTCATAAGTATAGCCTTCCTCCTGTAATAGTTTTTTCAGTGCCTGTCTTGCACGGGAAACCAGGACTTCAATGTTGTGAACTTTTTTGCCTGTAATACGGGCGCATTCCTTGTTGGAAAAGCCTTCATAATAAGTGAGCCACAGTATTTCACGGTATTCGCTTTTGAGCTTTGCCATAACATCAAGGACATTAAGCTTTTCTATGTCGCTGAAATACTTTTCCTCAAGTAAGCGCAGGTCTTCCGATATAACAAAAGAGCTGTTATATTCATAAGACAGGCTCTTGCTGTTCTTCTTCATATATCGGTACGCTTTGTTTTTTGCTATGGTATAAAGCCATGTTCTGAAAGAGGCAACAGGCTTATATTTCGGTTTTTTTACAAAAAGATAAACAAAGGTATCCTGGGTAAGTTCCTCTGCCGTGTCTTCGCTTCCCGTGATGCTCAGAAGAAAATATTCAAGCCCTGCGCGATACTCTTCCACAATTTCCCCGATTGCATTTTTGTCGCCCTCAAGAAAACGCTTGTAAGCTTCAGCACCGTCCCGCATTTTATCACCTCTCAGAATCAGTATAAAGGCGCCTTTCATATATTAAAGTCAGAAGGAATGAAAAACCTCACACCTGTATGATAAATTAAATTAATTTTTTTGTATAATAAAAACCCTCTCCGTTTTTTGCGAAGAGGATCGTTTTGTGTCTGTATGATTTATTGTTTTTATTTCAGAAAATCTTCAAAGTCGAGAACTTCAATTCCTTCATAGATTTTTTCGCATTCTTCAAAATGACAGAGAAGAAAATCCTTGTGGTGGCAGTCGGAGGTCATTATGAATTTTCCGCCGTGCTCCTTAATGAAATCTGCAATTTCACGTCTGGGGTAGGGGGTTTTTCTTGCACCGCGGGGAATTGCACCTGTGTTGATTTCAAAAGGAATTCCCATTTTTATAAGGTGAAGTGCGGCATCCTGCCATGCTTTTACATAACGGGGATCCTTTTCGTCAAAAAGCTCGTAGTTTTCGTTGAATTTAGAAACAAGGTCAAAGTGAGCGATAAAACCGATTTCCTTCATATCAGCCAATTTTTTTGTCATTTCATAATATGCCTCAGCGTATGAGAGCATATCGCCTCCGAAATACTTTTCGGCATCTGCCTTTTGCAGGGCACCGCTTTCGTCTACGGTGAGAAGATGCCCGTCAATATCTATATAATGCACGGCACCGAGAAAGTATTCAAATCCTTCGCGGTCCATATCGGAAATAACATCAAGCTCACTTCCGCAGTATATTCTTATTTTATCCTTATACTTTTCTTTAAGTGCATATATTTCTGCCTGATATTCCTTTATTTTTTCTTTTCTGATGCAGTAGGTAAGGTCTCTTGAGGTATAAGAATGGGTAGAAAAGCCAAGAGCGTGCATTCCGTTTTCTATAGCAGAAAGCACCATTTCTTCAGCTGAGAATTTTCCGTCGCAATAGGTGGTGTGGGTGTGAAAATTTGATAATATCATAATATTCTCCGTTTTGCTTTTATATTCGGTTTAATTATAATATCTTAATATTCTTTAGTCAACAATAACTTGTTTTATATCACACTTTATGCTATTATCCACATAAAGATATTATGGGGAGGGAAAATATGTCGCACAAGAATATAAAGGTACAGTCTTCTGTTCTGATAGCTTTGTTTTCTACGCTTATGTGCATCGGTGCGTGGATTCACTTTCCCTTTCCCGTTCCTGCCACAATGCAGACCTTTGTGGTATTTACGGCTCTGGGAATACTCGGCAGCAAAAACACCCTTATAATGCTCACGGTGTATATTTTCCTCGGCGCGCTGGGGCTTCCCGTGTTTTCGGGCTTTACAGGGGGAATAGGCGCTCTCACGGGCCCTACTGCAGGCTTTATCTGGGGTTTTCTCATCGGAGTTCCCGTATTTTATATATTTGAAAAAAAATTCCCCGATAAAAAATCTTACATTATTATAGGATATATATTATATATTTTATTACATTATATACCGGGTGCTTTGTGGTATTGTTATTGGACCCTGGGTTGCCTTACGGTAAAGGGAATTTTATCCTCTTCCCTTGTCACGGTGGTGCCCTTTGTTATCCCCGACGCCATAAAGCTTATGCTTTCGCTGACGCTTGTCGGAAAATTAAGACTTATAGGAATGCAAAAAAAATAATTCAGAGGACGGGAAAATCCTGATATTATTAAAATAGCTCTTGACAATAACCACTTTCTCTGTTATTATATGCCTATGCTTTACTAAGGTAAAGTGCTAATAAGTTAAATCGAAAGAGGTAAAAACAATGAAAAAGACATTATCCGTAATTCTTGCTGTTCTTATGGCTCTCGCTTGCGTATGTGTTTTAGCATCCTGCGGCGGCAACACAGAAGAAACCACAGCTGCAACAGAAGATACCACAGCAGCCATAGAAGAAACCACAGTTGATTCCGCAAATTCTCTTGTTGTCGGCTACACAATTTATGAGCCCATGAACTATCTTGATGAAAACCAAGAGCTTGTAGGCTTTGATACAGAGCTTGCAAAGGCAGTTTTCGAAAAGCTCGGTTATGCCGTTATTTTCCAGGAAATCGAATGGAGCAGCAAGTATACTGACCTTGATTCAGGCACAATTGACTGTATCTGGAACGGCTTCACAGCCAATACTGCTGACGATGACGGCGTTCTTCGTGCAGAAAAGGTTGATTTCTCCTACAACTATATGGAAAATCAGCAGGTTGTTGTTGTAAAGGCTGACGCAGGTATTGCTGCAGCTGAAGATCTCAGCGGTAAGTTCGGTGCTGCTGAAAGCGGTTCTGCAGGTGAAACATATGCACAGAGCTTTGAAGGCGCAACAGTTAAGGGCTTCATCAAGCAGACAGAATGCCTCACAGAGGTTATGTCCGGTACAGCTGATTTCGCAGTTGTAGACGCACAGCTTGCAAAGGCTTATGTAGGTGAGGGCGACTATGCTGATCTTGCAGTTGTTGAAGATCTTTCCAGTGATGTAGAATTCTATGCAATCGGCTTTAAGAAGGGCAGTGACCTTACAGCTAAGGTTAACGAACAGCTCGAAGCACTTGCTTCAGACGGCACAATTGCAGCTCTTGCTGAAAAGTATGGTGTTTCCAACACTGTTATCACTGATTTTGCTGACCAGAAATAATTAAAGATATACATATTGGAGTTATAATATGACCTTTTTAGAAGTCACGGCTTTTTTGTTCGACGGCTTTAAAATATCTTTACTGATCTTTGCGGTGACGCTGCTTTGCGGCGCACCGCTTGGTTTGCCTATAGCCTTTTGTTCAATGAGCCGATTTAAAGTAGTTAAATCGATCTCAAAAGTTGTTGTCTGGATAGTGAGAGGCATTCCTCTTATGCTTCAGATATTCATTATTTATTATGTTCCGGGGCTTTTGTTCAATTATCAGCTTTTCGGAAAGATTGACCGTTTTATGTTCCTTGAATACGGCATTGCTGATGCGGGCCGTATTACTGCCGTGCTTATTGCCTTTACTCTTAATTATGCCTGTTATTTCTCCGAAATTTACAGAGGCGGTATTGAAAGTATTTCAAAAGGACAGTATGAAGCCGGTTATGTGCTGGGACTCAGCAAATCGCAGATTTTCAGAAAAATTATCCTTAAGCAGGTGGTTCAGCGCATTGTTCCTCCCATGTCAAATGAAATCATAACTCTTATCAAGGATACTGCACTTGCAAACTGTATTATGGTCTGTGAAATTATCAAAAACGCCAAGGAGCTTGCGGCAACAAAGGCTCTTATATGGCCCTTGTTCTTTACAGGTGTGTTCTATCTTATTTTTGTCGGTATTCTGACAATCGGACTGGGCAGGTTCGAAAAGAAACTGAGCTATTTCAGGAGTTGAATTATGTCGATACTGGAAGTGAAAAACATAAGAAAAAGCTTCGGGCAGACCGAGGTGCTTAAAAATATCAGCTTTACTCTTGAAAAGGGTGAGGTGCTTTCGATTATCGGTTCTTCAGGCAGCGGTAAGACAACTCTTCTCAGATGTCTTAATTTCCTTGAAAAAACGGATTTCGGTACTATAGCGGTTGACGGAAATGTTCTTTTCGACAGCTCGGATAATTCAAAAATGTCGGAAGAAAGGATAAGGGAAAACAGACTTAATTTCGGCCTTGTCTTTCAGAATTTTAATCTGTTCCCTCAGTATACGGTTCTTGAAAATCTCACTCTTGCTCCCACGCTTCTCAAAAAAGGTGATGGAGAAACTATAAAGAAGAAGGCTCTTGATATCATAAGCAAGGTAGGGCTTGAGGAAAAGGTGGATTCCTATCCCTGGCAGCTTTCGGGCGGTCAGCAGCAGCGTGTTGCCATTGCAAGAGCACTTGTGCTTGAACCGAAAATTCTTTTCTTTGATGAACCCACATCTGCTCTCGATCCCGAGCTTACACTTGAAGTGCTCAAGGTTATAAAATCTCTCAAGGATTCCGGCAGAACAATGGTTGTTGTTACTCACGAGATGGAATTTGCCAGAAACGTCTCGGATAAGGTCATATTTATGGCTGACGGTGTAATTGAAGAATCGGGAACACCCGATGAGGTTTTCGGAAATCCGAAATCAGCCAAGGCAAAGGCTTTCCTCGCAAAATCATATGAATAAAACAAATGATCCGTTTTGCAAAGTGATGCAGAACGGATTTTTCTTTGTTATTAGCTTTTTCTTACGTGAGATTGCAGCCGGCAGATGTGTTTGTGCAAAATGAATATATGTATACAGAAAAATAAGAATAAGGGGATTTTCAGTCGTTGTATGTTGAAAATGCTGTAAAAATATATTGCGAATTTGGGCAATATTTATAGGAAAAATATTACAAATTGTAACTATTTCAATGTGACATTTAAAGTTTGTAAGTTTTTCACAAAAAACAGAGGGAGCCAAAATTCCAAAAAGGAAACAAAACCTGCAAAACAGTGATTTTTTAAAATCATTCTATTTTTTTCTTTAAGGTATGTTATGCAAAGTATACAAAATTCAAAAACTTTCAAATTTGACATTTGAGCAATCTTTGAATATAATGTGCAAAGCCTCAGAAACCAAAATATATTGAGCCCGAATATCCCGTAAAACGGCTCAGTACTATTAAAGGAGTATGATTATGAAAACTCACAATAAGAGGAGTGACAAGGGCTTTGTACAGGAGAAAAAGAAGTTTTCCCTCAAGGCAAACGGCATATTCTCCAATCATATCGGCTCGGCAGCCTTTATGATAGCTGCAGGTGTTGTTCTCTCCGGTATTATAAGTGATGTTCCGCCCGCTTTCAATAAGGCTTTTGCTTATTCAATGGAAGAAAGTGCAGCGGAAATAGGCAGCATTACACAGAATATGAATGCTTCTATTACAGAGGTGCTTTCCCAGGCAGTTGTGCAAATCCCGGCGGCTGAGTCCGTTACAGTGCCTGCAGCAGAGCCTGTAATTGTTACTAAGGAGCTTCCTCAGGTCGATTATCTTCCTTCTCTGTCTTCTGACTTCAGCAGCCTTAAGAAGGATGATAAAGAGGAATATGATTATGATTTCTCTTCCTACGTTTCCTCTCTTTCAGATGCAGAGGCACAGAATAAGCTCAGACAAACTGAGATAAAAGAGCGTAACAGAGAGCTTGCCGAAGCAGCAGGTCAGCCTGTTTCCAGTGCCAACAAGAATCTCTATCTTGATACTTATTCATATCAGAGAGGTGCTTCCAATATACCCGGCACCGGCTATGATATAAGACTTAATACCGAGGGTATTCCGATTTCACAGCTTCAGATGCCCGAAGGTCTCAGCTTTGATGAAAACGGTGTGCCTACAGACTATCTTTATTATATAGACGGCAAAGCTACTGCTTATCACGGCGGAACTAAGACTGCAACAGGCTCATATGTCCGCCAGGGTGTTGTAGCAGTTGACCCCAGAGAAATTCCTTACGGAACAGAAATGTGGATTGTTTCTTCGGACGGCAAGTATGTTTACGGCTTTGCAAGAGCAGAGGACACAGGCGGATTTATAGAATGGGAGAACGGCGCAACAGTCGATCTTTATATGAACTCTTATTCAGACTGTGTCAACTGGGGATTCAGAGGCGTAAGAATTTACGTTCTTCCCACATCCTATAAATAATGAATAAAAATCCTGAGTTTTTACGGCTCAGGATTTTTTTAATGTTATAACTACTATTTCGGGTGTGTTGTTAAGCCTCACGGGGAAGCGGCTGTTGCCGAGACCTCTGCTTATTATCATCTGTGCTTTTCCGTCGGTATAACTGCCTGCATCATACTCGGGATTAAAGCCCTGATCGGGAGCATATAAGCCGCCGATGAAGGGAAGACGGAACTGTCCGCCGTGCACGTGACCGCTTATGATAAGATCGGCATCAAAGGATGAATATATGTCAAAGTAATTGGGGCGGTGGGCAAGAAGAATATTGTAGCCGTCGCGGGGGAGAAGAAAAGAAAGAGTCGTTTTAAGGCTTTCCTCCATATTCTCGCTTATGTAAGATGTGAGTAAAAAGGGATCATCAATGCCCGTAAGATTGATTTCAGCACCGTCTTTTGTAAGAGTAACCGTGTCATTTTCAAGATAAACCATTCCGGCTTTTTTTGCTTCTTCAATAAAAATATCAAAGCCTTCTGCTATTGCCTCGTGATTGCCCGTTACATAATATGTGGGGGCAATTTTTACTGCTTGCTTTACAAAATCAAGGCTTATATCTATGTTGGTGCGGTTCTGGTCAATAATATCCCCTGTGATAACAATTATATCGGGTGATGTGCTTATTATTTTTTCAATGAGCCTTTTGTTATTTTTCCCGAATAAAGCGTTGTGAAGATCCGATATCTGAGTGATCGTAAAGCCGGAAAACTCTTCAGGAAGCTCTTCATCGCTTACTGTGTATAAGGTTTTTTCTATAGCTGTGTTTCCGTAAATTACCCATGCGGCTGCTGATATTATAAAAATCAGTATCAGTATGAGTGTTATTCTTCTTTTTGTCATTGAGAGTGTATTCCTTTTTTTAAGTGTATATATCTGAAGTGTGATGACATTGCAATACTCCGGATCGTATAAAAAGCATTCTGCTTCACCACACCCGCCATCCAAGATTTGCGGGCGAAAAGGTGTTTTTTTGTATAATCAGAATTGCTCACTGAGGCAAGTAGTTTCCAGTATATTAAAAAAATACCTGTTCGGATGAACAGGCATTTTTTTGGCGCGCCGGAAGGGACTCGAACCCCTGACCTACTGGTTCGTAGCCAGTCACTCTATCCAGCTGAGCTACCGGCGCATTGAATTTTCAGCAACCGAATGCTGATTGCCTATATATATTATCACCGCAGAAGTAAAAAGTCAACTGTTTTATTTAAAAATATTATATTTTTACTTCTTTTTTTATCTCTTGCATCATATTAAAAATACAGAGTCGGTAAGATAGTATCAGGGAAGGAAACAGTTTTATGCATTTTTATAAATTGTCTGCTTTGGGACAGGATTATATATTCACGGATGATAATGAAGAATTCGGAAAGCTTTCGAGAGAGGATATAAAACTGATATGCGACAGGACGCTGGGAGCAGGTGCAACGGGGATTTTTAGCATTCATCAAAAAGAAGCTGAAAACACCGAAATAAGAGCGTTTTATAAAAGCGGAGAAATTATGCGTGAAATGTCTACGGCTTCAATTTGCGCAGTTTTGGGCTTAAAAATGATAAAAGGAAAAGAAATCGGCGAAATTCTTTCTGAAAAATGCCGTTTTTTTACCTGTTTAAGTGTCTGTGATGACAGATCCGGTCTTGTTTCCTGTGATTCCGGGCGGGGCAGTGTTTCGCTTTTTAAGGATATGTGTGAGAGGAAAACTCATCTGGGAAACAGAATACTTACACTCACACCCGTGTGTACATCGGGCAGCTATGCCGTGCATTTTTCCGGGGATGCAAAAAGCATTAAGCTGAAGTATCTTGCCGAAAAAACAAATGAACTCACTCTTTTCGGAAAAAATACTTCTCTTATTGTGGCGGAGGAGACAGGAAGGAATACCTTTTCACTTTGCCGTATGCTCGAAAATGAAGAATATATTGTTCCTTTTGCGGGCGGCTTTTCTGCTGCAGCTTTTGCCGCCTGTAAAACCGGCAGAAGCCGTTTCGGGGATGAGCTTGTCCTGTTTTGCGAGGATTATAAGGCATATGCCGTTGCAAAAGAGGACGGCAGTGTTACTGTTCATACTCAGGTAAGCTTGGCATATGAAGGATGTTTGTGTTGAAATAAGAAAATTGATGTGCTAAAATAAACGCAGCTTTTGATATGAGGGAATTGTTATGCTTGAGTTTTTTACGGCACATCAGAATTTAATTGCACAGCTGCTGGGGTTTGTTGCTATGGGAATAGCAATAACCATGTATCAGTTCAGACGCCACCGCACCATTCTCATTCTTATGTCTCTGTGTTCATTTGTATGGTGTCTGCATTTTGCGTGTCTGGAACTTTTTACCCCCGTTGCCATGAATCTTATAAACGTGCTGAGAGGAATTGTGTATTCCTTCCGTGAAAAAAAGTGGGCACAGAATAATATTATCCCTGCTGTGTTTATTGTGGTCTGTGCGGGAAGTGTGATTCTTACCTGGGACAGTATGTGGAGTATTCTTCCTTTTATCGCCTCGATTTTTGCAACCATAGCAAACTGGCAGAAAAACACAAGATTGCTGAAATATCTTTCAATTCCCGTATGCCTTTGCTGGTTTGTATATAATATTGCCAACGGCTCCGTCGCAGGAACACTCAATGAGACCTTCGCTCTTACATCAATTATAATATATCTTGTGAGAACAGCAAAAGAAGGAAGAGCTGTAAACGGCTGATTTCTCTGCTCTCCCGCGGCTGTGAATTATGATTTATCGATGTGCGCAGTACACGTGTAGTTCTCACAAGCCTAAGAAATATTAAAACAAAAATAATTTCTCGGGAGAGTGATTCAGAAATGTTCAGATTTTATGCCAGTGCGCCGTTTTGAAAAAACGGATGCAATGGCGTGAAATATGAGCATTTATGAACCACCGACCATACCAATCTTTTTAA
>JAZSNB010000117.1:0-6864 GCA_045536195.1 Acutalibacteraceae bacterium
CCCCCTTCCTATCACTTATCACTTATCACTTATCACTTATCTCTTATCTCTTCTTTATATCACCCCCCCCATTTATTTGCTGATTATATTTCCCTTACAGGAGGTTATTATTATGCCAAGACCAATGCTGCATCAGCCGAAAACGGAAACTAAATCGGGTACTGACAGTATTCTCAGTGCTACAGCGAAAAGAGAAGTGAAGCAGGTGAATACCGTTCAGAATCAGTTGGTTATTGACAGGCTTCTCAGAAAGCCCCGTTCAAAGGAATATATGAAGATGATGACCCGTCTTGATGCGGGCGGACATACCCATAACCGGGCGAAGGTGCAGGAAATTATTGATGCCATAAGAGAGGAATTTCCCGAGGTTGAAATAAACGGTGTTTTTCTCGGCGTTGTTTCCGAGTGCTTTCTGGGACTTCCTTATGAGGTGCATACCCTTGATATCACAGGCGGTATAATAGAGCACTATAAAAGAGGAGAAACTCTT
Source organism: Acutalibacteraceae bacterium (assembly GCA_045536195.1). Taxonomy (GTDB): domain Bacteria; phylum Bacillota; class Clostridia; order Oscillospirales; family Acutalibacteraceae; genus RUG806. Next base: position 491 of record JAZSNB010000117.1, read on the forward strand.
CCCGGACAGCTTGAAAAGGCAAGAAGTGCTGCTATGAGAGGAGGCTATGCCTTTATTGAGGTATATGCCGATTGCTGCCGCTGTATAAGCTCAGACGGAAGCGTTTCCGTGGTAAAAGGCTGATAATGGGAATACAAAAAAAGAAACTGCCGGCACACTATTGTGCTGACAGTTTTTTTGGTTATGCTCAGTTCTTCTGCTTACAGGCTTCTGAGATATTCAATGCTCATCTTCACTGCAGAAAGCTCGGTGTTTCCCTTGTCGGGCTGGTCCTGCTCAACAATAAACCAGAATGAACCCGATTCTTCGCCTGCTTTTATAATTGCGGGAATATCCTGAACGCCGTGTCCTACGGGCTTGAAGCTGAAATCATCTTCGCTTGCAGCTTCCCTTTCATCTTCAATTCCTATAAGCTCATATAACTTCTGAGGCTTATCCTTGCCCTTCATAACGAAGTCCTTGAGATGAATAACGGGGGTTCTGCCCTTATATTTCAATATATATGGTGCAGGCTCTTCTCCGCCCACGTTTACCCAGCAGGTATCAAGCTCTGTCTGAAGACAGTCGGCAGGAACAGTGGAATACATAACATCAAGGCCGTACACACCGTCGATTTTAACAAATTCAAAATCGTGGTTATGATAAAGAAGAGTAAGACCTGCCTGTGAAGCTTTCTTTCCGAGAGCCTCAATCTTTTTAAGAGTTTCGGGATAATCAGGTGTGCCGGGACGGTATTTTTCGTCAACATAGGGAATAGCGATGTATTTACAGCCGATTTCCTTATATGTTTCAATAACCTTATCCATATCCTCAAGCATTTCTGCAAGAGGCACGTGTGCGGATACTGCTGTGAGAGAATACTTTGCGAGTATTTCCTTTATTTCAGCTGCTGTTTTGCCGAAAAGACCTGCAAATTCAACACCCTCATAGCCCATTTCTGCAACCTTTTTTATTGTGCCCTCAAAATCCTTTTCCATTTCGTTTCTTACGGAATATAACTGAAGTCCTATAGGTAACATATCGTTTCTCCTTTGTGTTTTAATACAACCATTTTAACACAGGAAAAAAGAATATACAACTGTTATTTCAGATTGTTATATTGTGATGCTTTTAAATGCGTCCCGTAAATAGTCTCCCAGCTCCTGAAAGGAAACCGTTTCGTAAGGCTTTCCGGTCATACTGAACTGCGATCTTGAGCCGATTAATTCAATTGAGCATATAAAGGCGGCTGACAGCAGAACCGAAAATACACATATAAAAAAGCGGATTAGCACTGTTTTTATGTTTTTATTTATGCTGTTTTTCATTTCTCGTATTCCTTTATAATTTCTGTGAGTATTTTTCCCGTGAGATATCCCGAATATACAGCCTCTTCAAGGGTATTCGCATCCGTGCCCACCTCAAGGAGAAAAGATGAGGGGAGAAGGTCCATATTGTATTTCCTCGGACAAAAATATAATGGCTTCATTATTCCGGGATAAAGCTCTTCTGCGGTTTTCTGAAAGCAAAGAGAAAATCTCAGGTTGTTTTCCCAGTTTTCATAATCAGTGATATAGCCTTCTTCCGCTCCCGATATTATCATAAGCTGTGCTGCCTTTCTGCCGTCTATTTCAGCAGTGGGCTTTGCTCTTTGAGTATCGGAATAATAAATTGCATCTCTGTGGACATCTATTGCAATCTGAACGGAAGGGTATTTTTTCAGGTATTCCTCTGTTTTAACTCTTGAACGGGAGTATGCTCCTTCATAGCTTTCGTCATATATATCCGTATCGTGAATAAAGCCTATGCCGTTTTCTTCAAGGACACGGCATATTTCATCGCCTACACGCACCATATTGAGCTTCGGATCGGTACTTCTTGTTTTATATTCCGAATAAAAAACACCGTTATCTGAAAGAAGATAGCTTTCTGTTGTGTGAGTGTGATAAATAAGCACAACAGGCTCGCTCTTATCTTCAATATTAAGCTCGGGTCCTTCTTTCAGAAGCTTTTCATAATCGGGAGATTTTGTTGTTGTATTTTTTACTGCAAGTGTATCTGATGTGTATGTCGCTCCCGAGGTGCGGAAAAATACCTCCGTCACCTTCCCGTCGGCTTCTTTGTCCGAGAATGCGGCAAGATATTTTTCTTCGCTTTTCAGTATGTCGTCGGGTGTTTCAAAGGACCGGGAAACACTTTTCTCCGATACTGCTTCCTGCGTTTCATAAGGATTTTCTTCCTTAGAAACAATTTCATCGGTTGACGGTTCTTCGGCAGCTTTTTGTGTTTGCCCGCTTTCAATGTGAGAGATGTTTATTATCCCGCTGATGTCTGTATCTTCCTTTAAGGTAAACGGACGGGTAAGCACCGCCGACAGTGTCAGTGCAAGCAGCACTGCAGCTGAAATTATACGTATATACCACAGCCTGTCAAAGCTGTTTCCGTGAGTTTCCATTTTTCTTTCACCTCAATTAATGATATGAAAGAAAAACCGTTTTTATGGCATTGTAAGAGATATTATTTCTTCTTGTGTAAGAGAGGGCTGAAGCACCGAATTTATGGCAAGGGCAAGAAGCGTTGCTCCCGATGATATCAATGCATCAGTGTTTTTCGGAGTTACCATCATAGAGGAATATTCATCTTCTTTGACGCTTTGTCCCGTAAGGTCATAGCAAAGTGTAGCCGCATCAACAACGGTGGGAATACCGGCGGCAATTACGGGAATTCCCATGGTTTCTTCATTAATCGCCCGTCTTCTGTTCATAACACCCGAGCCCGGTTCTATTCCGGTGTTACACAGCTGTATGGTTTTGCCGAGTCTTTTTATGCTTCTTGCTGCAAGTGCATCAATAACAATTATTACAGAAGGCTTGATTTTTTCTTTTATTCCTGCTATTATCTCTACTGTTTCAATTCCCGTTTTGCCCGTAACACCGGGGCTTATCACGGCAACCTCACGAAGGCGGGGGAGCATAAGCTTATTTTTTGTATCTTCGTCAATATGCCTCGTTGCAAGAATTTTTTCAGCACATAAGGGGCCTATTGCATCGGGAGTTATGTCTGTGTTGCCGAGACCCGCAATAAGAACAGTCCCTTTTTCGGGAATCAGCTTTTTTAGCATTTCAGAAAGCATTTCAAGCCGTCCGTCCGAAACTGAGGCTGAATCGGGAAAGGTGTCTGCTTCTATGGTTATATATTTTCCTATGGGCTTACCGAGGCTTTTGCTTCCTTTTTCATCTGAAATGTCAATAACCGTAGCTTTGCAGTCGCTGTTTTTATATTCTCTTATTTCAACCGAGCCCGGACTTTCCGAAGGGTGCATTTCGTGTCTTTCAAGGGCAAGATCTGTTCGTATATTCATATTATCACCGTGAATATTTTTGGCTGTTTTATAAATTAATATACAAATAATAAAAATATCGAAAAAACAGTTGATTTTCTTTTTGTTTAGTGATATTATAATAAACTGTATAAGGAGAAGGAGGTGTAATACCAATGCCCAATATCAAATCCGCAAAGAAGCGTGTTCTTGTTAACAAGACAAAGGCTGCAAGAAACAAATCCGCTAACTCTGCACTCAAAACTGCTATCAAAAAGGCAAACGTTGCTATTGATACAAATGCTGCAGATAAAGCTGCCGCTGTTGCTTTTGCTGTAAAGAAGATTGACCAGGCTGCTGCTAAGGGTCTTATTCATAAGAATAATGCAGCACGTAAAAAGTCTGCTCTTGTAACAAAGCTCAACAAGGCGTAAGTGCCTCAGTTTATTGCAGGCACTTCCGTTAACCCACGGAGTTGCTCCGAAAAACACACGGATAAACGGACCGTGTTAAACCGTTTATCCCAATTTTGAAAGGACGGTAATATTATGAAAAAGGCTCTTAAGATAGTTGCTATCGTTATAGCTATTGCCGCTGCAATAGCAGGTATTTATGTAGTTGTAACTAAGTTCATCAACAAAAAGCAGAACACAACAGATGAAGAAAATTATGTATCCTGCTCTTGCGAAGAAGAATTTGCTTCAGAAACAATTGCGTAAAACGAATACATAATAAAACGGCGGCTAAAAAGCCGTCTTTTTTTTGTGCTTTTTAACTCCGGGAACAGAGATGAACAACATATAAATAAATTGACAATAAAGGCTACGGATGCTACTATATAAATAAAATAAAAGAAAAGAGGAGAGATTGTTTATGCAGATTTTCAGTATTTTTCTTGCATTTATGCAGGTTTTTCTTTGCTCTGTGGGAGTAATCCCCGTAAACACGCAGATAAACTACGGAGGAGATAAATATACTTCTCCCGAAGTATCTTCGCCTGTTTATATCGTAGATGACGGAGAAAGTGACTATGTTATTGCCGTTGCTGACGGTGCAGATGAATGTATTTTTACCGCAGCAACAGAGCTTCAGACATATATTGAGAAAATTTCGGGTGTTCATCTTGATATTCTTTCCGAAGGCAATGTACCTCAGGGGAAAAAAGCTGTTTACATAGGTGAAACGAAGGCATCGGAAAAAACAGGTGCAGACTATTCTTCTCTTAAGGAAGACGGTTTTCTGCTTTATTCCGACGGAAATAATCTTATCATCCGCGGAGAAGACAGCCGCGGCACTCTTTACGGTGTGTATACCTTCCTTGAGGAATATCTCGGGGTGCGCTGGTTCACCCCCACTCTTGAAAAAGTGCCCGAAAACGACACTATTGCCTTTGATAAGGAGCTTAACAGAATAGTTGAGCCCTCATTTGCCGTAAGACGTAATGACACAATGGGTACAAATGAAGCTTACCGTGCAAGAACAAAAATGAATGTTTCTTTCCACAAGAATGCCACAGCCTACGGCGGCACGCTTACATATTCCTTGTGGGACGCTTCTCTTATTACTCTCGTGCCGAAATCTCTCTTCAGCGAGCATCCCGAATATTTCGCAATGGATGAAAACGGAAACCGCCATACCGATCACGTGTGTATGACAAATCCGGATGTTCTTCAGCTTGTTGCAGAAAACTGCCGTGAAATAATGCTGAATGCCACAAACGGTGCTAAGTTTATTCACATAGGTCAGGATGATAATATAAACTACTGCCATTGTGAAAATTGTGAAGCCCTCTATGAAAAACACGGTGCCGTATCTGCTCCCACACTTATTTTTACAAATAAGCTTGCCGATATTTTAGGCCCCGAATTCCCCGATTATACCTTCACTTTCTATGCATATAACGAAACAGACCGTCCTCCGACGGACGGTACTCTTCGATGCCGTCCCAATGTTGCTCCCGTGCTTTGCGGACTTCATAAAGCCTGCCGCAGCCATTCACTTCTTGAATGCGGTGCTCAGGACGGTGACGACAGCATTGAAAATCTATACGGTGAAAGATATCCTCAGATAGCAGAGGATTTCAAGGTGTGGACAGAGATTGCTGACAGAACATATATCTATGACTATACAATTAACTTTTTGTTCTCACAGCAGTTTTTCTCAAACTTTGAGTATATGCAGGAAACAATGAAGTATATGCACGATATCGGAATTACCGGATATATCTATAACTGCGGTGACGGGCACTCTGCAGCCTTCAATGAACTGAGAAACTATCTTCTCTGTAAGCTGCAATGGGATGTGAATGCCGATGTAGAATATCATATGAAGGATTTCATTAAAGCATACTACGGTGAAGAGGCGGCTCCCTATATCAAGGAAATTCTTGATATCCAGACGGCACAGATAAAAGCTACCGCTCATGCCTTTGATTTTGACTGGCACTATCAGTCAGGCTATTATCCCGTTCACACAATGGCACAGCTGGATATCCTCTGGGCAAAGGCTCTTAAAGCCGGCGGAGATGAAAAGCAGAAGGCAAATGTTGAAATAGCCAACTTAAGCTGGGAATTTTTCAAGGCAAATCAGATGCAGCTCGAATATTTCTTCCTCAATCCCATGAGAATGAAAGAGCAGGAATGGCTTTATGATATGTATAAAAAGCACGGTATAAACAAGGTTTCCTCATTCTCAGAGCTTCCCGAAAAGGATCAGATCAATTTCATACAGCGTCCCATAATGTGGGAATAAAAAATAACGGGGTTCATCCCCGTTATTTTTATTATACATACGCTAACAAATCATAATTTATCGATGTGCCGGCTACATAAAAATCAGTATTTCTAATGTTTGTAGTCTTCTTATCCTGTAGGGGACGACGCCCCCGGCGTCCCGAAATAGGAACGTGCGAAGCACCTGTATCACAATAAAGATTACCTGTAACAGAATAAAAAAGAGGCTGATTTGAGGATATTTATAAGCGATACAAACATATTTATTTTCGTGGCAAAACGGGACGCCGAGGGCGTCGTCCCCTACAGGATAAAGAGGCGGCAAAAACAAAATATTATGATTT
>JAZSNB010000075.1:0-12804 GCA_045536195.1 Acutalibacteraceae bacterium
GAAGTATTAAATTCCGAAAGAAAAGTCCTTCTGGACTTTTGGGCTCCTTGGTGCGGTCCATGTCGTATGGTAGCACCGATTGTGGAAGAAATAGCCGATGAGCGCCCCGATATCACGGTCGGAAAGGTCAATGTAGATGAAGAAGCGGAGCTGGCAGGTAAGTTCGGCATTGTGAGCATTCCGACACTGGTGGTAATTGAAAAAGGGAAAATCGTAAATCAGGCAATGGGAGCAAGACCGAAGGAAGCAATCCTCGGTATGCTGTAAGGAGATGATAAAATGGGATTCTTTGATTTTTTAAGGCAACACGATGTTAATCAGGGTGTAAACGATTATAAAAATACTACAGGTGCCGTACTGCTTGACGTACGCACTCCACAAGAATATAGCGAAGGGCATATTCCTGAAAGTAAGAATGTTCCGTTACAAACGCTTGACAAAGTAAGAACTGTCGCGGAAAATAAAGATACAGAATTATTTGTCTATTGTTATACCGGTGCAAGAAGCCGTCAGGCTGCTGAGGCACTAAGCCGGATGGGATATACTAAGGTCAATAACATCGGTGGTATATCTTCTTATCGAGGAAAGGTGGAACGGTAATTATGAAGGTTGTGATTGTAGGCGGCGTGGCAGGCGGAGCAACTGCTGCCGCACGTATCAGAAGGCTTGATGAAAAGGCGCAGATCGTTGTGTTTGAGCGTTCGGGATATATTTCCTACGCGAACTGCGGACTTCCGTACTATGTCGGGGATGTTATCACCGATGCTGAGGAACTTACCCTGCAGACACCCGAAAGCTTTTACTCCCGCTTTAGGGTGGATATGAGAGTACATCACGAGGTTATATCAATCCATCCTGAAAAAAAGACGGTATCGGTTAAAAATTTGATAACAGGGGAAGAATTTGATGAAAGCTATGATAAACTCATTCTTTCTCCCGGAGCAAAGCCGACTCAGCCTCGTTTTTCCGGGGCAGACCTTGATAAGGTATTTAAACTTCGTACCGTGGAGGATACTTTTCGGATCAAGGAATATATCAATCAGAATCAACCTAAATCAGCAGTGCTGGCGGGTGGCGGCTTTATCGGTCTTGAGCTTGCGGAAAACCTGCGGGAGCTTGGAATGGACGTTACTGTCGTTGAATATGCAAAGCAGCTGATGAGCCCCTTTGACGCGGATATGGCAGCGTTTATTCATAACGAGATGAGAAAGCACGGTGTAAAGCTTGTGCTTGGCCGTGCGGTGGAGGGCGTTGAGGAAAAAAACGGTGGCGTTAAAGTGCTTTTGAAGGATGATGTCCCGCTTTATGCCGATATGGTGGTGCTTGCTATCGGTGTTACGCCCGATACGGCTCTTGCAAAAGAAGCAGGACTTGAACTCGGTATCAAAGGAAGTATCGTTGTCAATGACCGTATGGAAACCTCGGTGCCCGATATTTATGCTGCAGGTGATGCGGTACAGGTGAAAAACTTTGTTACGAATGAAGATACTCTGATTTCCCTTGCCGGACCTGCCAACAAACAGGGACGTATTATTGCGGATAACATCTGCGGACTTGACAGCCGATACAAAGGCTCTCAGGGCAGCTCGGTTATCAAGGTTTTTGATATGACGGCGGCCCTCACCGGCATCAATGAAAGAAGCGCAAGGACGGCAGGACTTGACGCGGAATCGGTAATCCTTTCGCCTATGAGCCACGCAGGTTATTATCCCGGCGGAAAAGTTATGACCATGAAGGTGGTTTTTGAAAAAGGCACCTACCGTTTGCTTGGCGCACAGATCGTCGGATATGATGGGGTAGACAAGCGTATTGACGTGCTTGCTGCTGCCATTCGTGCAGGGTTGAAGGCAACCGCCCTGAAGGATCTTGACCTTGCGTATGCGCCGCCTTATTCCTCTGCTAAGGATCCTGTGAATATGGCAGGATTTATGATTGATAACATTGCAAAGGGCGTGCTCAAGCAATGGCATCTTGAGGATGCAGACAAACTGCCCTGTGACGGAAGTGTAACTCTGCTTGATACAAGAACTGTTGGTGAGTACACGCAAGGTCATATTGAGGACTTTCGGAATATCCCTGTTGATGAGCTTCGGGAACGGCTTGACGAGGTGGAAAAAGGAAAGCCTGTATACGTAATCTGCCAAAGCGGTCTTCGCAGTTACATTGCAAGCCGTATTTTGGAGGGAAACGGTTATACAGCGTATAATTTTGCCGGAGGTTTCCGGTTTTACGATGCAGTAACTAACGACCGAGTATTGATCGAACGTGCCACAGCCTGCGGAATGGATAGTTAAACAAGTACCGCTCTTTCAGAAAGCGAAAGAGCGGTGTGTAAGCTTACGTGTGAACGAAACGAATGTAAATCTTCTGAAAAATAATTGCTCAGGATGCCGGCTATAAACAGACAGGAATTGAATGAGACAGGTATACAAGATGTCCGCCGTGCGCTTTGCATCGGCGGACATCGTTTACTTTTCACTTAATTCTTTTAGCTTGGGTTTGTCTGTAAGTTCAATAGTGCCGCGTGAGAGCCTGACCATTTCTTCGTTCTGAAAATATTTCAGCATCCGGGTGATGACCTCACGGTGAGAACCAAGGTGGTTGGCTACTGCTTCATGTGTAATTTTCAGAGTATCGCTGTCTTCAATGGCAGATTCTTCCAGAAGAAAGGTCGCAACGCGCTTATCAAGACTTTTCCACATGATTTGTTCAATAAGCCACATAACGTCGGAAAATCTTGTAGCCATCAACTCGTTTGTGTAATTTGCCGCGGGTGCGGACTCAGCCATAATATTTTGATATACCTCTGCAGGAATAACCCAAAGGTCAGTGTCCTTTTCTGCCTCAATGGTGATGTCAAACTGAACGGAGCGCATCATACAGGATGCAGAAAACAGACACATATCCCGATCAAACAGACGGTAAATAGTAATTTCCCGTCCCTCATCAGAAAGTATGTAGGCACGAAGCTGACCTGACTTTATCAGTAAAAGTCCCGTGCAATCATTACTGCCGTTATGGATCACAGTTCCTTTTTTTACCGTGCGTGTGATAAGCGTACCGAGAATCTGTTCCCGGTGAACAGAGTTTAATTTATTCCATATGGGGAAATAGGTTTGAAATTCCATATAATTCATCCTGCTCTTATCCGCTTATTGTATTGAGCAGATAAGGAATGTTTTTTTTTCATTATACACGATTTCATCTGAAAATTCAATACGAATTCGATTGCTTGTAATGTAGCAACAGATATCTTTCAGCTTCAAAACATACTATTTGTAAACCAACGGACTATGGTTCAGGATAGGGTAGTGCTGCCGATAAATATAAGCAAGCAGCCGAAGGACGTCTTTTTTTGTGCTTGCATCCGCAATGGCACAGCTCCGTTTATCTGTTTCATCTGCTTCCGATTGTAATTTCAGACTAAGTGTGATATAATCAGTTCGTGAAATAAGTTTTTGGAGGGTTGTTTGTATGTCATTATATTCTGTTTTTATGTTTCCGGCTGCAGCCCTGTTTACGGTACTGGGTATTGCAATTTACAATGGCAAAACGGATTTAATTCACGATTATCACCAAACAAAAGTCACAGACAAATCAGCCTACGGAAAAGCTTTTGGAAAAGCAATGCTTGTTATTGCAGCCGTAATGCTTCTCAGCGGTATTATGGGACTGTTTGAAAAACTGGCTATTCTTTCTGTTGCTATACTTATAATAGGTTTGATAATCGGCATAGGATGCATTGTTGCAGTACAGAAAAAGTACAATAACGGATTATTCTGAATCCCGATTAGAAAACAGTTATTATGGCTGTGAAGTAGGTCAAAGGGATAAATTAATATCTGTCGCAATAGCGTTATATAGCTATGCATGTATCGGTAGTTAATGTTTATCTGGAGGTAGTTTTTAATGAGAATGATTATTCTGATTTGTTCGTTTTCAGTTCTTATTTCTTGTATAGCTATGGCAATAGTGCAGATTAAGGAAAAGAAGCTTAAGTCCCCGTTTATGCTGTTGCTGGTTTTTACTTTTTTTATCGCATTATTTATGATTCTTAAAATGTTTGGTGTATTGTAAATACAGATTAATTTTTGTATGTTAAAACCAATGTTTACAAAACGAGGAGTAAATATGATTGACAGATTTGAATTGTATACTGATGTTCTTGTTCTCGGAAGCGGTCCTGCCGGGTTTGCGGCGGCATACAGTGCTGCAAAAAACGGTGCAAAGGTAGTTCTGGTTGAACAAAGCGGAGATGTGGGCGGTATTTCAACATCGGGTCTTATGAGCCATTGGACAGGCAGCTCAGCAAGTCCGTTGTATTATGAAATTCTGAAAAGAACAGCCGAAAATAATGAAGGTGAATTCAAAAACAGAATCACCGCTCTTATAGACCCTGAAAAGCTGAAAACACTCTATCTTGAAATGCTTTGTGAAGTTGGCTGCAAGGTTATGCTTTATACTTTTGCAGAGGATGCAATCTGTGACGGTGATAAAATCCTCGGAGCAACTGTTATCAATAAATCGGGAAAAACTGATATTTATGCAAAAATCACTGTTGATGCAACAGGAGACGGTGATATTGCCGCAAGAGCAGGTGCCGGATTTGTTCTCGGCAGAGAACGTGATAATAAAATGCAGCCGGCAACACTTATGTTCAAGGTCGGAGGTGTTGACTATGAACGTGCTGTTTTTTTAGGCTCATTTGAATCAACCTATGAAACTCCGGACGGTGAGCTTCAGGCACTTGCTAAAGAACACATACCCTATCCGGCAGGGCATATTCTCACTTATGAATCAACACTCCCGGGTGTTGTGACATGCAATATGACAAATGCAATTGATGTTGACGGGACAAATGCAGATGACCTGACAAGGGCAACGCTTACCTGCAGAAGACAGATGGATGATATAGTCAGATATCTGCGCAGGTTTGTTCCCGGTTATGAGAATTGTTATATTATCAGCTCGGCGTCGCTTATCGGAATCAGAGAAACAAGACATTTCAAGGGCAGATATACTCTTACAGAAAAGGATATTCTTGAAGCGAAGGTTTTTGATGATTATGTTGTAAAGGATGCTTATTTTAACTTTGACGTGCATAATATCACGGGAGCAGGCCTTGATAAAACAGGTGTGCAAAAGCATTTCAGTCAGGATAAAGGTTATACAATTCCTTACCGCTGTCTGTTGCCTGAAATTAAAGAAAATCTTTTGCTTTGCGGCAGAAATATTTCGGGCACACATATGGCTCATTCAAACTTCAGGGTTATGCCTATATGTATAGGAATCGGTGAGGCTGCAGGTGTTGCGGCATATATAGCCGTTTCTGAAAATTGCAGTCTTAATGATGTGAATGCAAAAGAAATAAGAAGAATTATAGGAATATAAGCAAAAATTATATTCCGATTCAACAGATTGAATGTTTTACTGCTCTCACACTTCAGAGGGCAGTTATTTTTTTTCGTCAGAGCTTTCTTGCTCCGATAAAGGCATATTTATAATTAAAAATCATTGCAATCTTAAATTTGTTATTAATAAATCTTATATTACTCAAAACAATTGCAATTGTTTATATTATGATGTATTATATATATAAAAATTATCAGAAGGAGTACTTTTTTATGCAGAGCGTTATTTCTTTTATAATGATTTTATTTATGATGATTGCGACCTTTTTTAATGGTTTTTCACCTGTTGCTTCTGACCTTCTTCCGACCGGGGCAGATACAAGCACAGTGCTTTCGGCAGAAGACATTGAGCTTCTCACTGATATAGTTGAAAGTGAAACGGCCTGGCTTGCATCTTTGCAGCTTGAAAACGGAGCAATTCCTATGACTGCTGCTAAAGACGGTGTTGTTACTGTGAATCCGTATTTTGCTGATTTCGCTGCTTTGGCTCTTCTTGATAAAGCAGAGGAATATTCAGATAATGTCAAGGCATATATGGAATGGCATTTTTCTCATCTTAATTCTGCAGAAGATGACCATAACAGGATCGACGGAACAATTTATGATTATAATCTTACACTTGAAGGCACAAAGGTAGTCAAGGAAGAAATTGCGGTAAAAGACGGTAAAAATTCCTACGATTCAACCGATTCTTATGCAGCAACATTTCTTATGGTGCTTGATAAATATTATCAGAAAACCGGTGACACTGAGTTTATTCTTGCCAACAGTACGGATATTGCAAGAATTACCGATGTTATTTTTGCAACACTCAATATGGGACTTACATATGCAAAGCCTGACTACAAGGTAAAGTATCTTATGGATAACTGTGAAGTGTATGAAGGTGTTATTTCTGCATTTAATCTTTTCAGAGAGGTTATCTGTAAAGAAAGCTCTGATTATAATCTGATGCTTGCAAAATGCCGGTATGCAAAGGATTGGATCGGTCAGACCATAGAATCTGCACTCTGGAACAGTGAAGCAGGTCATTATGAAGCAGGAATCTTTAATGACGGTTCAGCCGCCTTTGAATTCTCCTGGGATGAATACTATCCCTGCGCTGCAGCACAGTTATTCCCCGTAATTCACGGTGTAATTCCCTCAGATTGTGAAAGGGCACAGCTGCTTTATGATAAATTCTGCAGCAAATATAACTGGGAAAGCTTTGATATTCCCGATAATTTCTATTGGGGGTCAAACGTTTATGCTGCTGTTGTTATGAATGATACAGAGTCTGCTCTTACTTATATGGCAAACTATGAGCCTTTGACAGATGCGCATGCATATCCGCTTTATAATGCAGATGCGGCAAAGGTTTCTATGGCAGCTTACAAGCTTCTTGAAAATGCAGATTCTTAAATAATCAAACCATTTTCTGTCTGAGGTGTATTATGAATAATGCAAAATCTCTTGATACGATAGCCGGGGCTCTTTCATATGCAATGGGGATAGCACCGCCTGCTTATTCTGCCGCGGCAAATCCTTTACTTTGTGAATACATTGATGAAAAGCTTTTTCACGAAAAAGCGGACAGAGTTTTTATGTATAATCCCGATGCAATTGCTCAATGGGTTTATGAAAAATATCCGTCTTTATTATCGGAAACTGTAACGAGAACAGATATCAAAGTACCTCTTGAAACGGTAATGCCGTCGGTCACTCCTGTATGCTTTGCCACTATGTATACCGGCACTCAGCCTGAAGTTCACGGAATAAGAAAGTATACAAAGCCTGTGCTCACAACGGATACCATATTTGACTCTCTTATCAGAAGCGGAAAAAAGCCTGCAATTGTTTCAACTGAGAACGACAGTATGTCAAAAATTTTTCTTGACCGAAATATGGATTATTATATTTATGATTCCGTTGAAAAGGTAAATGCAAAAGCGGCGCAGCTGATAATTGAAGATAAATATGACTTTATCGCAGTATATAACGGCAATTTTGATTCAACAATGCATAAGTTTGGTCCTGAGAGTAAAGAAGCATTAGCAGAGCTTAGAGCAAATTCACGTACCTTTGGTATGTTTTACGAGCTTATATGCGAAAACTGGAAGAGGCATAACACACTTATCGGCTTTGCAATGGATCACGGCTGCCATGAAATAGACGGAGACTGCGGATCTCACGGTCTTGATATGGAAGAAGATATCAACATTGTGCATTTCTATAAAGCAATTTCTAAGACAGAATAAAATATTACTATTACTTGCAGGGCAGTTTCTGAGGATTCTGTCCTGTTTGTTTTTCTGTTGACTTTCATAATCTATATGTTAAAATATTTACATAAATATCAAGAGGTTTATTATGGAAATTTTTACTTATGTTATGATAGCGGTCGCAGTGATTGCCGCAATAGACAGAATTGCAGGAAATAAAACAGGTCTCGGTGAGGAATTTGAAAAGTCAATTTCAATGATTGCGCCGTTAGCTCTGTCAATGGCAGGAATTCTGATTCTTGCTCCGTCAATTTCTTATTTGCTTCAGGGGATATCTTCGTATTTTCCCGATTTTTTTGATTTTTCTGTTATTCCGTCTTTGATACTTGCAAATGATATGGGAGGAGCCCATCTTGCGAAGGACCTTGCTTCAGATGAAAATTTAGGTTATTTTAACGGTCTTGTTCTGGCATCAATGATGGGTGCCACAGTATCATTTACCATTCCGTTTTCTATTCAGGTTACAAAAAAGGAAAACCACAGTGACATATTCTTCGGTATTCTCTGCGGCATGATAACTATTCCTGTCGGGCTTGTTGCAGGCGGTCTTATCTGCGGAATACCTTTTTTCAGTCTTCTTATAAATCTTATTCCGCTTCTTATTCTGGTAGTTATTATTGCTGTGGGAATATTAAAATTTGAAAAAATAACCATAAAGATTTTTTCTGTCCTGGCTTTTTTTATTAAAGCAGTTGTTACCGCAGGGCTTATCTTCGGCATAATTGAATATCTCACCGGAAAGGCTCTTGTTCCGTATATGGATAATCTTAATAATGCAATGGATATTATTATTAACATAATGTGCATTATGGCAGGTGCTCTTCCTTTGTTTCACGTTCTCAAAAAGGTGCTTACTCCCGCTCTGAGAAGGCTGGGGAATAGGCTTGGCGTCAATGAAACATCGGCTTTCGGCTTTCTTACCACAATAGGCACATCCGTTCCTACATATGAAATGATGGATAAAATGGATAAAAAAGGAATTGTGCTTAATGCTGCTTTTTCTGTAGGTGCTTCTTTTACTTTTGTAGACCATCTTGCATTTACTGTTTCTTTTAATGAAAATTATATTTTCCCGATGATAATTGCAAAGCTTGTATCGGGAATTACCGCGCTGTTTCTCTCTAATCTGATATTTAACAGAAGGAAGGCAGAATTATGAGAATACTGAAAAACAATATTCATATCGGTATTGAGAAGCCTTTTACCGTTCTTCATGCCAGCGATACTCACTTAACTTTTGCTGACAGCCGTGATGATGACAGAAAGCTTGAATTGGCATCACGCAGAAAAGACAGTTTCCCCGGGGCATTTGAGAATCTTCAGTTCATACGCGATATAGCGACTAAGGAAAAGAGAACAATAGTGTACACGGGTGATCTTATTGATTTTGTTTCGGAGCTTAATATTGACAAAGCAAAGGAGTTCACAGACAGTGTAGATTGCTTTATGGCTGCGGGTAATCACGAATTCAGCCTTTATGTAGGCGAAGCAAAAGAAGATGCCGAATACAGAAATAAGAGTCTTTCAAAGGTACAGTCCGCTTTTAAGAACAATATCAGGTTTTCATCAAGAGAGATCAATGGTGTGCTGTTTGTAGCTATAGATAATTCATATTATCTTTTTGACAAAGAACAGCTTGACTTCCTGAAAGCAGAGTGCAGCAGAGGATTTCCCGTTATTCTTTGTATGCATACTCCTTTATTTACACGGGAATTCTATGATTTTTCAAGAAACGGAAAGTCAGTTCCTGCTTATCTGATGTCTGTTCCTGAAGAGCTTATGAAGGATTATTCATCAGACAGATACGAGCAACAAAAGGAAGATTCAATCACTGCCGAGGCATTTGATTATATTATCAGCTGTGATGAAATAAAAGCTCTGCTGACAGGTCACATCCATACGGATTTTGAAGGTCTTATAAACGGTAAAATTCAGATAGCAACAGATGTTGACACCCTCAGAGAAATATCTGTTGATTGAGGTTACATATGAACGCTTTTTCCCGTCTTAAAATCAAAGGCTTTTCCGACTGCCATTGTCAGGGAATCGCTATCGATAAAAAAAGAGAATATATGTATTTTTCTTTTACCACCTGTCTTATAAAAACTGATCTGCAGGGGAATATCATCGGGAGTGTAAAAGGAATTATCGGTCATCTCGGCTGTCTTGCGTTTAATAATGAAGACGGTATGGTATATGCCTCTCTTGAATACAAAAACGACAGTATCGGCAAGGGAATTCTCAGCTCTGTTAATTCCGATGCAGTATTTCATGACAGCTTTTATATCGCAGCTTTTGATGCCGATAAAATAACCTGTACGGATATGGATGCCGGGAATGATAATATAATGAAAGCAGTTTATCTTAAAGAGGCGGTAAGTGATTATTCTTATGAAGGGCATAAATACGGATGCAGCGGAATTGACGGGATTACATTCGCTCCTGCTCCCGGTGAAAAAGAGGGGAATTGCCTTTATGTAGCATACGGCATCTACGGCGACACTAAAAGAAAAGATAATGATTATCAGATTCTTCTCAGATATGATATGAAAGATTTCTGCAGTTATGCCAAGGCTATTAATCAGAATGAACTGCACCGAAGCGGTCCCGAAAAAATCAGCGGCAAGTATTTTGTTTATACCGGAAACACAACCTACGGTATTCAGAATCTTGAATATGACAAAGAAAACGATTGTCTTTTTGCCGCAGTTTACAAGGGTAAAAAGATGCGCTTTCCTAATTATTCTATGTTTGCAATAGATATAAAAGGAAATGCAACAGAATGCAAGATAAAAAGAACAAAAGAAACGGGCAGAACCCTCCCTCTCAAGCGATTTGATTTTTTCAGAAAACGCGGAAATATCAGCGGCTGTAATTTTACCTTCGGCTCTACCGGGATGATTTCTCTCGGTAACGGATGCTTTCTGTTTTCAGAAGAATTCAAAGACGAAAACGGCCACGGCACAGATGTTTGTTCCTACAAGCTGTATCCCGGCACAGGCTTTGTTAAAGAAGAAATATTATTATAAACAGAAATTTATTATTGACAAACACACGAATCTTTAGTATAATTCATCTGTAATATCCGGGGGCGTAGTTCAGCTGGGAGCGAGAAGCACTCAGAAACACACCCCACCAAAAACTTAATAAATAAATTACTCAGTATGCACTTTTATGGGGGCGTAGCTCAGCTGGGAGCGAGAAGCACTCAGAAACGCACCCCACCAAAAACTTAATAAATAAATTGTTCGATGTACGCCCATATGGGGGCGTAGCTCAGCTGGGAGCCCAAGGCACTCAGAAACGCACCCCACCAAAAACTTAATAAATAAATTACTCAGTGTGCCCTTATATGGGGGCGTAGCTCAGCTGGGAGAGCGCTTGAATGGCATTCAAGAGGTCAAGAGTTCGATCCTCTCCGTCTCCACCAACAGCACACTGAGTAATTATTTTTTTGCCCGCTTTCAGAGTGGGCTTTTTTAATTCGTTGAAAAGCTGCCTGTTCATATGATATAATAAATCAATAAAATAATTTTGTTATGTTTCAAAGAAAGGGATTCAAATGAAAGTTCAGGTCGGAACAATTTTAGAGTTAGAATCAAATAATTATACAATTACGGAATGGATTGATAACGGCGGAAATGGCACTGTGTGGAAAGCTGAAGTGACGGGTGATTCTCGCGTATATGCTGTAAAATTCTTGAGTAACGGAAATGATACAAACAAAGAAAAACTCGCTCGATTTGAACGAGAATGTCAGTTTTGTAAAGAAGCCGATAACAAGCATATTATAAAAATTTTTGATTATGTTGCAGAAAAAGGCAAAGCGTATAGTGTTATGCAGTGTTATTCAAAAAATCTTCGTTCTGTTATTGTTGAAGAGAATGATTCATTTGTATTGTTGGACTATATTATTCAGTTGTGTGAAGCTCTTCAGTTTATTCACAATCATGGGGAAGGTATCATTCACAGGGACTTGAAACCTGAGAATATACTTATAGATGATGAAAACACATTGGTTTTGACCGATTTTGGTATTGCACATTTTGAAGATTCTATAAAAACCAAACCAAGGGATTGGTTAGGAAATCGTCGCTATGCTGCCCCTGAGCAATTGGCAACTGATGATGTGACCACTGCATGTGATATATATGCTCTTGGAAGAATTATAAATGAGCTTTTTACCAAACAGAATCCATCTGGAGAAGATTTTTTAACAATTGCAGATAAAAATCCACTTTTATTTCCATTGGATAGTATTGTACAGAAATGCAGAATACAAAATCCAGAACTTCGACCTAATATTGATGAAATATTAGCAGAGTTATATTTGCTTGAAGGTGAAATAAAGCATAAAGTTGAAGACATAAAAGACTCAATCTATCCTATGGAAGATACTGGGTATTCCGAGGATGAAGAAGAGACAATTTTAATACAAGCAACTCAGGATATACTTTTAGCACAATATGTTTTTGAAAACTTACCTGATGAAAAATTGGAAGAACTTAATATTAATTATCATTGTAACATATTATATGATGCTGATGAATCTATACAAAATTTGCTGTTTCAGTCAATAGTGTTAGATTACTGTTTTCGAAAATTTAAATATGAATCGAACTCGTATATCAATGGACAATCATACGAAGCCTTAAATCTTGATATTCCAAAGGACAAAGCATTATATGATGAATTAAGTACTATATTAGATAACCATAAAATTCCATATGTCTGCAGAGATATAACGGCACGTATCAAAAAATTCTTCTGTTCGTGTTGCGATTATCATTGTGTAGAAATATTAGGAAATATTAACGATTTATGCAATCATGATAGTCCTGTGATAAAAGCTCCTGTTTTACACATTGTGTATGTTCTTAGAAAATATTTAGCAAAAGAAGACTTGGGCGAAATTGTTCTTTCGGATCATATAACTATTAACTGGGAATCTAATCCTGATATTAAATTTGAGCAACCTGAAATTTATATTTCATTAGACGAAGAAGAAATAAAAATACTAAATATCCTTCAGGAACAATATGATGTTTTTTATACTAAAGCTGACTTTAAGCATTATTATGTAAGGTTCAAAACAATTGATGCTTTTGATAATTTCAAAAATTATGCTCTTG
>JAZSNB010000150.1:0-34381 GCA_045536195.1 Acutalibacteraceae bacterium
CGTCTCAGAAGAATTATCAATGAGCCCAAAAGAGGTATCGGTGAAACTACCATTAATAATCTTTTTGAAATATCTTCACAGCTTGGTGAAAGTATATTTTCGGTTATGGAATCGTCAGATGAATTTACCGCATTGTCAAGAAGCTCTTCAAAGCTGAAGCTCTTCTCTCAGATGATAAAGTACTTCATAAATTCACGTGAGCAGCATTCTCTTGCTGAATTGTTCAGAATCGTTATGAATGAGTCAGGTTACATAACTTCACTTGAAAATGATGAAAAGCGAGACGAGAGAATTGAAAACCTTGATGA
This sequence comes from Acutalibacteraceae bacterium, assembly GCA_045536195.1. Classification (GTDB taxonomy): domain Bacteria; phylum Bacillota; class Clostridia; order Oscillospirales; family Acutalibacteraceae; genus RUG806. The sequence goes on from JAZSNB010000150.1 coordinate 309, forward strand.
ATTATATTCAACCATTGCAAGATATGAAGAGGAAAACGGTGATTATGCTACACTGGAAGGCTTCCTTGAAGAAGTAGCTCTTTTGTCTGATATAGATAACTATAATTCGGAGCTTGATACGGTCACACTTATGACTCTACATTCAGCTAAAGGACTTGAATTTCCCAATGTTTATCTTGTAGGTATGGAAAACGGAGTTTTCCCGACTATGCAATCCATATACGAACCCTTTGAAATGGAGGAGGAAAGACGTCTTGCATATGTGGGTATTACACGTGCAAAGAAAAAACTTTACATTTCCCGTGCGATGTCCAGAATGCAATTCGGACGCACATCTATGAATCCTCCGTCAAAATTCATATCCGAAATCCCGGATAATCTGATTGACATTTCTGATGATACTGTTTCATACGGTGGTTTCTCGGGCGGCTATAATACAAGCGGCAGGTATTCATATGCTGCGCAACCGGATACAAGTTATGGAAATGCATATTCTTCTCAGCCGTCAGCAAAAGTGAAACTGCCCGAAATTGATATTGCTCAGCAATCATTGTCCTCTGCTAAAGGAACTGAAGCCGTTCTGAAAAAAGGTGATTTGGTTATGCACAAAAAATTCGGCAAGGGTCTTATTATCGGTCTGCAGCCTTTGGGTAATGATACCTTGCTTGAAGTAGCCTTTGATTCGGTTGGCACAAAGCGGCTTATGCAGAAGATGGCACGTCTTGAAAAAATATAAAATAAAAATGCCCTTTCTTTCTGAAAGGGCAGGAAATTATGAAAATACTGTGATATTGTGTAGTCGGTAGTTTGTAACTTCCTTTTCTTTATCATATCTGTATATACTGAGAATAAGTCCTATTCCAATATATATACACAGGTTTGAAGAACCGCCGGCACTGAAAAACGGAAGTGTGATACCTATTACAGGGAATATTACAAGACACATTCCTATGTTTATTATTACCTGGGACGCAATCATTGCAGCCATACCGTAGCACATAAGCGAGGTTGCATCACTCTTTGATTGCCTTCCGACAAAAACAATTCTTACCATTATTATGAGAAGCATCATAAGTGCAAGTATGCAGCCAATAAGTCCCAGTTCTTCACCGATGCAAGTGAAAATCATATCGTTTTCACTTTCGGGAACTATCTCATTTTGAGTGTATACTCCGTTGAATAAGCCGTTTCCCGTAAGGCCGCCTGAAGCAATTGCTTCCATACCGCGGTGCTGCTGATACATAACGTCGGGATAACGGTCGGGATAAATAAGCCCAAGAAAACGTTCCTTCTGTGTTTCACTGAAAAAGAAATACCAAATAGCCGGCGTTGATGCACATATAGCCGCAAAGCCTATGGCAAAGTACCTGAGCTGTACTCCTGCACAGAATATCATAACTATGAAGATTATGATGAAAACAAGAGCACTTCCGAGGTCGCCGCTGACAATAACAAGTGCAACAGGTATCAATGCATGAATGCATAGAAGAAGCAGATGGAATAGATTTTTTAATTTATCTCTCACATATTCAATATGCATCCCGAATGTAATTATAAAACCGATTTTTACTAATTCAGAGGGCTGGAAATACAAGCCTGTTGAACCGAGAACAATCCATGTTTTTGCATCAGGTCTCTCTTCAGGTCCGACACCGAACAGCAGGGTCAGAATCATAAGTGCTATGCAGACAATACCGATGACAGGAAACATTTTTGTTATAATATGATAGTCAATAAATGAAATAGCAATTGCCATTATAACACCGACTGCAACCGCAAGAATCATCGTTCTTGTATCTCGCGAAATAATGCTTCCTTCTTCAATACTGAACATAGTTGCACTGTGTACCATTATTATTCCGAAAACAGATGTTGCGATACAAAGCAGCAACAAAAATATATCTGTTTCTTTAAAAACTGTTTTAAGGTTTTTGATTAATTTTGACATCTTATATATACTCCGATTATTATTCCTGTTTATTATAACTTTAATTTACTTATTTTTCAATAGAAACTTATTGTTAGGATGGTATGAATATGAAGATATTTTATTCTTCCTGTGAAGAAGATACTGATCTTATTGCAAATGAGATTTGCCGAGACATTCTTCCCGGTACCGTAATTGCTTTTTCCGGAGGGATGGGAATGGGAAAAACTGCTTTTGTCAGAGGCGCATTAAGCGCTTTTTCAAACACCTCTTATGTCAGTTCGCCCACATTTGCATTGGTACATGATTACGGCGGGAATCCGCATATCTATCATTTTGACATGTACAGAGTCACTTCATTTGAAGATTTGTATTCAACAGGTTTTTTCGATTACCTTGATGATAACAGCATTCTTTTTATAGAATGGAGTGAAAACATCAGGGATGCATTACCGGATAATACTGTTTTTGTTGACATTTCCCCCGGTGAAAATGAGAATTCCAGAGTTATTAAGGTTTCCGGAGGTGCTTTTTGATGAAAATACTCGGGATAGAAACATCTGCAGTTTCTGCAGGTGCGGCAATTGTTTCAGACGGAAAATTAATAGGAGAGACTTATGTAAACACCGGACTTACGCATTCTCAGACTGTTATGTGCCTTATTGATACTGTGCTTTCAAACTGTATGCTGAGCTTCAGTGATATTGATGCTGTTGCTGTTGCTGCAGGCCCCGGATCATTTACAGGCATCAGAATCGGTGTTTCTGCTGTAAAGGGGTTGTGCTTTACGGAAAACAAGCCTTGTATCCCGGTTTCAACTCTCGAGGCAATGGCAAATGCAGCAGAGCTTGAAGATTGCATTATTTGTCCTGTAATGGATGCAAGATGCATGCAAGTGTATACAGCTCAGTTTGCAAAAACAGAAGAGGGGATAGTAAGACTTGCTGATGACAAGCCTTTAACTTTACAGGAGCTTTCCGATGTGTTGCTTCAGTATGACAAAATAATTGTATTAATAGGTGACGGCAGTGAAATTTCTTATCGTTTTTTGACAGAGAAAGGAATTAATGCCGTGAAATTTTCTGAAATTTTCAGGTTTCAGCGCGCTTCAGGTGTTGCAATTACTGCATACAGAAACTATAATAAAGATAATACAATGATTTCAGCTGAAGAGTTGCAACCTGTATATCTCAGATTATCTCAGGCTGAGAGAGAAAAAAACAAAAAGGAGAATTAGAGCTATGATTGCATTAAGCAGTGACCATGCAGGATTTCCTCTTAAAGAGGCAATTAAGGAATATTTTATTGAAAACGGAATTGAATTTGAAGATTGCGGTGCATTCAGCACAGACAGTGTAGACTATCCTTATCAGGCAAAGAAAGCATGTGATCTTGTTGTTGCGGGAAAATGCGACAAGGCAATACTTTGCTGCGGAACTGGTATCGGAATTTCAATTTCGGCTAACAAAATAAAGGGTATCAGAGCTGCCTGTTGCTCTGATTATTTCAGCGCCAAATATACAAGACTTCATAATGATGCAAATGCACTTTGTCTCGGTGCAAGAGTTATCGGTGTCGGTGCTGCTCTTGAGCTTGTTGACGTGTTTATCAACACTGAATTTGAAGGCGGCCGTCATCAGAGACGAGTTGATCAGATTACTGAAATAGAGAATATGCAGTAATATTTAAAAGAGGATTCTTGTTTCGGAATCCTCTTTATTATATCGGAGAGCCCCGCAGAATAAACTGCGGGGCTCAAATTGTTTTTATGTTATATAAGCTTTATGAACATTCCGAGAATCCTTTTTACACATAATTCAAGTTCTGCACGTGTAAGCTCGCCCTTTTCATACGCCTCTTTAAGTTCTTCTGGGTATCCGCAATGCATTTTCATATCATTTCCGGCTTGTATTTCGACAACAGGTCGGTTTTTAACACCCCAATCGGTCACAACCATTCCCTTGAAGCCCCATTCATTTCTGAGTATTTCTGTCAGAAGCTCGTAGCTTTCACTTGTGTGAAGTCCGTTGATAAGGTTATATGAGGACATCAGAGTCCAGGGATCTGCTTCTTTAACGGTAATTTCAAAGCCTTTGAGATATATTTCTCTTAAAGCTCTTTCTGAAAGTCTTGAATCACATGCAAATCTGTTTGCTTCCTTATTATTGCATGCAAAATGTTTGATTGAAACAGCCACCTTGTTTGATTGAATGCCTCTTACAGCGGCAGCAGCGCATTTGCCTGCCACAAGAGGATCTTCTGAGTAGTACTCAAAATTACGACCGCAAAGTGGATCTCTGTGAATATTCAGTGCCGGTGCAAGCCACACGCCGAGATTATTTTCTCTCAGTTCTGCACCGCCTGCGGCTCCGACCTGTTCTATAAGCTGTTCATCCCAGGTGCAAGCAAGAAGCGTAGCACAAGGCCAGGCTGTTGTGGGAATGCCTGTTTCTGTGTTAAGCCTTAAGCCTGCAGGACCGTCAGCCGTGGGTATTGCGGGAATATCAAGGCGGGGAAGTCCGCCAAAGCAACCTGTGTTTGCAACACCCGTGGGTGGCTGTCCGCCGCAAAGGAAAGCCAATTCGTCAATCGTAAGCTGTGAAATAAAGTCATCCATAGATAAGCCTTCGGTAACAGCGTCAAATTTTTGAATTGTCTGAGGAACTTTTGCTTCAGCTTTTTGAACAGCTCCGTAGAAATAATCATTTTCATAATGAGGCAATTCTTCAAAACTGCCGTCGGCAAGCATACGTTTATCAAGCTTACGCGGACTGCAACGGCTGGTCAATTGCTCAGTGACAATATCCTCGCTGAGAGTCAATACAAATTCGGATTGCTCTGTATTTCTTATGCTGTTACCTATATGGAATGTATAGTCACCTTTTTCCAGTATATAGGCAGATTTACATATTTTTCCCAAGTCATCAAATGACGCCATTCTGTTTATATCAAAGGTCAAATGAAGCGTCTGGGTTTCACCCGGCTGCAATAGTTTGGTTTTTGAAAATGCAGCAAGCTGTTTGTTTGGTTTGCCGAGAAGTCCCTGAGGTGCTGAAAAATAAATCTGAATTACTTCTTTACCTGCGAAATTGCCGGTATTTTTTACATTAACCGTTGTGTGAAGCTTATTCTTATGTCTGAAACAGAGAATATCACTGATACTGAAATCTGTGTATGAAAGACCGAAACCGAAGGGGTATCTTACCGTTTCCCGGGCACCCGGAATGGTTTCAAAATATCTGTAACCGACATAAATATCATCCGAATAATCAAGGTGATCGAAACACTCCCAAAAATCTTCTTTAGTAGGATATGCTTCATATGATACGGCAATAGTGTCCGTGAGTTTTCCTGATGGATTAACATTTCCGCACATTACATCAGCAAGAGCGCTTCCGCCTTCCATGCCGCCTTGCCATGCCACTAAGATTGCTCCGATTTTTTTATTATCGGCAAAGTATTCGCAGTCAATGACTGCACCTGAATTTATAACTATAATAACTTTATTAAACAGTTCACAGCATCTGTCAATAAGATTTTTTTCGAGTTCTGAGAGGTAATAGTCGCCTTCAATTGGTCTTCTGTCAACACCTTCAGCAGAAAAACGGCTAAGAGTAATGATTGCCGTGTCAGCATTTTCAGAAGACTGAACTATCAGTTCGTCCGGGACTAATGCTTCCTTAACGTGCATTGCAGCAAAGGTATCGTAAGTCATATCATCACGTTCGGTGCAGAAATCCATATTGTTTACAATGTCCCAACGTGCATTGATCTGTTCCTCGGTAAGTACATTGACGCTTTCAGATTTAACATAGTCTTTATAGAAGAAGGAAAGGGGTTTGTAAATATCAACAAGTCCCATGTCTTCTTTTTCTGAAAATCCGTCAAAAATATTTCTGATATACGGACAGTGAACATCCCCGCTGCCGCCGCCGCCTTTTATGTATTCAATGGAAGCTTTGCCGAAAAGAGCGATTTTTTCGCCTTTTTTTAGCGGGAGCGTGTTATCAGTATTTTTCAGAAGAACTATGCCTTCTGATGCTGCCTTTCTTGAAAGAGCAATATGTTCCTTTGATGCAGTTACTCTTGTTCCGTCTTTTCCGAGCGGTAAACAAGGCTGAAACCTGAATCGCGCAAATTTATTGATCATAGAATAATCCTGCTTTCTGAATGTAATGATTTATATAAAAGTAACTTGCTTATTTTCCCGCAATCTTGGGAGAAAAAAGTGTATTTGGGTATAAACAAAGTTGTTGAAAATTTGAACAAATCTTTGCATATTAAAGAAATCGGGCAGTAAGTTAACTGCCCGAAAATTTATTTGATTTTTTCAAGAATCATTTTTGCACAATCTATCTGATTGGGAATGTTTCCTTCTGTGTCTTTAACTCTCCAGATATCGGGCGTAATTTCATCTGCAACAAAGATTTTACCGCTTTCATCATAACCAACTTCAATTTTGAAGTCAATAAGAGTAAGATTCATAGAAGCAAGCTCTTCTTTGAGAACTTCACCAACTTTAAGTACGATGTTCTGAGCTTCATCATACTGTCCCTCTTTCAGAATGCCTTTCATAAGACAGATGCGCTCACTGATAAGGGGATCGCCCTGTTCATCATCCTTGAGCGTTACTTCTGTGTATGGAGGTATAAAGGGAATGCCTTCTTCAAGCGTAAAACGGCGACACATACTGCCTGCTGTAAAGTAACGTACTATAAATTCAAGTCTCGGAACAGTAAGATTACGTACCTTCATAAGTCCCTTTTCAATATCGGAACCGAGGTAATGTGTAGGAATACCGTTTTTTTCCATAAGTTCAAAGAAATACTTTGAAACTTCGAGACCAACTTTACCTTTACCTTCAACGCTTCCGCCGACAGTGTTGGAACCGGGATCGAACACACCGTTTTCGCCTGTTGCACTGTCTTTGAAGAAAAGATGAACTATACCTGTTTCTTCGTCAAGCATAACATTTTTGGTTTTGCCTTCATAAAGCTGTTTCATGATTATATCACTCCAATTTTTCAGATCAATCTTTAACAGTAAAGATCGGATTAATAATACTTTAAAAGTATATCACACCGATTATAAATATTGCAATAAAAAAATAATGTCTGTTATTATAAGTTTTTAATGAATGAAATTATAATTTTTATTCAATACTATTATTTTATAATGTTGAAAGCATCTGCGCAAATAGGGAATTTGCCCATGCAAACCAATCTCTTGTGAAGTCTGAAGCGTCATCTTTATTAAAGGATTCGTGCATAAAATTAGTGCCTGCATGCGTTTCAGACAGCATTCTGAGGCAGTCCTTCTTTTCATTTTCATCGGTAGATGTAAGTATCTGCATAATTAACGCAATATGCCAGATTTTATCTTTTCCTGTATGAGGACTTCCGATGCCTTTCGCTGCTTTTCCTTCAAAATAGAAAGGATTATGATGTGACAAAATAAAGCGTCTTGTGTTCTGATAGATTTCATCGTCAACAGCGCAATATCCGATGTAAGGTGCTGAAAGCAGACTTGGGGAGTTTGCATCATCCATGAGCAGATAGTTGCCAAGACCGTCTGTTTCATAAGCATAAATTTTGCCGAATTCTTCGTGATCGTAGATTCCGAATTCTTCTATTCCTTTTTTTACTTCATTTGCAAGCCTCAGACAAGCCTCCGCATTTTTTGAATCCTGATATCCCGTCTTAAGCAATTCTGCCGCTTTGTTCATTGCAACATAGCACATCATATTAGCCGGAATCAGGAAATTATATTTGCATCTGTCATCAGAAGGACGAAAGCCGGACCAAGTCATGCCTGTGTATCCTGTCGGATTTCCCTTGCCGTTATTCGGGATCGTGTCAGTTTCAGGACAATCAGTTCTGATAAAATAATACGAAGAGTTTGCTGCATGATTTTGTTCTTTAACAAAAGTATTGAGAATGTTTATGAGCATCGAATGAAGTTCTTCTGTGAAAATTTCATTATCTTCAGTCACATTGAAATAATCGGAAACAAGGTAAATTGATGCACAGAGAGAATCAACCTCATATTTTCTTTCCCATACATAAGGAGAGGAAAAATCGGTATCATCATTATGTGATTCATCATGCCGGATTTCATTGAATGCATTTGAATACGGATCCAAATTTACATAGAAGCAGTGTCTTCTTATTACTCCTTTGAAAATTTCACGCAGCTCAGCACTCTTTTTGCAATGAACAGCATAAGGACGCAACTGTGCCGAGCTGTCTCTGAGCCATAATGCGGGGATATCGCCTGTGATAACAAAGTAGTCACCGTTGTCACATTCTTTTACAGTAGTTTCGATGGTGTTTAGGTAACATCTGCGGGCAAGGGGAGCAAGCGGAGGATATTTTTTCTTTATGTTGTTTTCAAGCTCGACAGCGTAATCGGTAAGTGTCTCAGGGATTTTCATATTATTTTTTTCCTTTCTCTTTTTCTTTTCTGTATGCCAGTCTTTCATCACCGTTAAGCAGGTGAATAATTCCGCAATAAGTGAAGCCGTTTTTCTTTAAAGAATTCTGCATAGGAATATTGTCTTTATGCGTGTCAATTCTTACGACATCTGCGATCTCGGAACAATAGTCAAATACGTATGATGCGATACCTTTTCGGTGCTTGCTGACTGCAATTCTGTGTATCACATAGTAATCTTCATTTTCAGGCCAGGAACCGTTGTAAATCTTATTGTAAGTAATATCCGGTCCGGGGATAAAAGCAAACACACAAAGAATACCTTCTGTTTCTGAGTCTACAACATATAACGTATTGTTTTTAATGTCTTCAGTCAGAACTTCTTCAGAAGGGTATCCGCCTGACCATTGTTGCATATTGCCGTTTTTTCTCATATACTGACGTGCATTGTCATAGATTTCAAGGATTGTTATAAGATCTTCTTTAACAGCTTGTCTGATAAACATAATTACTCCTGTTATTTACAATTATTTTTGTTTCTGAGGTGCAGCTTATATTTCAAGATATACTGAGAATAAGGACACAAAAATTTTCTCAGTGTTTTAATTATTATGAAATTTCACATACTGCATCTGTTATAACTTAGTATATTTTAGTTTTTAATTATAATCAAGTAATTTGTTAAATTTTATTTATTTCAACTTTTTTGTTGAATTATCGAATTATATATAATATAATAAATTAAAATGCGTTAATTTGACATTAAATCAGCAGGTGAGTGTTTTGTTTTTTGTAATTATGGATCTGGAATGGAATAATTCCTATAACAAAATGAAAAAGTGTTTTGTTAATGAAATACTGGAAATCGGTGCAGTTATGGTTGATGAGGATCTTGAAGTCATCGACACTTTTTCAGTTATTATCAGGTCTCAATTGATAAAAAAGCTCAGCGGCAGAGTCAAAAATCTTACTCATATATCCAATGAAGACATGTGTTCCGGTGTTTCGTTTCAGCGTGCCGTTTCTGATTTCATAAGATGGATCGGCGGACGGAATTGCGTTTTTATGTCTTGGGGTAATTCTGATATTCGTGTTCTTGTGGATAATTTTTCTATGTTTTGCGGAATGAATTCCGTTCCTTTTCTTACGCAGTATGTTGATCTTCAGAAATACTGTCAGGAATTCATTGCTGTTGCGGGAAATCAGCAGATAGGTCTTCTTAATGCAGCTGTTCACATGGGAATTGATGTTTCTCAGTGTTGTTTTCACAGAGCTCTTGAAGATAGTTTGCTGGGGCTTCGTTGTCTGAAAAAGTGTTTTTCAAGAGATCATCTTCTGAATAATGCGGTCATCTGTGATTCAGCTTTTTATCAGAAACTGTTGTTTAAGTCTTCGGTTATAACTAATATTAACAGTCCCAAAGTTGATAAATCTAAGATGAAATGTGACTGTCCTCTTTGCAAAAAGCCTATGAAGCGAATAAGTGACTGGAAGGTTGTAAATCAGTCTTTTTCTGCAATGTTTTTCTGTAAAGACTGTGAAAAACTGATCAGTTTTTCAATCAGATTCAAGGAGTATTATGATAGGATAGAATCGCGAACAAATATAGTTGAAATGAAAAAAGACAAGGACAATAACGATAAAGATTAAATTTGAAAGTGAGTTCATCGTTAATGAATAAGTTTAAGAACATTATAATTCCGGTGTTATTTCTTATTTTAACCTCGGCTGTTTTATGTTTCGGCTTTACCGTTACAGGATTAATTCCTGTGATAGAATTCCCGGATTTTATTATAACCGATAAAGATAAACCGGTTAATGTTGTGAATACAAACGTTGTTGTTAAATCAAATGACGAAATAATAGAAGAGCTATGTTTTGAATTGTCTTCTTCAGGAGAACGGAATAATAAATTATCTTCTGATATGATAGCTTTATGGCTTGATATCAATAAAGATTTTTCTTTTGATAATCCTGAAGATACACAAAGTATTATAAATAGAATTAGTCAGGATTTTGATTATTTCAGGAATTTTATACCTGATACATTTTTTATCCGTCCGGATACACAAGGAATATACAAAGGTATCAAAGATAGTAACGGTGCGGCTTTTGATGTTCTTGGTACGGTCATGTATTATGCCGAAGAATTGAAGTGTGATACAGTGCTTGTTGCGGACGAAAGTGTTTTATTTGACAATAACAGCAAGTTTACTGCTTCTGAGCTCGATAAATATCTTTCTGATTATGATTTTGACGGTGTTTTGTTTTCATGTGAAAGTCTTTTCGGAAAAGCAGAGTTTTATGACACTGTAAAACTTGTGTCTGATTTTATTAAAAACAAGCATAAAGATGTCTCATTTGGAGCAGAAATACTGTCTGATTCTCAGCTGCAGTTTACTGATGATTATTCTAACAGAGTATTTTCCGAAAAGCTGTGCGATTTCGGTTATGTAGATTGCGGATTTGCTACAGGCGACAGCTTGTATCCTTTTTATTCCGTTGCTAACTGGTGGAATGCTTTTGCAGAGTATTATAATATTCCCTTATATTGTGAGCATCGTGCAGATAAAGTGTTTTCTGATTCCGATAAATGGTCTGACAGTAATGAGATCAATGAGCAGATTAAAGCTCTTTATGATTCGCCTGCCTTTGACGGCAGCTGTTTCTATAGTGTGTCTGCATTAAAGAATAAAAAGTATCTTGCAAGAGATTTGTCTATTTTTCTCAATGATGTCGCAGAAACAAGACAGGATGCGCTGAATGTTAATACACTGGTACTTGATTCTGTCAAAAATTGTGTTACATTCACCGGTACTACATCTGCAAAGAATGCAAATGTTTATTGCTCTGAAAAAAAGCTTGATAATATTGAAGGTGAATTCAGTGTCAGTCTGCCGCTTGAACAGTCTGTCAATGTTTTTGATTTCAAAAGCAACGGTGCACAGTATACATATGTTATAGAGAATAATATTGATCTTATTGCCTCATATTACCCTTATGACAGTGTTGTTCTTGATAATGATAGAATTTTGCATTCATACGCAGTGTGTCCTTCAGGTTCATATGTTTATGCTGTTATTAAGGGAAATGTTTTTGCAATGACAGCGTCAGAGGCACCTTCTGATGTTGCTGTTCCTGAAGGTTATTCATATTATTTGTGTGATGTTTCATTTGATAATGCAGATTTTGATTCAGCTGAATTATCTCTGTTCTGCTATAATAACGGTAAGTATTTCACTGTTGATTGCGGATACGTAATCTGCAGCGGTTCAGAGAATTTTCTGCCTGCTGAATCTGATAAAGTGCAGCAACATGCCATTTCTCCGTACACGGATAACGGATTGGGTAAATCAGTATTATGCAGAGTTGATTTTGAAAACGCATCTCAGATTGGCAAAGCAAATGATTACGATACTTATCATCCTGATACATCTAAGCTTATGAAGGGCACTATTGACTATCTTGAAAAGATTGATGTAACTCCTGATGGTTATCTTGTATACGAGCTTAAGAGCGGTATTAATGTTTACGGTGTTGATTGTGTTCTTATTAACAACGGATACAACCTTCCTCTTAATAATTATTCATTGGTATCTTTTGATGATTCACAGTCCGATTTTACTTGTTTTACATTTGATTCCGACTGGCTTTCTCCCGTAACTGTTTCTCCGGAAAAACAGGATTATAAAGTCGGATACAGAAATTTCTCTTTTAACGTAGATACTTTCGGTGCATCTTACGTCGATGTGAATTTTTATTATTCCAATCCTATGAAAATATTGAGTGAAATCAGCTTTTCTTCTGATTCTGTATTTTCTTCATATGAATTGTTTACCACCGAAGAAAATACTTTTATACTCAGGCTGCATCTGAAAAAACCGGGATGTTTTTACGGTTTTCAGTTAATTCACAACAATGATTCGACAGTAACAGTTGAATTCCGCAAAAGAAACAGCAATTCCGTGGCGGGTAAGACTATAATGCTTGATCCCGGTCACGGCGGTATTTCAATGGTCGGAACAGCTGTGACGGATAACAGTGTCAGCGAAGCATCTGTAACTCTTAATATTGCTTTTTATGTGAAAAAGTATCTTGAGGATATGGGGGCTTCTGTAATTATGACCAGAACTGCCGATACAAGCTTACCTTTGTCCGGCAGAACAAGATTATGTTTGCAGTATAAACCCGATATTTTTGTGAGCATTCATTGTGACGGAGCTGAGGCAAAAACCGAAAGCGGAACTCATACTTTCTATTATACTCCGTTTTCTCAGCCTCTTGCGGTTAATATTCATAATAACCTCGTTAAGATTTACAGGGAAAAGATTTATTCCGAGAATGATGAAAACTATGAGAATATTGATAAAAAAATCAAGTATTATCCGTTTTATGTTACAAGGGTAGATAATTGCCCCTCTGTTCTTGTCGAAACAGGATTTATGACAAATCTTACTGAAGGAAATATTCTTATTAATCCCGTAAATCAACAATTGATAGCACAGGGAATTGCTCAGGGTATTGTTGATTATTTCTATTATTCTTAATTTTTTAAGGAGAAGTTTATGTCTGCTACGTCAAAGAAGAATAAAGATTCAGAACTTGGTGCTAGTGATACCAAAAATGGCGTGAATACCGCTGCTTCAAAAAAGACTTCTAAAAAGGGCTTACACGACGAACACAGAAAGCGTGTCAGAGAAAAGTTCCGTGATACGGGTCTTACAGGCTTTCATGAGCATAATGTACTTGAATTTATGCTGTTTTATGCTATTCCCAGAAAAGATACCAATGAGATTGCTCACGAACTGATAAATGAATTCGGTTCATTTTCTCAGGTTCTCAATGCACCGTTGGAAGATCTTACGAAGGTTGATGGTGTAGGACTTGAAGCTGCTACTTTTATTAAGTTGATTCCGGAACTATTCCGTTATTACATGGCAAATTCAGTAAAGGATAAACGTCTGATCGCTTCTTCCGAGGATGCTGTTGATGTGCTCTCTTCCTATTATCTTAACTGCTCAGAAGAAAAATTTGTTATTATGTATCTTGATGCAAAGTGCTGTTTGCTGAAATGTAAAGAAATTTCTCAGGGTGAGAGTGCAATGGTATATACTGATTTCAGATCCTTGATAAAAACAGCAATCTCTCTCGGAGCTGAGGGCGTTGTTATATCACATTGTCATACGTCCGGCTTTGCAAATCCCTCTTCAACCGATAAAGAGATGACTGAAGCTTTCTATAAAATTTGTTCTTCCTTCAACATACATCTGTGTGATCATATTATTTTTTCCGAGAATGATGTTTGTGCAATGTCTAAAATGAAGGGCATAAAAGGTGTACGGTTTACGTTCTGAAACTTAACGGGTGATTTGCTTTGTGCAAGTCACCCGTTGATTAATTATTTATATTTCACAATATCAGATATATCTTTGCGTTTTTTTGTTCTTAAAGTATCGTCCGCCGGATAGCCTAAAGATATTACAAGTCTTACCGGCTTATCTATATCGCAAATTGTACGGATCTTTGTATCATCAAACCAGCCGAGTATACAGCTGCCGAGACCTTCACACGCAGCCTGAGCGGTAATATATGCAGCAAGGATACCTATATCAATGGATCTGTAATCATTCTTCTTCAGTTTTGCTCCCAAGGCAGCAGATGCAACATAGTTTTCTTCTGAAATGACAAGCATTACGGGAGCATCTGATGTGAATTTATTCATCCCCATTCCCATGGTTGCTTCTGCGACGATTTTTGCTGTTTTGTCAGTGCATACTGTAATATTATAAGGCTGACCGTTACACGCTGACGGTGCAAGTATTGCACATTTAAGAATTCTTTCCAGTTTTTCAGCTTCTATTTTTTTATCCGGATTATATTTTCTGCAGGATTGTCTGTTTTCAGCTATCTCTGTGAAATTCATATGTATATTCTCCCTTGTGTTTTTCTTTTGTTGAAATTTTTATGTTCGCGGGGGCTTTATATTTGACTGAAATTCTGTTTTCTGTTACTTTACAGCTGACATATATATTGCCGTGAGGAGTAGGAAAACAACCCTCGCAGAATTCGAGATGTCCCGGATCGGGTGCAAGTGTTATCGTTTTGCAACCTGGGGAAGTTATATTGATACCCAATACATTTTCGATGAGAAAAGCAACGGGACCCGATGACCATCCGTGGCAAAGACTGTGACGTAACCCTTTGTAGCAGAACGCTCCGAAATCAGCGTGTATGTCGCCTTTGTTTTTATCAGGGATGCAGTCTATAGGGGTTGCATTTTCTAACCATCTGATATCAAAATCCTCCCAGAATGTTGTAGCGCCGACTGAAAGCATACCGCCGTAGTATTTACATAATGCGTCAAGGGTTTCTGTCATACTGTAGCAAGACGCTGCTTTTAATAAGTAGTAGCTCATAAAGGTTGACCATCCGGAGGGACCTTTATTTAATATTTCTGCTCCTGCTTCAACAGCCGGCATCCACCCTGCCAGAGCTGCAATTGCTGTTACCTGTTTTGCTCCGTAAGTCTCGATTTTTGTGTTTATCAGCTGTTCCTTTTTTGTTCTGCATGCCAGTGAAAGGTCTGTTTTGTTTAGTATTGCGCTGAGTTTTTCACTTGCGTCCAGGGTAAGAGCCAACAGTGCTCGTGAACCGCTTATGCTTTGCGGCTTATCGTTGCAGGGCCAGTCAAGAAAATAACCCGGAAGGTTATCACTTCCGTCTGTGTTTACGAGTCCGACTATAATTTCAATCAGTTCAAGAGCATAATCTTTGTTTTCGGCAAGAAATGCTTCGTCACCTGAATACAAATACCAATCATATAGTATATAAAGCCACCATAAGGAATATGTAGGCATTCCGTTCATCCAACCGGGCAGGGGAGTCTGAAGACGCATAAAACGAAGACTTCGGGGAAAAATGTCATGATTGCCGAATATTGTACGTACTGTCAGCATTTCAGGGTGCATATCACCGACCCATACAAGACGGTCGCGTTTTATTCCGTCCCAGATGAATTGTTGCATACACAAGTGACAGGTGTATGCTGCCGTATCAAAAATTTTGTTAAGAGTTTCGTTGCTGCATTTGAAATAACCTTTATATTCAATATTTCTGATTTTACTAACAAGAGTAACAGCCTTCACTTTTATTTCGGTGTTGGGACTGAGTAATTCGATTTTTGCAAATCTGAAGCCGCTTTCGATATAGGTCATATCGCTGTATGGAGTAAGAAGAGCCGCAAAATCACGTATGGCATGATCATTTGTCGCTCCTTTGAATCCGATTGCACTGAGAGTTTCCGATACTGATTCGCCGTAAGTTATTCTGATTCTTATATCATTTTCTCCGCTTACAGTATGAGTCAGTATTCTTAAAGAACCGTTATATTCTTTTCCGAAGTCAAGTAGAATAAATGCATTTGAAGCTGAAGCTGAATTTGATAAAACAGTGCACTCATTTTCATCGGTTGTAATCTGAAGTGTTTTTTCTTTAAGAATGTTTTCGCTGTCAGAAACATTACCGCCGATTGCAATTATCCTGATCGGAAAAATATTATCTGTTCTGAATTCGTTGCTGCTGCACATAACATAACCTCCTTTATACAACTAATTATAAAATTATTTGCCAAATCTATCAAGTGTAAATTTCATATTGTAAAAAACAGTAAAAAGATGTATATTATAGATATAAAATCATAAGGAAGTGTTGATATGAAATTACGTCCGCCTGCAGTTCCGCTTGTTACCGTTGACCCTTATTTTTCTGTATGGTCAGCATCGGATAAGCTTTATGATACTCAAACTGTTCACTGGACAGGTTCTCCCAATACGATTATCGGTAAAGTCTTTGTTGATGATGAGTGCTTCAGATTTATAGGTAAAACCGATTGTCCGGAAATTGAACAGGTTGAATTCGATATGTCTGCACTTATAACTAAATATGTTTTTACTAATGAAAAAATTAAGCTTAGTGTTGAATTCTTCTCCTCATTGTTTACAGATGATCTTTACAGACTGTCGCGTCCTGTGTCTTTTGTCAGATTCAGATATGTGAATGTTGACGGATATGATCATAAAGTAAGAATTAGTCTTGCTGTTTCAGAGGAAATCTGTATTGATAAAAAGAATGATAAAGAAACTGAAATACAGATTTTAGATGAAAATGAAATAGGTTTGATCCGAATCGGAAGCAAAGAACAGAATGTTCTTTCAAGATCCGGAGATGATTTAAGAATTGATTGGGGTTATTTTTATCTTTCCTGTCCGCTTCACGGAAAGTGCAGTTCAGCGTTTTATGATGATATGAAATTTGTTGTATCTGAATTTATGCTTTCGGAAAATGAGAATTCTTACGTGTTATTTGCTTACGATGATATCAGAAGTATAAATTATTTTGGCGATGAGCTCGATTCATTATGGAAAAAGCAGGATGCTTCTATCCTCGATTCGGTCTTAAAAGCGTATTCCGAAAGCGATGAATTATACGATAAATGTAACAGAATTTCTGATGAGATTTATCGTTGTGCAGTATCTGCAGGCGGCGAAAAATATGCAGATTTGCTTTCATTGGCTTACAGACAGCTTATAGCAGCTCATAAAACAGCAGTTGATAAAAACGGTGATATTCTGTTCATTTCCAAGGAATGCTTCAGTAACGGGTGTGCTGCTACTGTTGATGTTACATATCCCTCATCCCCATTTTTTCTGCTTTATAATACTGAGCTTCTTAAAGGTATGCTCAGACCGATATTCAGATTTGCTGCTTCACCGGAATGGCAGTTTGATTTTGCACCTCATGATGTAGGACAGTATCCTCTTGTGCTTGGTCAGGTATACGGAAAGAATCATGAAGAAGAAGGCAGATATTTAGAATTCCAGATGCCTGTTGAGGAATGCGGAAATATGCTTATTATGATGGCTAATATTTCTTTGATTGAAAAGAATACTTCTTTCTTTGATCAGTATTCTGATATACTTGCTTCTTGGGTTAGGTATCTCGAGAAATACGGAATGGATCCGGAGAATCAATTGTGTACTGATGATTTTGCCGGCCATCTTGCACATAATTGCAATCTTTCATTAAAGGCAATTATGGGTATTGCCGGGTATTCTCTTGTTCTGAAGATGAAGAATGATCCTTCTGCTGAACGTTATATGAATACTGCTCGTGCAATGGCGGATAATTGGGTAAAATCTGCTGCTGATGCAGACGGTAGTTTCCGCCTTACTTTTGACAGACCCGGCACCTTCAGTATGAAGTATAATATGATTTGGGATAAGCTGTGGCATACAGAATTATTTTCTCCATGCGTATATTATTCTGAGTTCTGCAGTAATAAAAAGCACATTAACTCCTACGGAATGCCGCTTGATAACAGAAAGAATTATACTAAGTCCGACTGGTTGGTCTGGACAGCATGTCTGGCTCCGACAGTCGAAGAATTTGATGAATTTATAGCGCCGTTGTGGAAGTGTTATGATGTTACTCCGTCCCGTGTGCCTATGACAGATTGGTATGATACCGTTACGTCTCTTGTTGTAGGTTTCAGACACAGAAGTGTTCAGGGTGGCCTTTTTATAAAATTGCTTGAAAACAGATTCTGATAAGGAGTTTATATGATTCTCACGGTTGATATAGGTAATTCAAATATTGCAATGGGACTTTTTTCTGACGAGGAATTCGTTTGTGAAATAAGACTTGAAACTAATATACGAAGAACTGCTGATCAGTATGCTTCTGATATTTATAACTGTTTTATGCTTAAGGGAATTGATTTAAATAGAATACGAGGTGCTGTCATCAGTTCTGTTGTCCCTGAACTTACAGAGCTTATCAGAAAATCGATTTTTTCCTTGTGTTCTGTTGATGCCATGATTCTTGGACCCGGTATAAAAAGCGGATTGAATATCAGAATAGACAATCCTGCACAGCTTGGTGCTGATCTGGTAGCCGGTGCTGTTGCTGCTGTTGATAAATATCCGTTGCCTTGTCTTGTTATAGATCTTGGTACTGCAACTAAAATCAGTGTAATTGATAAGAGCGGTATTTACAGAGGCTGCACAATTGCTCCGGGTGTCGGCATTTCCCTCAATTCTTTGTCCGCAACGGCAGCTTTACTGCCTGCAATTAATCTTAATATAACTTCCTGTCCGGCGTTCGGCACTAATACTGTGACGAGCATGCAAGCAGGGGTGCTCCTCGGCACCGCTTCAATGATTGACGGGATGTGCGACCGGATTGAGGAAACGCTGGGTGAACAGATTAAATCCGTTATTTCCACAGGAGGCTATGCAGAGAGTGTTTGTGCATATTGTAAAAGAAATATTAAAACAGATACCCGTCTGTTGATGTACGGATTAAAGCTGATTTATGAAAAGAATGCACATGCCGATAATTAAATTTTCTCTTTAGTTAAAAATTCCCTTAAAGCGGTTAGTGATTGCAAATCAATACCTCTTTAAGGGAATAATTGTATAATTAAGTATAATTTATGATTTTATTTTTCGTTAAGCAGATTGTTAAGCTCTGACATGAAAGATTCAATATCCTTGAAATCTCGATAAACAGAAGCAAATCTGACATAGGCTATTTCGTCAATATTTTTAAGCTTTTCAAGAGCCATTTCTCCTACAGAAACTGACGAAACCTCACGCTCAAGAGAATTCTGAAGCTGACTTTCAATTTCATCAATTGCATTTTCAAGTATCTCAAGGGAAACAGGTCTCTTTTCGCAGGCACGAAGCATACCGCTCAGAAGCTTGTTTCGATCAAAAACCTGTCTGGACTTATCTCTTTTTATAATAATTACCGGCTGACCTTCTATTGCTTCATATGTTGTGAAGCGCTTGCAGCACTTGATACACTCTCTTCTGCGTCTGATCCGCTGACCGTCATCAGCCGGTCTTGAATCGATAACTTTACTCTCAGGATAAAGACAATACGGACACTTCATATAAAATACCTGCCACAATTAAATTTATAATTTATATTAACATATAATTATTCAATAATCAATGAGCAATTTTTTAGTTTTTTTAATGAATTGTAAATTTGTGATTCATTATGGTAAGAGTTGCTGTACAGCTCAATAATGAAATTTCCCCGGTAGTTTATATCCTTCATTTTTTTAAAAAAAGCGGAAAAATTGAAGTCACCCTCAAATGGCGGTATGCAAGTGTGCAAAGCGTTATGATCGCTGATGTGAACATGACAAATTCTGTCACCGACAGCTTCAATAATCTTAAAGGGATCTTCGTTTGCTCTTTTTGCTTGCTTTATATCAAGAACAATATTGAAGTCTTTTCCGATATAATCACTCATTCTTTTGAGGTATTCTGATGATTGTGACCTGTATAGAACAACATTTTCCTGACATACTCTGACACCGTATTGTTTACCGATTTCAATCAGTTTTGCAAATCTGTCAAAATATTGATTGTCTTCAATAACACCTTTTTCTTTTAGTCCGTGAATAATAAAAATATCAGAGCCCAGTTTTCTTGTAACTTCAAAAAAGTTCTTGTAAATTTCAAGTGTATCATAAAAGCGTCTTTCGTAGTCGCTGAACAGAAAATAAGTTTCTGCAAATGAAAGAAATGGGTGAACGGAAGATACCTTTACATCATAATTATTTTTGATATGAATCAGTTTGTTGAGAAAACTGTCAGAAAGCTCTGAAAAAGTATTAAAAAAGATTTCAATAAGTTTAACATCGGATTTGCAGATTTTAAGAAATGCTTCCTCTGTAGGCTGAGGATAATAACATGCTGACGAAATTCCGATATCCCACATAATTTAACTCTCCTTGTAAATATTACTTGTTGATAGCAGAGAAGAAATACATTATAATCAGAGTGGTGATTGACTGATGAATGTAAAAAATAAACTGATAGAATATGAAGCAGTTTTTAAATGCTTTTACATATTTATTATTGTTTTGTATACCGCGGCATTGATCATAATTTCCATGGGGGATGAACTGCTGTCCGATTATGATACAGCCTTATATTGGTTTAATGAGATTATTGATTCTGTAGTTGT
The DNA here is from genome assembly GCA_045536195.1 of Acutalibacteraceae bacterium. GTDB lineage: Bacteria > Bacillota > Clostridia > Oscillospirales > Acutalibacteraceae > RUG806. The sequence goes on from JAZSNB010000150.1 coordinate 20,710, forward strand.
TGTTCAGAATATAGTGCTTTGCGGTTTAACGGCTGTAATCTTGTTGTGCGAAAATGAAATTTAGAAGCAGAAAATAAAAAAAGCACTTCCGAAGAAGTGCTTTTCTGGTGATCCAGCGGAGATTCGAACTCCGGACACCCTGCTTAAAAGGCAGGTGCTCTGCCGACTGAGCTACTGGATCATCTGGACATAAGAAATGCCAGAAGGAAAGTACACATTAAAGAAAGTAAAAAGAATACAACTCCAAGTACTTTTGTGTATTTAGAAAGCTTAGCTTCCATGGAACGGGATTTGTTCTTTCCGAAGAAAGTATCAGCACCACCTGCTATTGCGCCTGAAAGACCGGCTCTGCGGCTCTGCTGTGCAAGTACAAGTATAACTATTGCCAATGAAGTTATTACAAGAAGTGCACCTATAACAATTTCATACCATTCCATAAAATTAAATCTTCCTTTCAAAACTTTCGCTTCGTACAGCGCTTATGTATCTTACCACATCAATTCATAAAAATCAAGTCTTTTTTTAAATTTTTTTGAAAAAAATTAATTTTTAAATATATCGCAATAATCTTATGTTGTTTTAAATATTTTATCATAAAAAAGATTGATTATTTTATGTCAAAGTTATATAATTATAAAAAAAGGAAAGTAGGTAATATTTATGTACAAATTTACTCTTAATGAAACATCTTATCACGGTGCAGGTGCAATTAATGCAATTCCCGATGAAATCAGAGCCGGTGGTTTTAAGAAAGTTTTTGTTGCCACAGACCCTGATCTTATAAAGTTTAATGTTACTTCAAAGGTAACGGATATACTTGACAAGGAAAAAATTGAATATGTTATTTATTCTGATATAAAAGCTAATCCTACCATCGAAAATGTTCAGAATGGTGTTAAAGCTTTCAAAGAAGCTGCTGCCGACTGTATTGTTGCCGTAGGCGGCGGTTCTGCTATGGATACCGCAAAAGCAATCGGTATTATAATCACCAACCCTGAATTTGAAGATGTTCGTTCACTTGAAGGTGTAGCTCCCACCAAAAATAAATGTGTACCCATTATAGCAGTTCCCACAACAGCCGGCACAGCAGCTGAAGTAACTATAAATTATGTTATTACTGATGTCGAGAAAAAGAGAAAGTTTGTTTGTGTTGACGTTCATGATATTCCCGTTGTTGCAGTTGTTGATCCTGATATGATGTCTTCAATGCCTGCTGCACTTACAGCCGCTACGGGTATGGACGCTCTTACCCATGCTATTGAAGGATATATCACCAAGGGTGCATGGGAACTTTCTGATATGTTCCATATCAAGGCTATAGAAGTAATTGCAAAATCCCTTCGCGGTGCAGTTAAAAATGAAGCACAGGGAAGAGAAGGAATGGCTCTCGGTCAGTACATTGCCGGTATGGGCTTCTCTAATGTAGGCCTGGGCGTTGACCATTCAATGGCTCACACATTATCTGCCTATTATGATATGCCTCACGGAAAAGCTTGTGCAGTGCTTCTTCCTGCAGTAATGGAATATAATGCAGATTATACTGGTGAAAAGTATAAGGACATTGCAAAAGCTATGGGTGTTGAAAATGTTGATTCTATGAGTGTTTCAGAATACAGAAAGGCTGCTTGCGATGCTGTTGCAAAGCTTGCTGAGGATGTCGGTATAGTTTGCTCTCTTAAAGGTGTAGTAAAAGAAGAGGATATTGATGCTCTTGCTAAGGATGCATATGCGGATGCTTGTCGTCCCGGCAACCCCAGAGATGTCAGTGTTGACGATATCATCGCTATCTATAGAAGTCTTATGTAATCAATTTTATTTAAAACACAAACTCCGGCGCTTTTATGCTCCGGAGTTTGGATTTGCTTTATCGCGGCAGTGCTTATGCCAGATCGTTCTTGATTAATTTGTCGTATGCTTTGCCCATGATAAAGTCTTTGATGATATCTTTGATGTGTGCTTCTGAAATATCATCAGGGATGCTTGAGAGCAGAGTTTCAACAGTTTCTCTGTTTTCGGATATATAGGGAAATCTGAGCTCGCAACTTTCGTTTTCCAAGGCAACTCCGAATATTGATTTGTTGTCATTCTGCTCTTCAATTATGTTTTTAATCAGCATACAAATCACCTCCTTTTTATCTTTTGTGAAATTATATCACATTGTGTCGCAATAATCAATATGTTGTGTGAAAATAATTCACAAGAATTTTAGATGTTTTGTATGACTTAATTTTATATCGGGAGATTTGAAATGAAAGCTTATAAAAAGTGTTTGAGTGTGATTCTCGCTTTTGTTACTTTGCTGACTTCTTTGACATTTACCGTGCTGGCTTCTGAACAGGATGCCGGTTTTACAGATGAAGATTTTCTTATAACCCGTGGGCAGGATATCGTAAACCGTAAGGGTGAAAAAATTCAGCTTAAAGGTGTAAATCTTGGTGCTTGGCTTATCTGGGAGGATTGGCTTTGTCCGTATGAAGAAGCCTCTGCTCATGCCGATGTGCTTGAAGTTCTTACTGACAGATTCGGTCAGGACGGTGCATATGAGCTTATGAATACTTATATGGATAATTGGATCACCGAATATGATCTCGATGAAATCAAGGCAATGGGCTTTAATTGTGTTCGTGTGCCTTTCTGGTATCGGAATTTTTATTATGATGATAACGGAACTAAGATTCTGGATAAAAACGGAGAGTGGGATTTTTCACGCCTTGATTGGGTTGTTGAAGAATGCTCAAAAAGAGAGCTCTATGTTATTCTTGATATGCACGGCGCTGTCGGCTATCAGAGCGATGCTCCGCACAACGGTAAAGGAGATTCCTGCGGCTTATACGAAAAAACAGAGCAGGGAGAACGCTACCGTGAGCTTACCGATGAGCTTTGGACTGCAATTGCAACTCGTTTCAAAGGCAATCCTGCAGTTGCAATGTATGATTTATTGAACGAACCTATGTGTGATGTTGATTGCGGTGAAATTACTCGCAGAATTAATAACGAATTTATTTATACAAGATTATATGACACGGTGCGTGCTGTTGATGAAGACCATATTATTACTCTTGAATGTATATGGACTCCTCTTGCATTGCCTCAGTCTTTCCTCAAGGGCTGGACAAATGTTGTATATCAGGTTCATTTCTATAATAATTCTAACCTGATTTTTAATCTTTTTGCTCTTATCACAAAGATAATTCATTTCAATGTACCTTTGCTTATGGGTGAATTTTATCCTCATAAGTTGACAACCTGGGATAATTGTTTTGATTTTATGGATAAAATCAATTACAACTGGTGCTTATGGACATATAAAGCAACCGGACATATGATGTGGGAATCAGACTGGTGTCTCAGAGGAAGTAAAGACGGATTTTACCGTGCAAAGGTTCAGACGGATTCATTTGAGGATATTGCGGCAAAGTGGGGAGAATGCATCCGTACTGAAAACGGTTTTCAGGACACAGGGCATTATGAAAATAATGTAAAAGAATATCTTATATCTGAATAATATCAGGGAGCCGGTAAATAATCACCGGCTCCGCTTTTTTATGAAATATCAATACTTACTCCGTTTACTTCAACATTATCATTTGCTCGTATAAGAATGTATCTGGAGCCGTTGATTATCTGCGTTGAAATGAGATCGCTTCTTTCGGGATCAACCTTAATTGATACGTAAGGTGTTGCAACTTCAAACTTTTTAATGTCAACTATGCTTTGAGGAGGTATTTCTGCATTTTTACCGAATCTTTCTTCAAAGGTATTCTCAAATCTCTCAACTTTTTCTTCATCAATTCCGCAGGTTTCCAATACATTCCTGAAGGTTGATTTTGACAATCGGAGAGGTTCTTCCTGTTTTGTCGTCTTGTGTTCCTGCACCATTTCTGTTACCTGGTCGTGTACTGCACGTACAACATTGAAATTACATTCTTCTGCAAGTGTTTCGGTGAGACAATTTTCAAAATTGTCTTTTTGTTCGGTTGCGGCCATAGGAATTTCAACATTAAAAATATTTTTTATAAACTGCGGGTGTATATCCGCAACATTTTTTGTATATAACTGTGCCTTATAAATATTTGATGATCGGTCGTCGAAAGACGGAAACATAAAGCCTAGTTCCGGATTTCCCAATATCATCCGTTCCTCAACAGATCTGAATGAATTATCAAAATCGCTGAAGTATAAGCCAGATTTTGATTGTTTAATGGGACATACGGCACATACTATATATGAGAAAACAGAGCTTGAATCCTCTTCACGGTCACCTGATTCCGTATATGCGAAGACATCATAATTATCGCTTGCAAACAAAATAGCATAGCTGCCGTCAAAATGTACACTTTCTATAATTCTTGAGTAAAATGAATTCAGTAAATCATCGTCCTTAAGTGAAGAATCCCGGAGTTTCATCAGAAGCAGATGTTCTTCACTTTCAATAATTTCAGCTGCTTTATATTCAAGATCAACAAGATTTGTTCCTAAGCCGCCTGAAAGCACCTTCTTCATTACGGAAAGAAGTTTATCGCAATCATCGGAAATACTGTTTATCATTGATTGATATATATATGATTTTATGTTTTTTTCATTATCTACAATGCATCCTCTGATGCTGACGATATTGGATTTGTTTTGTCTGAACCGACGTCTTATTTCACGTATTTCTTTTTCTGTCATGATTTTTTCTCCTTCTGAGTGTGTTTAGTATTATATCATTCGTCATGTGAAAAAATCAACGAAAAAAATGATTCTTCGGATAAATAAATTTTACTCGAAGAGGACATAATAAAGAAAAAGAAGGGAGAGATATCTATGATAGAAAATGATACAGTAAGATTATTAAGAGAATGTGATGCCGGAACCAAAATGGGTATTTCGTCAATCAGTGAGGTTATAGACAGAGTTTCTTCCGATGATTTAAAAACTCTTCTCAATAACTGCAAGCTTGAACATGAAAAGCTGGAAAACGAAATTCAGCAGGAGCTGATAAGATATCAGGATGACGGTAAGGATCCGAATCCGGTTGCCAAAAGTATGTCATGGATAAAAACTAATGTAATGATAGGAATGAATAATTCGGATAAGACAATAGCGGATCTTCTTACTGATGGCTGTAATATGGGAGTAAAATCTCTTAATATGTATCTCAACGAATATAAAGCAGCGGATGAAAAATCAAAAGATATCACAAAGAGATTAATAAACCTTGAAGAACGCCTGACTGTTGATATCCGCGATTATCTTTGATAAAATGAAAACCGAATAATGAAAAAAAAACGTAATTGCTCAAACTGAATGCAATTACGTTTTATTTTATCAATAGTAGAGATTATCAGTTTCTGCAATCATCTTTTTCATCAATGTTTGGACAAAACAGTTATTTTCAGATTTGAGTAAGGATCCATAAACGGCAGTTTTGATATCATTGTTCCTCTGTGTTTTGGCAATCAGCTCTGTTTTGATTTCCTTCAGAGGGCGGTTCTTAGCGGCTGAAATATTTATAAGCCGAAGATTGACGGTTGATTTTGCAGATATACCGGTAATTTTTACTTTTAGTGTATTATTTTTCAGAACTGAGAAATTATCAAATCTTTCATCGTTGACGGTTAATTCTATCTGCTCGGCAGAATCAATATCAATAAAATCAAGAATATAATTTCTTTCAGCCGGAATAACATCAATGTTGCCCTCGGGCTTATTTATTCTGAAAAGAACATCCTTAAAATCTTTTTTTATTGTAAACTCAGTCTCACAGTAAACACCGTTTTTATATTCAAGAGATTCGCCGTCGTCTTCATATAAGACAAAAGAATTGTTTCCTCTGGAAATGAGAATTTCAAGATTTTCCGGGTTTGATGTACGGTTAGTGTCACTGTCCTCATACATTGGTACAATTGCACCCTCCTTGGCAAAAACCGGGATTGATGACTGATCTCTGAATGCTGAAAACTCCGTATTTCCTCTGTAAATCCTTCTTGTGAATATATCAGTATACCTACCCTTAGGAAGATAAACTTTTGTTTCAGCAAACCCGGTTTTTTTGTTGCATGGTTTTGTAATAGGGCAAACAATAAGCTCTGAGCCGAAGTAGTATTCATTGGGACAATTATAAGCCCTCGGATCTTTTGGGTTTTCATAATACATCGGTTCAATAAGACATTTTCCCTCGGATGCGGTTCTTCTGTTCATAGAATAAATATAAGGGATAAGTTTATGCCTCAGCTTCATAAATTCAATTGCATTGATTTCTACAAACTTATTGTACATCCAGGGTTCCTTACCCATAAATTCATTAGCCGTTGAATGAAGACGCATTATAGGACTGAATACACCGAACTGCAGCCATCTGAGATAGAGTTCGTCATCTCTGTAGCCGCGGCAATGTCCTCCTATGTCATGGCTCCACCAGCTGTAGCCGATATTTGATGCAGTTGAAGTGAAGTAAGGCTGAAAATCAAGGGATTCCCATGTTTGTACCGTGTCACCCGAGAATCCGAGAGGATACCTGTGAGAGCCGGCACCTGCAAATCTTGAAAGGATAAGTGGCCGTTTTCCGTCTCTTGTAAGATCAATTGAGTGATAGTGATTTAATGCCCATAACGGATCAAGTCCTTTAATCGCAGAATTTTTACCTTGTTGCCAATCAATCCACCAGAAATCAACACCTGAGTTCTCGTGCGGGTGATGAAGAAATCTGAAATAGCCTTCTATAAATCTCTCGTCAGTTATGTCAAAATGTATCTGTTTTTTTTCCGTACTGTCAATACCGAGAAAATTACAGAAATCCTCATAAGCAGTTTCATAAAACTTACATCCTGATGCCGGATGAAGATTCATGGTAATTTTCAGGTTCATAGACTTGAGCTTGTTTAAAAAACCTTCAGGGTCAGGGAAGAGGTCGGTATTCCACGAATAGCCGGTCCATCCGGGCAGAATAGTGTTATAAAATACTTCAAGAAGATTGTTTTTTCTGCCTTCATCAAAAGCTTTTTTCCCGAATCGGCCGACAACATCAACCCAGTGCCAATCCATATCGATAGTTGCAACGGTAATGGGAATTTTCTTTTCAGAGAATCGCTCCATAAGCTCAGTATATTCTGTTTGAGTATATGCTTTATATCTGCTCCACCAATTACCCAGTGTAAAACGGGGAATAAGGGGAGGGAAGCCTGTGAGACAAAAATAATCCTTAATGGCATTTCGGTATTCAAAACCGTATGCGAAATAATAGCAATCGGATGAAGCTTCTTTTCGAGGTATCACATGACCGTCATTGCATATTAGCAAGGATGCAGAGTCATCAAGAACAGCCACTCCGTTTGTTGAAATGATTCCGTTTCCGAGAGAGGTCTTACCGTTAATATTATCAAGAGTTCTTTTTGTTCCTTTGAGATTTCCTTTGATGAAATCTCTTACGGTTCTGCCGTCAGACAAAGTGACAGATTCCATTGATCTGCTGACTTTGTTAAATACATAACGTACTTTTGAGGTACAGATGATTATTAATTCACCTTTTTCTGTTATCGAATACTCAGGTTTGCAGAAATTTCGATTGATGACAGCCTGGGTAGGATCGTCACAGAAAAATCCCTTTTCCTGAATTTCTACTCGGAGTAATTTATCGGTAAGTACTGTAAAGCGGATATCATTACATATATGTATCTGAGATTCCGGAGCAATGCTGTCGGTATCAATTGTCAGATTTTTCAGATACTCACTCAAATCTTTCACATCCTAATCATTTCTTTTTTTTATAATATCATTCCGGTAAAAAACTGTCAACATCGATTACCATTTGCTTTCCGATTCAAGACGTTTTCTGAGCTTTTTCAGAATTTTTGTTTCCAGACGGCTTACATAAGACCTGGATATTCCGTATTTTGCAGCGATTGCATTCTGAGTTCGAGGTTCTTTTCCGTCGAGACCGTAGCGCATAATTATGAGTTCTTTTTCCCTTTGATCCGGAATCTCGTTTATATATTTCAGCATTTGTCTTATTCTCCCTTTTTTGCTGATATCATCAATTATTGTGTCGTCGGTTGAAATAATATCTATTAAAGTCAGAGGATTTCCTTCTGAATCTGTTTCTATCGGCTCGTCGAATGAAATGTCAAGCGATGATTTTTTCTGATTCCTGAAATACATAAGGATTTCATTGTCTATACAGCGTGAGGCATAGGTGGCAAGTTTTACACCTTTAGTCGGATCAAAAGTATTTATGGCTTTTATGAGACCTACTGTACCTACAGAAATCAACTCTTCATTCTCAGCTTCGTTTGAATAGTATTTTTTTATAATATGAGCAACCAGCCGCAGGTTGTGACGAATAAGCTTTTCTTTTGCATCTTTGTTTCCGTTTATCATCTTTATCACAAGAGAGCCTTCTTCTTCAGACTTTAGAGGAGGGGGGAATATTAACGGATTGTCAATGTGAAGAGCAAGCATTAGTATGTTCATCAGAAGTTTTTCAAGCATGCATTCATCCTCTTTTCGGTTTTTATACAATAATTTTATGTTTTCAGAATAAAAAAATGTTTGTCAGGACTTAAATTCTGTTGAATTAAATGTTTTATTATGATACTATTAAACAGTAAAAGCACTTACTCTTAATATTTCAGTTAGATGGTGATGTGTATTATGAAGAAAATTATTGCATTGGTTCTCACTGTAATTTTAGTTTTCTGCAGCGTTTCTGTTGCCGTATTTGCAAAGGACGATGAGGTCTATCCGACAATTGTTGTTCCGGGGTACAGTGCATCTTATCTGTATGCCGTTGAAGACGACGGACTTCGACAGATTTGGGGCTCATTTGAGGGACTTAATATCGGAGAGGTTGTACTGCAGAACTTAGCTCGCTTAGGTTTGGGGCTCGGTTCAGCTGCTTTTGGTTGTCCTGAATTTCTTGTTGATACTCTTATTGGCGGTTTAAGGGAGATTTGCGGTGATCTTGCGTATTCTCCTGAGGGAGTTCCTGCTGTTGAGACTGTAACATATCCGAATGACCCTGCTATTACCAATTATTATTATCTCATTAACGAAAAAGGTTCTGCTCATGCTGCAGAGCTTGAAATAATGAGTGATGTTGCCGATAATTACGGAGAAGACGGATATAAATATCTATATTCATTCCAGTGCGATTTCAGAAAAAATATTGTTGATGTTGCTGAGGAACTTAAGAATTATATTGATGCGGTTCTTGAATATACGGGAAAAGATAAAGTGAATATTTATGCGGTCAGCTACGGCGGTCAGATAAGTGCATGTTATCTTAATCTTTACGGACATGAGGGTAAAGTTAACAATGCAGTATTGACAGTTCCTGCCATCGGTGGTGCTGCGCTTGCTTATGATGCACTGAGCGGAACTATTCGTTTTGATGAAGAAACTCTTTTTTACTTTATTGAAAACGGTATGATGCTTGAAGAAGATATAAATTGGCTGATGAAGGCTCATTCTTTAGGCTTTCTTGATAGAATTTTGAATATGCTTATAGAAAGAGGTCTCAGAGAACTGGTCGGTTATTGGGGAAGTCTTTGGGATTTTATGCCGGCTGAGTATTATGATGTCATGAAAGATAAATATCTTGATGCTGCTGTAAATGCAGAGCTTATCAGGAAGAGTGATTATTTTCATTATGAAATTCTTCCTTCTATGTCGCGGAAATTCAATGAATGTCTTTCTGACGGTACTAACATTTATATTGTGGCCGGCAGCGACAATCCATCTGTGACAGGTATGTATGTTCAGTCTGACGGAATTATTCATCTTAACGGGGCTACAGGTGCTGAATGTGCTCCTTTAGAACTTCGTTTTTCTGACGGATATACAGGTGCATATACAACCTGTAAAGACCGTTCTCATAATCATATCTCTCCCGCAATGAATATTGATGCTTCTACATGTTATATTCCTGAACAGACTTGGTTTATAAGCGGACTTTTTCACGGAATGACGTGGAAGGATGATTATGTCAAAAACCTTTGTCTCACTCTTTTATTCTCAGAACATCAGATTAATGTTCGTACTTACTCCGAGTTTCCGCAGTTTTATTATTCAACTAATGTCTGTCACTCTGTGTCTGCTGCTTTTGATAAATCGCTGAATGGTTATTTATCTTCTTCGGATGAAAAGCTTCTGATAACAAATTTATCCGATAAATATAATATGAATCTTATGTCTGTCGAAGTAAGCGGCATTGATATGGATATCAAAGTGCCTGCTCTTACTATTCTTCAGCCCGGTGAGAGTATTGCGCTTGATTTCAGCGGAAATATTCCGAAAAACAGTTTTTCTACAGTTGATATCTGTGTAAACTATTATTTGCTCGGAAGCATTACGCCGCGCGGCTGCCGTGAGCTTACGTTTATGCTTAACAACGGTGCGCCTTGTGAGTATGATTCTTCTGAAAAATATATGTTAGGAAAACATAGTACAAATTTTGATAATGCAACCGGTGATTTTGTTGCAACAATTCTCAGATTTACAGGTCTGTTTGACTATTTTAAAATGATTTATAATTTTTTTATCGGTTTGTTTGATTAAAAATATATAAAAGGGGAGGTACTTAATGAGACAAAGTTCAAAGGCGGCGCTCGGCGGAATTGTCAGTGCGCTTTCTATTGTAATAATGCTATGCACATATATCTCCCCGTTATTGGTTTATACAGCACCCCCTTTTGCAGGCATTTTATTAATTCTTATTATCAATGAATTAGGATATAAATGGGCCCTTGGAACATTTGCAAGTATAAGCCTTCTTTCTGTTTTTCTCATTGCTGATAAGGAATCTGCGGTGTTTTACACAATGTTTTTCGGATATTATCCGATTCTTGTTTTATTTTTACAAAGCAAAATTAAGAGTAAGATTTTTAAATACATTATAAAGATAATTATATGTAATATTGCCTGTATATCTGCAGTTATGGTTTGTGCATTTGTCTTCAATATCAGCTATGATGATCTTTCTGAGGGCGGAATATTGTTTACTCTCGCATTTATCGTTTTAATGAATATTTTGTTTATAGTTTTTGACTTTTTTGTGCTCCGAATTCAGGATGTTTATATTCTGAAGCTGAGAAAAAAATTTCGTAAATTATTCAATATTAGGTGATTGCAATTCTGTCTACGGCATAATCTTTTATCAGAAATATTTAATTGCAGGGTGTTTTTGATGAGAGAAATTGCAGCAGTATCTTCAATTGTTATATTGTTTTCTGTTTGTTGTTATCTGATTTTAGGCAGAGTCAGTGAGAATGTTTCCGACACCTTTAATTCTGAAGTCCCCGGGCATTCAATTGTTGTTCTGGACGCCGGACACGGAGGCGAAGACGGAGGTGCAGTAGCATTTGACGGCACTGAAGAGAAAAATCTGAATCTTGCTGTTTGTCAGAAGCTGGAGGCTTTGTTTGCTGTTTTTGATATAGATTATGTTTGTGTTCGCGATTCTGACAGGAGCGTTGGTGATATATCGCTTGATACAATAAGGCAGCGAAAAGTGTCCGATATTAAAAAACGTTTTGATATTATCAACTCCTATGATAATTCGCTATTGTTAAGTATACATCAGAATATGTTTACTGATGAGAAGTATTCAGGTCTGCAGGTTTTTTATGCGCCTTCAGATGTATTGTCTGAAATGCTCGCGGGATGTATTCAGTCTTCTGTTACAGAGGGATTGCAGCCGGAAAATAAGCGCAAGATAAAGGAAAGTAATAAAAGTATTTATCTTTTATATAATGCAAAAAGACCGTCAGTTCTGGTAGAATGTGGTTTTTTGTCAAATAAAGAAGAGCTTGAGAAGCTTAAATCTCAATCCTATCAATGTCAACTTGCATATTTTATCACGTCTGGATTAACAGATTTTTTATTGAAATCAAAGGAATAATTATTTATGGCAAATAAAAATAAAAGCGTATACATTTGTAATTGTTGCGGTTATAAATCTCCGAAATGGGCAGGGAAGTGTCCTGATTGCGGTGAATGGAATTCATTTGAAGAGCAAGAGATTTCCGAAATCAAGAAAACAGCATCTTCCTGTAATCAATTACATCCCTATAAACTTTCTGAAATCGGAGACTTTATCGAACAGAGGTATGACACCGGAATAGGTGAGCTTAACAGAGTACTTGGCGGAGGTCTTGTCAAAGGTTCGGTGGTTCTGTTAAGCGGCGATCCGGGAATCGGTAAATCAACTTTACTGCTTCAGGCCGCACAATCTATGGGAGAGTCCAAAAGGCTTTTATATGTATCCGGTGAAGAATCGGTCAATCAGCTGAAGCTTCGCGCTCAGAGACTCGGCATTACCAATAATGAGCTGTCTGTAATATGCGACAATAATGCCGAGGCAATATCTGAATATATAAAGTGTAATTTACCTGAAATTGTTGTTATAGATTCAATTCAGACTATGTGTATATCTGAATTGAACTCTTTGCCCGGAAGCATAACGCAGGTAAGGGAATGCTCGAATCTTTTTATGCGTGTTGCCAAAACCTGTGATATTCCGATAATCATTGTCGGACATGTTAATAAGGACGGAAATATTGCAGGTCCTAAGGTGTTGGAACATATAGTAGATTGTGTTTTGTATTTTGAGGGTGAAAAAAACTTATCCTACAGAATTCTCCGCGCTGTTAAAAACCGATACGGTTCAACCAATGAAATCGGAGTGTTTGAAATGAACGATAAGGGACTGAGTGAGGTTATTAATCCTTCAATGGCTCTTATATCAGGAAAACCGTCCGGTGTTTCAGGCTCGTGTATTGCATCTGTTATGGAGGGCAGCCGTCCTATACTTGCTGAAGTTCAGGGGCTTGTTTCTCAGACGTCATTCGGAACCCCGCGAAGAATGTCTACGGGTTTTGATTACAACAGAATGTCTTTGCTGATTGCAGTACTTGAAAAGCGCGCAGGTTACTTTATGGGAAATTGTGACATTTATGTTAATGTTGCAGGCGGCCTAAGAATTGATGAACCTGCATCTGATCTGCCGGTTGCAATTACTTTAATTTCAAGTCTGAAGGACGAGGTAATCAGAGATGATTGTATTGCTTTTGGTGAGATAGGTCTTGCCGGTGAAATACGCAGTGTGTCTTTCACCGAGCTCAGAATCAAAGAAGCAATAAGACTTGGTTTTAAGAAATGTATAATATCTGAATCAAATATCAAAGAAGTTCCGGCTGTATATAAAAAGCAGATTGAAATAGTCGGAGTCAGCAATATACGCAGTGCTTATTATGAGGCAACAAAATGATTGAACGGAGATAATAGGAATGAAAAAAGAAATGAGAAGTGCAGCAAATTTCAGAGCCACATTAACAATCTGTGTTTTGAGTTTTGCAATAATGAGAGTTATTAAAAAGTATACTAAGTAATTTTCTGCGGATTTTACGGAATAATTCAAGAAAGAGCAGAGGTAGAAAAAAATTGCAATAATTATACAAAATAAATATTTTGTATAATTTGGGGAAGCTTTTTCAGATGAAACGGGCTCCTGAACGGCAATTTTTTAGAAATTGTACATATGAACGACAACTACAAATATTCAATGCCTGAAATAGTTCAGCGTTTCTTTAATTATCAGTCTAATGTAAAAAACAAATCAGAATTGACTATTGATGAATATTGTTTGGATTTACGTTTGTTTCTCAAGTTTCTTGTTATATCAGAAACAAAAAAA
>JAZSNB010000126.1:0-77937 GCA_045536195.1 Acutalibacteraceae bacterium
TAAGAGATTTCGCACTCTGCGGAGTGCGACAAGAGGCTCTGCCTCTTGACACCGTGAGCTTTTGAAAAAGCTCAAGCAAAACTTTTCCCCGGCACTCCCGTGCCGACATCATTCCCCAACTTTCCGTGAAGAACCAAAAAATAACCGCGCGAGTTATCGCAGCGGTTATTTGCATTACTTTATTTTTTTTCGTTTTCCTTGATTTTTCCGTATGCTTCCTTTACGGCATAGTATGAGGGCTTGGGCTTGCGGTTTATGTCTACAAGTCCCCACAAGGTTTCTGTAGGACAGTCTGCCTGACCGCAATAGCCGCAATTGGGGAAATCAGAATAGCAATAAATTATAAGACCGCACATAAAGGGAAGCTTATAAAGGCGGTTTATAACCTTCTTAAAGAATTTTGCCTGTCCCTCGGGAGTATGGGGCATTCCGGGAATAACCGTAATACGGGGAAGCTCCTTATAAAGATGATTTGTCATATCACCTGAGAACATAAAGCTTTCGGTTACCTTTTTATCCTCACCGCACACAAACTTCACATGACCTCTGAAATGAGGAGAAAGGGAATCCACAAACTTCATAATATCCTTTTTGGCTTCTTTTTCATTATTGAAGCCGTAGGACTTGAGTATTTCATCCTTTTCCTTGCGGCTTCTGGGTTTTCCGCCGCCGATATATCCGAATTCCTGCATAACAATAGGCTTACGGGTAAATGCCCAGAGATATCTGACCATAACATCAAAAAGCCAGGTGAATCCGGGAAGTGAGAAGAAGCAGCCGAGATACATATCCATACCCACATAGTCGCAATACTGAAGGTACGGCTTCATACCGAGGTGCAAATCCACCTGAGGTCCTGCGCAGTTATAACCGATAACACAGTTACCTCTCAGAGGATACATCTCTTCCATCTGAATTCCGAGAAAACGTATACATTCCTTCATATTATACGGAACCATAAAACGGGGCATTCCCAGTTCATTTGCAATCTGAAGACCGCAAACAAGGTCCTTTACGTCGTTTATAATAAATCGGGATACTTCTCTTAATTTTTCTTCTCCGCCCTCTTCACGTATATCGATGCCGTGATTGAAATATTCGTTGGGAAGAGGAGTGATTCCCATAACCTTTATACCCTGCTCTTTATAGCGAAGACACTTATTTTTGAACTCTGTGTATCTTTCATTTACACTGCCGTCCTTCATAAAGGGAGCAGGAAGAGATTCACGCACCCATTCAATATTTGCGCCTCTGAGAAGCTCATATCCCTCATCCGCAGAAGTGACACCGCGGATAAAGCCTGTTTTTTCTTTGAAAGCCTTTGTTTCTTCCGAAGAACTTTTTATAATATAAGATTTAATAATATTGGAAGGGAGATATTTTATACAGTTTATTATCTGGTCTTTTAAAAAATCATCCATAGCTTTACTCCTTATTAATACAAAAAGCCGGCTTAACAAATGCTGTCAGCCGGCTTTGATTATTGAGATTGACTTATGCTGTTGTGCCGCCCAAACCAAGGAAACCGAGAAGCTCTGCAAAGAAAGCTGCAATCATTTCAAATACGTTTCTGATCATATCAAGAATGTCGCCAACCATAAGAAGGGTTTCATTCTTAACAACACCTACAACATAAATTGTATGCTCACCCTTAACTGCATCAATGTGATAATATCCGTATTCATCAGTCTTAGCGGGAGCTATATCCTTGAGAAGTGTGGATGTGTCAAGGTCTGTCCAACCGTATCCGTTATAGATATATACTTCGTATGCAGACATATCATATTCGGGATCGATTTCAACCTTGAAGGAGAAGGACTGACCGTACTTAAGCTTTACGGTTTCGCCGTCAGCGCTCTGCTCACCTTCACGGCCGTATACTGTATAGCCTTCACCTGTGGGAAGATAGATATTGAAGGTATTGAGGAAGTCGTTATCATTTACCCACTTTGAATAATTGATATCGCCTGAAGTGGTAAGAAGAGTGTGGTGTGAGCCCTGTGTGAAGGGAACGCCTACGCCGTTGAAGTATACGTTCATAAGAGAATCGTCAAACTTATCATATGTAAGGTCGGGTTCAACGATATCAGCCTTGATGTAGATATACTGATTAAGGGGAGCGTAAACGGTTGTGCCTGTAGAAGGAACATTTGTAAAGGAAACTGTTCCCTGCTGATCCTCGTAGATATTTCCGTTTTCGGAGGAGCCGTAGGACACGTTGATCTTTGCCTTGCCGTCTTTGCCTACAAGACCTGATGTTGTATCAAGTGCGGGGAAACGGATAGCAGCAAAAGCATCGCCGTTGCCGTTAACAGTAACATTTGATGCACCGTAAAGGAAACCGTCAACATAAAGAGAGCCGCCGTCAAGAACAACTAACTGACCGAGAACGTTAAGCTTTCCTCCGTTTGCAACGTTAAGACGTGCACCTGTGGGAACATAAAGAGTAAGGTCTGAAGGAACTGTCATGGTAACACCGCTGTCAACTATATAGGTATTACCTGAAACAAGCTGATTTGATGCTGTGAAGCTTGCATTTGCAGCAAAAGTAATCTGCTCTGCTGCATTTGCTGCAAAGGGTACACAGCAAAGAAGCATTACAACACTTAAAATGATTGCCAATGTCTTTTTCATATTTATTGCCTCCTGTGAGTAATTCGGACAAAAGTCCATATATGCACTATGATTATATAATAAAAATCATTTAAAGTCAACACAGTAAGAGAGTAAAGACCTTACGGAAACAGTAGAAAATTAATACGGCTTTTTTGTGCATTTTACTGTTTTATATTGCATAATTTTTGCTCAGATGTTATTATTTTATTAATAAGTCAGAAAAGGAGAATTAAAATGAGCATTAAGGCAACACTTTGTTCATCTCTCGTTAAAATCTTCAGAAGCACAAAGCTCAGCAGTAATTTTTCGGAGCTTTCTCTGTTACACGGTGAAAAGGGCAATTTTCAGGTAGCCGTAAATACCGACACCGACTGCAGAATAAAAGTGTATACCTCCCTCGGGGGTGCTTCGGTTTATGAAGTAAAAGAAATATATTCGGGCAAGGCTATAGATAAAGAGAACTGCGGTGACATTCTTCTTGAAAACGGCGGTGATTCAGGCTACTATCCCGATCTTCTCGATATTCCCGAAGGCAGCACTCTCGTTGAAAAAGGAAGCAACAAGGTATTCTGGGTCCACGTTGATTCTTCTGCTCTCACCCCCGGCAGCCACAAGGCTGAGATTTTCGTTGAAAGCGGAAACGAAAAAATAAAGCTTACGGCAGATATCAATATAAGCGAAGCAAAGCTGCCCCCGCAGAAACTTATTCACATAAACTGGTTCCATTCGGACTGCCTTGCTTCTTATTATAAAGTACCGGTATTCAGTGAGGAATACTGGAGAATTACGGAAAATTTTGTAAAAAATGCAATTTCTCACGGTGTCAACTGTATTTTCACTCCCCTTTTCACACCGCCTCTTGATACCGAAGTGGGCGGCGAGCGTCCCACGGTTCAGCTTGTGGGCGTAAAAAGATGCCGTAATTACAGATATGAATTTGATTTTTCCCTGCTCGACAGATGGGTGGATATGTGCCTGAGAAACGGTGCTCAGTATTTTGAGCTTTCCCATCTGTTCACACAGTGGGGTGCTCAGCACGCACCTAAGATTATGGCTGAGACTTCTCAGGGGCTCAAACGAATTTTCGGCTGGGAAACAAAGGCATCAAGCGATGCTTATATGAATTTCCTCAAGCAGTTCGGTGCAGCTCTTAAAGAATATACCGACAAAAAGGGAATTACGGAAAAGTGCTTTGTTCATTGCTCTGACGAACCCGGGCTTGAGGATATAACGAACTATAAAAAAGCTTCCGATGCCGTAAGAAAATATTTCGGTGCATATGAGCACGTTGATGCTCTCTCGGATTTTGAGTTTTACAAAAAAGGACTTATAGGCACACCGATTCCCGAGGAAGGAAACATTGATGAATTCAGAGGACATGTTCCGAAGTTATGGACATACTATTGCTGCGGTCAGTACAGAAACAATCTTCCCAATCGCTTTTTCTCCATGCCCTCAATCAAGCACCGTATTCTCGGAGTGCTCTTATATAAATATGATTGCACCGGATTTTTACAGTGGGGCTTCAACTTCTATTATTCCCAGTATTCAAAAAGGGAAATTGACCCCTTCACTGAAACAGATGCCGGCGGTTCATTCCCCTCAGGCGACTCATTTATTGTTTATCCCGGCAAGGACGGCACTCCCCTGTCATCCCTCAGACAGAAGGTCTTTTATGACGGTTTTCAGGATATCTCGGCACTCAATGCCCTTGAAGATAAGTATTCAAGAGAATTTGCTTTAGATTTCATAAAAGAAAACTTAGGTGACATCACATTCACCTCATACCCCTTCGACCCCGAAGTATTCCTGAATTTCAGAGAAAAGCTGACAAAGCTTTTATAATAAAAGGAACGGATATTATATCATGTTTTCACTAAGTGAAAATATATCGTACGGTAAAGCCGTATATCATATCTCGTCAGAGATATATCATTCCTTACACACCGAAAAACATTTGCTTATTTTCGGCAAGTTTTACCTTTTTCAAAGTATGTAATTCACTATGACACTTTCAAAAACTAAAGGTGTCATCTTTTCTTTATATAGAAAAAACGGAGACTGCTTCTTTGCGAAGTGTCTCCGTTAGGCGGATGCTCGTTTTAGATTAAAATACTGTTTTATCAAACACAAATGTTGTTATACTCTTGGGAGAGAGCGTATAGCCGGCTGCGGGAAATCCGTCTTCAATCTGCTCGCAATTATGAGTTTCATCTGTAACATAAATCTCAGCATGAGGATATTTTTCAAGGAATTTTATATCTTCCCCGTTTTCTGAATTATTCACAACCACAAGAACGGTTTTTTCGCTGTCTGAGAAAGCAACCTTCGCGATATTTTCATTGAATCCGATTTCATCAAACACCTTCACTCTGGTCATTCCCTCTTCAATGAAGGAAGAAAACTGCTTATATGCATAGTAGCGGTTATACATTTTAAGCTCACCGTTTTCTTCATACAAAAGTCCGTCACCGTTAAAGGCTGTCCAACTCTGCCACGACACGGCATTAAGAAGTGTGAGATCTTCAATCATCACATTTGCCATATAAAGACCGCTGTCTATTGTTTTGGAATCAATGGTAAGAGGAAGCTCACACCATTCAGTCATTTCAAACTTCTTATCGGCAAAATTATCCTTGAAGGTATTGCCGAAATTTCTCTTTTCGTCCTTATTGCCGTCAAGCCAGTAGGAATGGCCGGCAAAGGTATCGCAATAAGAATCAAGAGTTTCGTTTTCAAAGAACTTGAAAAGATAGTCGTTATACCACCAGGAAAGCTGACCTGTTTCAACACCCGAAAGACCGTAGGGAGTGTCACGCTCAATCATTTCCTCTGCAAACATTGAAAGAAGCTTTACAGCTTCGGCGGGCTCATAGTGACAGCCTTCCTGACCTACCCATTCACCGCCCCAAGCCCACTGAGGTTCATTTATGGGAGAAATGTATGTTACGGGATAACCCTCTGAAACAAACCAATCGGCAATTGTGAGAAGATAGTCAACAAAGTCGTCATAGTTTTCTTCGGGAAGATTTGATACGTTCTCCTCAAGTCCTCCGCTTGCCTGTCCTGATAATGTCATTGAAAAATGCGGGCTGTTGCAGAAAAGTATAACCTCCTCAGCTCCGTTTTCTATAGCCTTATCAAGAAAAAGACGTGCATTTTCGTCACGGGTGAAATCGTATACATACTCACCCTTTTCCTCGTCATAAACATAAAAGCTCTCTGTTCTTCTTGATGTATCCCATATTCTTGTATCGGGATTATCTGCTTCTCCGCCGCCTACATTATAGCGGACAATATCAAGTCCCAGTCCCTCACTGTCGGAGAAAAGAGCCTTTGCAATATCATCACGCAGCTTTTCATCCTCTATTGTCTGTGCCCACCAGCAGGCAGATGTGCCGAAGCCCTCAAAGGTCTGATATTCAGTGATATCCACCACATCAATATACTGCTTAGTGTCGGCACCGAAAGCACCGAGAATACTTACCTGTAAAAATGCAAGGAGATATGCCAATGCTTTGATTATCATAAAAACACTCCCTTAAAACCTGTATTTTTTTAATAATAACACACTTTCGCATTTGATTGCAACACTTTTGCATCCTTCATTGACAAAAGAACAGCCTAAAGTTAATATGAGATTAACATAATTTATGAAAGGAGCGGACAGGAAAAATGACAAGAACAGATATTTTACAGATGAATACTACAGGCTGCCCGGTCCGTTTTCTGTGTTGAAACGGAATAAATATCTACTGTCCGCAAGCCGAAAAAAGCTTGCGGATTTTTTATTATACAGGAAATTCCTTCCTGTATGTCAAAAAGATCAGTTTTTCGGGCAAAAAAAAGGAGGACAACGTGAAAAAAACAGATAAAAAATCATTTATAAAGGATAGTTTCTATGCAATAAAAACAATCCACCGTGACGCACCGGGGCTTATTTTCTGCCGCATTGCCGCGCAGACAGCCTATTGGTTTTTCACGGGCTTCATTAAAGAAATACTGTTTCTCAAGCTGCTGCTGGATCTTATCACCTCAGGCGGCAGCTTCAGAGAGTATGTATTTCTCATTCTGATGTTTGTTGGTGCCGAGCTTCTTTCTCAGGCAACAGGCACGGTTTCAGATTATTTCATTTCAAAAAAGAGAAAAATATTCTATAAAAATCTCAACGACAGGATATTCAGAAAAGCCGTTTCAACGGATATGTCCTGTTTTGAAAATCCTGATTTTTACGATAAATACAAGCGGGCAACAGAGATTATCACAGAGGAGCATTTCGATGAATTCGCCTATTATTTATCCAGCTTTTTTGCAGGCGGTCTTACGGGTATTTTCCTTATTATCTATGTAATAACCATAGATCCGAAAATACTTCTTATGCTGTCCTTTTCGGTTATTGTACTGATAATCGAAATAATAAAGGGCAAGGTTCAGGTAAGAAAAGACCGTGAAATGACACAGAACAAGCGTTCAAAGGAATATGTAAAAAGAACACTGTATCTGAGAGAATTTGCAAAGGATATGAGAACCTCGGGAATATTCACGGTGCTTCACGAAAGATACAAAGAGGCTGCTATGAATAACCGGGAAATAATAAAAAAATACGGTATAAAAATAGCGTTTTTAGAAACCTCTTCGGGATTTTTCGGCAAAGCTCTTCCTGTTGCCGCAACCTATATTTATGCGGCATACCGTTTTATTGTAAAGAAAAATCTCCCCGTTTCGGATTTTTCGGTTATTATGACCGCAATGAGCAATCTGAAGGATGTTTTCAATGACCTGGGTGAAGCCTTCTCAAGCGTCCGAAGGGAAAGTGAGTTTTTCGGTTTTCTCAGAGATTTTCTGGAATACGAAGAAAAAATCATAAACGGTACTGAAAAAGCCGATGAATTCAGAAGTCTTGAATTCAGAAATGTATTCTTTTCTTACGACGGAAAGGAAAACAGTATAGACGGTCTTTCTCTTAAAATTGAAAAGGGCGAGACAATAGCACTTGTAGGCCATAACGGTGCAGGCAAAACTACCTTTGTAAAGCTTCTTATGCGGTTTTATGACCCCGACAACGGAGAAATACTCTACAACGGCAGAAATCTGAAAGAATATGATGTGCTGTCGCTCAGAAAACAGCTTACCGCTGTTTTTCAGGATTACAAGGTATTTGCTCTCACAATAGCAGAAAATGTGCTTTGCAGAGAGCTTGAGAATGAAAATGATAAGCTTATTGTAAAAAATGCTCTGAAAAATGCAGGTATCGACACAAAAACCGAGGCTTTGCCGGAAAAGGAAAATACCGTACTTACCCGTGAATTTGATGAAAAAGGCACGGGACTTTCAGGCGGTGAACAGCAGAAAATTGCCGTAGCAAGAATGTTCGCAAAGGATTTCAGCCTTGCCGTACTTGATGAGCCATCTTCTGCCCTTGACCCTGTTGCTGAGTATAAGATGTATGAAAGCCTTATATATGCCACAAAAAACAAAACCGTAATCTATATCTCCCACCGTCTTTCAAGTGCCGTGCTTTCAGACAGAATTTTCGTTTTTGAAAAAGGAAAAACTATGGAAACGGGAACTCACAGAGAGCTTATGGATAAGGGCGGAATATATTATAATATGTTTACCCTTCAGGCAGAGAGCTACAAAGACGAAAATAATGAGGAGGTGCAGAATTGAAAATTACCGAACGGCTGAAAAACGGTATAAAAACCGTTTCAAACATACTTTACATATTAAAAATAATGTTTAAGATATCCCCCTTACTTGTAGTCGGTGAAATCTTCGAGCATATTATGAGCGTGATGCCCTCAAGGATAATTTCCGTTATCGGTCTGAAATTTGTTATAGATGAGGTGCAAAAAGGCGGTGAGCCTGCAAAAATTCTTACAGGCGTTGCTCTTATGATAGCAGTGCTTATACTGGGAGAAATATCCACCTCCCTGTTTTTTGAGCTCTTTGTTCACCGTGAAAGAGAAAAGCTCGACCTTGGAATGCAGTCTATGTTCTATAAAAAAGCCTCTGAGCTTGACATGAAAAAATACGACGATCCGGCTTTTTATTCCGATTTTATTCTTTCCGTTGAAAACTCATCCGACAGTCTTAAATACACCCTTGGCATTGTAAAAGGCTGGATAGAAGAGGTGCTCAGCTTTATCACAATTTCCGCTGTTATGCTGACTATTGATCCTGTGTGTCTTCTTATTGTTCTTTTATTCGTTACGGTGTTTATCCCCATGGGCAAATATACGGGACAGCTTCAGATAAAAAGAAGAGAGGAAATAACGGAAAAGCACCGCAAATCCGATTATTTTGCAAGAGTTTTTTATCTTCCCGATTATGCCGGAGAAATAAGAACCAACGGAGTTTTTTCACTTCTGAGAAAAAAGTTCCTGACAAGTGCAGACGAAGTGATCGCAACACAGAACAGATATATGAAAAAACTGGATATTCTTTTCTTTGTTCAGGATTTCACAATCCAGGCAATAGGCTTTGTGCTAGTTCTGGGTCTTTATATCGGCTATCAGACAATCGTTACGGGAGAAATGACCGCAGGCGATTTTGTTGCTGCATTCAACGGCTCTGTTCAGATAGGCTCAGGCATTCTCTTCCTGACAGTGTATTCACTGAGAGCTTTTACGGAGCGTTCGGGAATGATTGAAAAGTGCAGAGAATTTCTTGCAACTGAAAGCGAAATAAATGACGGCAAAACAGAAGAGAAATCCACCGTTCCCGAAGAAATCAGACTGAATAATGTAAGCTTTTCATATGAGGGCAACGACAAGGATTCGCTGAGAGAAATAAGCCTTACAATAAAGCCCCGCGAAAAAATTGCTCTTGTCGGCTACAACGGTGCAGGTAAAACCACCCTCACAAATCTTCTTTTAAGGCTCTATGACGTAAAAGGGGGAGAAATCACCATTGGCGGACGGGACATAAGAGATGCTACTGTGCAGTCTCATCGTGACAGATTTGCTGCAGTATTTCAGGATTTCTGCATTTTTTCGGCAAGCATAGGAGAAAATGTTGCCCTGAGCCGTGACTTTGACGAAAAAAGAGTATTGGCGGCTCTTGAAAAAGCAGGCTTCGACACTCCGCTTCCCGACGGTGTAAATACAATTCTTCTCAAAGAATTCTCCGAAAAGGGCCTTATGCTTTCGGGAGGCGAACAGCAAAAAATTGCCACGGCAAGAGTATTTTATAAGGAATGTCCCTATATAATACTTGATGAACCCTCCGCAAATCTTGACAGCGAGGCTGAATACAATCTCAATCTTGCAATAAGCGAGGGCTGCAAGGATAAAACCGTTATTTTCATTTCCCACCGTCTTTCCTCCACAGTTCACGCAGATAAAATATTTATGCTGGAAAACGGCAGAATAACAGAAAGAGGCACACATGATGAGCTGATGAAGCAAAACGGCAGCTACGCCTATATGTTCAACCTGCAGGCGGAAAAATATAAAGAATAAATAAAAATTACTGATGCTGAAACAACCCAAAGACAGAATTTTTTACCCCGGGAATTCAGATTAACAATAAACCCGGCTGAATAAAAAAGAGAGAACAGCAAACACTATTGACATTATCACGGTTGACCGATATAATAATAACAGGAGGTGAAACACCGTGATAATCAACGAGTTAATCAAAAGTAAGCAAATAACTCAATATCGCTTGGCAAAAGACAGCGGTATTGCATACACAACTATCAATGATATATGCAGCGGAAAAGCACAGCTTGAAAAATGCTCCGCAGAAACAATTTACCGGATTTCAAAAGCACTCGGTGTTTCAATGGAGAGCATCATAGAACCCTGTCTTGATAAACGAAACGACTTTGAGCTATTCAAAAGCAATGTGTGTCACAAATTAAAGGAACTCGGAGATATTGAATTTATTATTGAGCTTTTGGAAGAAGATCATATCCGCAGATATTACCAAAAAAAATGGTATCCTGAAAGCTTATACCTTCTTGCTATGCTCGATTTCATCAGCCGGGAAAATAATATTCCTCTCTGCACTCAGTATAATGATATGCGCAAATTAAAATTAAAAAATATTCTGTTTCCGTCCGGTGTATCGGTCGCCGCCAAAGTTACCGGAAATAATGAGTTAAAAAAACGTTGCGTCAGTGATGCAATTCCCGAATTTATGCGATTTAATATCGTGGAAAGTGATGTGCGTAATGTTATCTGATTGTTTTTCAAAAGAAAACCTTGATACCTGCCTCAGGGAGCTGGCAAAAGAATTCAAAAGACTTAACGGCAAATCCGTTCCTGCAGAAATTGTATTGGTCGGCGGTGCCGCCATTCTGACAAATTATAATTTCCGGGATATGACTACGGATATTGATGCAGTAATCCATGCCGCTTCTTCCATCAAAGAAGCAATAAATAAAGTCGGAGATAAGTACAATCTGCAAAACGGCTGGCTGAATGAAGATTTTATGCGCACCGGCTCATATTCACCGAAATTAGATGAATTTTCTGTTTATTATAAATCATTTTACGGTGTTCTTTCTGTCCGCACAATAACAGCAGAATATCTTATTGCTATGAAATTACGCTCCGGCAGAAAGTATAAAAATGATATTTCAGATGTAATCGGCATTTTAGCTGAGCATAAAAAAAGAGGAACGCCAATCACACTCGGAATGATTGAAACTGCGGTTAAGAATCTTTACGGCAGTTGGAACAGCTTCCCCGATGACGCAAAACCGTTTATTGAAGCTGCGCTGAAAAACGGCGATTTTGAAAATATTTATACATCTGTAAAAAAGGAAGAAATCGACTCAAAAGATATTTTGGCAGACTTTGAAAAAGCTTATCCGAAAATTGTGCAAGAATCCAATGTCAACGAGATATTAAAGACCTTAAAAGCAAAAAGGGACAAAAACTGAAGCAACAGACAAAACAGCTTACTTCAAAACAAACGAAGTAAGCTGTTCTCATTAGATTTAATCCTCATAATGGCCTTTGCAGGATATTATTACTATATCCTTATCATCAGTAACATAATAAACCAGACGGTTTTTATCATCAATACGGCGGCTCCAACAATCATCGCAGTAACGCAGCGGTTCCGGCTTTTCTATCCCGGAAAACGGATCTCTTCCTATTTCTTTAAGCAACTGATTAATACGCTTTAATGTTTTTTTATCCTGCATCTGCCAATAGATGTATTCATCCCACGCAACCGGTGAAAATGTCAGATTATTCATCCTCCATTTCCTCCAGCTCCTGCATAGTTTTTGTTATATAATGCCCCGAATTGATATCTGCAACAGAACGGTGCAGCTTTGCAAGATAATCTGCATTTTTCAAAGCTCTCTGCAATTCATTCCATTCTTCAACACTTATGATAACCACATTTTTTCCGTCCTTACGTGTCACGATAATCGTTTCATTATCGTTTGTTACTTTATCACAATAAAATTTCAGATTCTCTCTTATAGTAGAATAATTTACAGCCAACATAAAAAGCATCCTTTCATGGATTTATTGTACAATTTATTGTACAATATTATTATATGTCTGTCAAGTTTTTTTATACACAAAAAAACCGCCTGCCTGTCTTTTTACGAAACAGGTAAAGCGGTCTTTGTTTTATTTAAGCGTAACTATCGTAACTCCGTTTTCGCCTTCGCCGTAGACACCGAGGCGGTAGGATTTTACGAATTTATTGTTTTTGAGATGCTTTTGTACGGCTGCTCTCAGTGCTCCCGTGCCTTTGCCGTGAATCACGGTAAACTCACCTATATTTGCCATAAGCATAGAATCAAGGAAGCTGTCGAGAGTGAGAAGTGCTTCATCGACGGTCATACCTCTGAGGTCGCAGCGGTTTTCGGCACTTGCCGTAAGACGGGATTCCATTGAACCGCTTCTTGAAAGAGATGCGGTGTTGGACTTTTTCTCCTTCTTTTTCTCAATAAGTCTCAGCTTTGACACGGCTACTCTCATTCTGAGCGCACCTGACAGCACCTCAACCTGCTGACGCTTATCGGGAAGAGAAAGCACGCTTCCCTCTTTTCCCAGCTCTGTGAGAAGCACGGTATCCCCCACCTGAAGGGGACGGGGCAATACATAATCCTCATCCTCATAAAGAGATGTTGTAACGGGATTTACCGTTCTGTCAATATCGGAAAGACCTTTTTTCATTGCCTGCTTTGCACGTCTTGCAAGCTCTGAGGCATCCTTTGTTGACTTCATTTCTTTTCTGAGCTCATCTATCTGCATAAGAAGAGTGTTGGCTTCTCTTCTTGCCTTTTCTGTTATCTTAAGCGCCTCTCCCTGAGCCTTTTCATACTCTTTCTGACGCAGATTTTCTGCCTCTGCCAGCTTTTCTTCGGCACGCTTCAGCTTTTCTTCATATTCGGCACGCACCTTTTCGGCTTCGCTTCTCTCTTTTTCCATAGAAAGACGGGATTCTTCAAGGGAATCCACCACATTTTCAAAGCGGATATTTTCGCTTGAAACAAATTCGTTTGCTCTTTCGATAAGCTCCTTATCAATTCCGAGCCTTTCGGAAATAGCAAAAGCATTTGAACGTCCGGGAACACCGATTAAAAGCCTGTAGGTAGGTCTTAAGGTGCTTACATCAAATTCGCAGCTTCCGTTTTCCACACCGGGAGTATCAAGGGCATATGCCTTAAGCTCCGCATAGTGTGTTGTGGCTGCAATTTTTGCACCGTTGAGATTAAGCCTTTCCAGTATTGCAATAGCAAGTGCAGCACCCTCAACAGGGTCGGTTCCCGCACCGAGCTCATCTATAAGAACAAGGCTCTCGTGGTCCGCATTTTTAAGAATATCAACAATATTCACCATATGGGATGAGAAGGTTGAAAGCGACTGTTCAATGCTCTGTTCATCACCTATATCGGCAAATATCTTATTGAAAACACAAATTCTTGAATTATCCGCAGCGGGAATAAGAAGTCCGCAGCATGCCATAAGAGACAGAAGCCCTATGGTCTTTATAGAAACTGTTTTACCGCCGGTATTAGGACCTGTAATAACAAGAGTATCAAAGCTTTCACCGAGGCTTATATCTGTTGCAACAACCTTTTTTGGATCCAGAAGAGGATGTCTTGCTTTTTTAAGATCTATTATTCCCTCGGTATTGAGCACGGGAACACTTGCCTTCATTTTATAGGCAAGCTGTGCCTTTGCAAAAATAAGATTGAGCTCAACCAACGACTCAAAATTGCTCTTTATAGTGTCTGCATATTCACCGGCAGCTACGGAAAGCTCTGCAAGAATTCTTTCAATTTCTTCTCTTTCCTTACCCTGAAGCACTCTGATTTCATTATTGGCTTCAACAACTGCCATAGGCTCTATAAACACGGTAGCACCGGAGCCCGATGTATCGTGAACAAGTCCGGGAACATCGCCTCTGTGCTCGTTTTTTACGGGTACAACAAATCTGCCGTTTCTCTGAGTGATGATGGCATCCTGTAAAAACTTCTGATAATGGGTGCTTCTTACAAGACCTTCAAGCTTTTCACGGATGCTCTGCGCCTGATTGCGCATTTTTCTTCTTATGTCAGCAAGCTCCCTTGAGGCATTATCTGCCATTTCCTCTTCGCTGAGAATTGATGTGAAAATATTATTCTCAAGCATTCTGTTGGGACAAAGAGATGAGAAGAACACGTCAAGACAGCTGTCTGCTCCCGGCTGTGAAAATCTCCATTCATACAATGAACGGATAACTCTCAGCACCTCGCCTATATCCAGCAGCTCGCGCATTGTAAGCACACCGCCTGCAGCAGCTCTTGAAAGCGAAGAATTAACATTTTTTGCAGCACCGAAGGAAGGCCCTCCGAATTTTGCAAGGAGAACATATGCTGCATTTGTCTGATTTATAAGTGCCTGAGCATCATAAAGTACCGTAGCAGGCTTAAGCTCAAGTGCCATTTCCTTGCTGTCCTTTATTGAAGCCAGCCCTGAAAGCTGCAAAAGAACCTTGTCAAGCTCAAGCGCTTTTATATGTCTTTGTTCTGTCATAAAACCACCCGGATATTACAATTCAGTTTTATTGAATCATAACTTACACTTCTGTTCCGCCGAAGGGTCTGATTGCAAGTACATAGCATGCACCCTCACCGAATATTGCTTCCATGCTTTCTTTATATTCCTCAAGGAGACACTCGGGAACAAATGCCTGTATAGTGCCTGCAAATCCGCCGCCGTGAACACGCCATGCGCCCTTATCCTTAAGAATTACCTCACTTACTGCAAGTGCAAGTGAAACCGGCTGTGAAAGAGGTGCAGAAGAGGAGAAAACATTCTGGTTATACATATATGATGAATAGCCTGATGCTATTGTCAGCTTCTTGAATGTGTCGAAATCACCGCTTCTGAGAGCTTCGGCTTCCTTTTCAACTCTCTTGTTATCCTCAAAGAAATGAATAGCTCTGAGCAAGGGTCTTTCACCCAGCTTCTCTTTAATTCCCGCTACGTTGTTAAGCACATCATTTTCGGTAATTTCACGAAGGCAGGTTTTTCCGAAATAACCGGCAACCGCTTCCATTTCACGTCTGATGGCTGCGTAGTCATCCGTAAGGTCTGCATGATCGGCACGTGTGTCAACAATGCAAAGAGCATGTCCGCAGGATGAGAAATCAAATTCAACGGGGGTGATAACGGGCTTTTCGGGATCACAGAAATCAATCTGAACAAATGAACCTACGGAGCAAGCCATCTGATCCATAAGACCGCAGGGCTTACCGAAGAATTTATTTTCTGCAAACTGAGCAATCTTTGCTATTTCAACGGGAGAAATCTTACCGTCATTATAAAGGTAATTAAGAATTGTACCTACAAGCACTTCAAATGAAGCTGAGGACGACATACCTGAGCCCTTAAGTACATTATTTACGGTAACGCAGTCGAAGCCGCCGATATTGTAGCCAAGCTCCTTGAAGCGTGCCGTAACACCTCTTACCAGAGAAGCACTCTTTTCAACCTCTTTCATCTGGGGTTCAAGCACATTGATGTCGATAATATCACCGGGGTAATTCTCGGAATACACCCTTATATAATGGTCGTCTGTTTTAACGGCACAGGCAACCGCATCAAGATTGATGGCAGCGGCAAGCACCTGACCGTGATTGTGGTCGGTGTGATTTCCGCAAACCTCGGTTCTTCCGGGAGCAGAGAAAAATCTTATATCCTCTCTGTCGCCGAATTTATCTTCAAAAAGATGAGTAATATGAAGATATCTTGCGCGGGATTTTTCGGTTTCAGTTCCGTAAAGACGGGAAAGTCTTTCGTCAAATTTTCCTGAGCTAATTTCATTTCTTATAGTATTGAGATTTGCCATAATTTTATATTCCTTTCAACAAGATAAATTATTTTTTCAGTTTATGATTAACATTTATAAAGGTTCTCAGCACCAGAAGACACACCCCCGTAAAAGTACAAAGAACAATAATAGGTACAAAGAAATCCGCAGAGAAGGGATCATATACGCTGTTTCCTATAAACGAATAGGAAATCAGCTTCGGCACATATGCCCCCAGAGATAAAAGCATAAACCTGGGGAATGAATACTCTATCGAGCCGTAAAAATGGCTCAATGTGTTTATAGGCACAGAGGGAATCATTCTGAATGCCAGCAGAATTATGGGATTTCCTTTTCCGTCCTCCTCCATTGCAGAGAGAATTGCAGGATATTTCTTAAGGGCAAAATTTATTGTCCCCTCTCCCATCTCCCAGCCGGTATAATACCTGAAAGCAAAGGTAAATGCCATTCCGAACAGATTTATTATAAAGGATTGCACAGGCGGAAAAACCATTGCAGTTATTATAAAAATCATAGGATACGGATACATAGCCGAAAGACTTCTGAGCAAAAACAGCAGCAGTATAACAATAAGTATCAGCCATCTGCTTTTAAGTGCCGCAACACGCATTTCAAAATCCTGAAGAAAATAAAGATATTCATCATATTTTTCTCTCACTGCATCAATCTGCAGTGCAAGAAGAATTCCCAGAAGGACCAATGCAACGGCAAAAGATATCAATGCTGAAATAAGAAGTATTTTTGAAACAGTTTTCTGTTTCTTAACCTTTCTTGTCACATAAATCACCATTATTCAGTATACAACAAATTATCATATCGGTCAATAAATAAATAATAATAAATTATATTGCACAAAAGAGTATTTATATGATAATATAAGTGCATATTATTCTGACGGAGGAAAAATATGAATATTGTAATACTTGACTCGGTAACTGCAAATCCCGGAGATCTCAGCTGGGATTTCCTGAAAAAATACGGCACTCTCACAGTATATGACCGCTCCCCTGTTGACACTATTTATGAACGTGCAAAGGATGCGGATATTGTTATTCTCAACAAAACCCCTATGAGCCGCACGACGGTTGAAAAGCTCCCCCGCCTTAAAATGATAGCACTTCTTGCTACAGGCTATAATATTATAGACTGCGATGCCTGTGATGAATACGGAATTGCAGTAGTGAATATCCCCTCCTATTCAGCATCTGCCGTAGCACAGCAGACCTTTGCTTTTATACTTGAACACTGCAACCGTATCGCTCTTCATTCTGATTCTGTTTTGTCCGGAGAATGGGCAAATTATCCCGATTTCTGCTATCAGCTGGCTCCCTTAAAGGAAACACTTAACAAAACGATAGGCATAATCGGCTACGGTAAAATCGGCAGACGTGTGGCAGAGCTTGCAAAGGCATTCGAAATGAAGGTGCTTGTAAATACGGCACATCCCGAAAAATATAAGGATGAGGATATATGCTTTACAGACAAAAAAACACTTCTCAGAGAATCTGACTTTGTTACTATACACTGTCCGCTCACTCCGGAAACAGAAAAAATGGTAAACAGAGAATTTCTTTCAATGATGAAGGACGGCGCATTCCTCGTAAACACCTCCAGAGGCGGCGAGCTTGACGAAGAGGCGGTAAAGGAAGCTCTTGACTCAGGAAAGCTCTCGGGCGCAGGTGTGGACGTTCTTTCAGTTGAGCCTCCCGTGCCCGAAAATCCCTTATTCCACACGAAGAATATTTACATCACTCCCCATATTGCATGGGCTTCATACGATACAAGAAAAAGACTTATGGAAATACTTGAGGACAACGTAAGCTCTTTTTGTAAGGGCACTCCCGTTAATGTAGTCAACAATCCCCGTATGTAGTTATTGTGCAGTAATTATTCTGACTTTTTTCTTTGATTTTATATCAGATTTACAAAGTTTTCCGACTAAGTGAAAAAATTAACAAACTTACTTGAAAAAACAATTTTTTCGTATATAATATATAATGGTAAATTAAGGAACAAAAGTTTCTGAAAAAATGGAGGATATTATTATGTCAGTTAAAGTTGCAATTAACGGTTTCGGCAGAATCGGACGTCTTGCATTCCGTCAGATGTTCGGCGCAGAAGGCTACGACGTAGTAGCTATCAACGACCTTACAAAGCCCTCAATGCTTGCTAACCTTCTTAAGTATGATACTGCTCAGGGCGGTTACTGCGGAAGAATCGGCGAAGGCCTTCACACAGTAAGTGCTGACGACGAAGCAGGTACAATCACAGTTGACGGCAAAACTCTTAAGATCTATGCTATGGCTAACGCTGCAGAACTCCCCTGGGGTGAAATCGGTGTTGACGTAGTTCTCGAATGCACAGGCTTCTATTGCTCAAAGGAAAAGAGCATGGCTCACATCAACGCAGGTGCAAAGAAGGTTGTTATTTCCGCTCCCGCAGGAAACGACCTCAAGACAATCGTTTTCTCAGTTAACGAAGACACTCTTACAGCTGATGATCAGATCATCTCTGCTGCTTCCTGCACAACAAACTGCCTCGCTCCCATGGCTAAGGCTCTTAATGAATATGCTGCTATCCAGAGCGGTATCATGAGCACAATCCACGCATACACAGGCGATCAGATGATTCTCGACGGTCCTCACAGAAAGGGCGACATGAGAAGAGCAAGAGCAGGTGCTGCTAACATCGTTCCCAACTCCACAGGTGCTGCTAAGGCTATCGGTCTTGTTATTCCCGAGCTCAACGGCAAGCTTATCGGCTCCGCACAGAGAGTTCCCGTTGCAACAGGCTCCACAACCATCCTTACAGCTGTTGTTAAGGGCACAGACGTAACAAAGGAAGGCATCAACGCTGCTATGAAGGCTGCTGCTTCCGAATCCTACGGCTACAACGAAGATCCCATCGTTTCTTCCGACGTTATCGGCATGAAGTACGGTTCTCTCTTCGATGCAACTCAGACAATGGTTGCTAAGATCGCTGACGATCTTTACGAAGTTCAGGTTGTTTCATGGTATGACAATGAAAACAGCTACACAAGCCAGATGGTAAGAACTATCAAGTATTTCGCAGAACTTTAATTCCTGAGAAATAATTCAGGCGGATGTCCTCATTGAGGGCATCCGTTTTTTCTTTTGCCGGCATCCTCTGATATAAGCAGAAATTTTTCATAATCCCCATTCACTTTTCTTTACAGGAATATTGAAATATAAAAAACATTATAGTATACTGAAATAAACACATTAACCGTTTTTTATTCATAAAGGAGTGGAATTATGGGTTGTTGCGGTTTTTCAAAGCTTGATATCACACCAAAAATAGGCTGTCTGCTCTATGGCTATGTTGATGACCTTGTGTCGGAAAGCATCCATGACCCGCTGTTTGTAAATGCATTCTATTTCTCCGATGGAACAAAAAAGGCTCTGATGATAACGGCTGATGTATGCTCAATCAATACAGACTTCTCTGAAAAAATGAGGGAGAAAATAGCAGCAGCGTCATCAGTTCCGTATGAAAATATAATGCTTCATGCAATACATACTCACACAGGCCCCAACACCGACGGAAATACCGGATGGGGAGAGCTGGATATTGACTATTGTGAAAACATTCTTCTTCCAAAAACCCTTGAAGCTTGTCTTCAGGCTGAATCAAATGCAAAGGAAGCTATGGTGGGAATAAGCATCGGCAAAAGCGATGTGGGCGTAAACCGACGTGAGCAGAACCTTGATAACAATATAATATTCGGGCAGTGTGCCTGGGGCAGCTATGATCCGAGAATGGCTGTTATTACCTTTACCGATACTGATAAAAATATAATTGCAAGCCTCATATACTACACCTGTCACGGAACATCGGCAGGAAAATGCACGGCAATCTCCCGTGACTTTTCGGGCGGCATGACTGACATTCTGGCAGAATACACTTCTGCTCCCGCAGCTTTCTTCTGCGGTCCCGAGGGTGATGTAGGACCGCGTCTTCCAAACGGAGGCACGGTAGGAAATATAAAGGATACAGAAGAGCTGGGAAAGCTCGCCGGGAGGGATGCAGTGAAGATTTTTTGCTCAATCACGGATTTTGTTCCTCTGAGCTTTGATATTACCGACAGAACCCTTGTTCTTCCTCTGAAAGACAGAATCACTGAAAATGAAGCACGGGAAATTTATAACAGCTTCAAAAATAATTATGTCAATCTTGACGGTCAGAAAAGAAATTATGCTCTCAGAGTGCTTGATTCTTATAAAAACGGATATGAAACTAAAACTCACCGTAAGATACATCAGACAGCGCTGAGAATCAATGATGTTATTTTTGCAGCCTTCCCCTATGAGCTTTTTTCCGACATTGCATTAAGAATAAACAAGGCAAAGGAAGGCTATGAGGTATTTTCACTGTCAAACACAAACGGCAGTGCGGGATATTTCCCCTGTAACAGCGAAATATCAAAGGGCGGATATGAAGTCGAAATGTTCCTCAATCTTAATATTCAGCCCTTTGCAGATAATGCCGATTGGTATCTTATAAAAGAAACTCTCAAAACTCTGGAGGTGTTCTGATGTACAGAATAGGAAAAGAAGAAATCGATGCTGTTGCAAGAGTTATAAACTCAAAAGAGCTTTTCAAGATCAACAGCGGACTTAACGAAACTGCAAAATGCGAAAAAAATATGCGTGACATCTGGGGTGTGAAGCGTGCTCTTCTTGTTACCTCGGGAAAGGGTGCTCTCATATCCTCTCTCGTAGGAATGGGCATCGGCCCCGGTGATGAGGTTATTGTGCCTGCATACACATACATAGCAACGGCAATTGCAGTGCTTGCAACAGGCGCTATCCCTGTAATAGCAGATATAAATGAAACTCTCACTCTTGATCCTGTGGATTTTGAAGCTAAAATCACCGAGCGCACAAAGGCTGTTATTCCCGTTCACATTATGGGCTTCCCCTGTAACATGGATGAAATTATGAGAATTGCCAAAAAGCACAATATTCTTGTTCTCGAGGATTCCTGTCAGGCTGACGGCGGAAGCTACAAGGGCAAACGTCTCGGCTCCATAGGTGATGCAGGTGCTTTAAGCTTCAACTTTTTCAAAATAATTACGGCAGGCGAGGGCGGTGCCGTGCTTACAAACAACAGCACACTTTACGAAAGAGCTCTGATTTATCAGGATTCAAGTGCTATTGCGTTTTTCGGTGATCAGCTGAACGGAATAAATGAGCCTCAGTTCTGCGGTTCACAGTTCAGAACAAATGAAATTTCTGCTGCGATTCTCAACGCTCAGTTTGACCGCCTTGAGGGAATTCTGGGAGATCTCAGAAGCAACAAGAAAAGACTTGCAGAGCTTCTCTCCCCCTATTGCCGTTTTACTCCGTCAAATGACCCCGAGGGGGACTGCGGTGTGGCTCTCAGCATTGAATTTGACACGGAAGAGGAATGCATCCGCTTTGCTGAAAAAGCACCTGAGCGCACCTCTCGTCCCAGAGAAAGCGACAGACATATATATTGCAACTGGACTGCAATAATGGAAAAAAGAGGTGCCTTCCATCCTCTTATGGATCCCTTTAAGATGGAAGCAAACAAGGACCATATTCCTGATTACCATAAGGATATGTGTCCGAAAACCCTTATGCATCTCAGCAAAAACTGTTATATTCACATAGATCCCGACTGGACAGATGAAGACATAAAGCGTCTTTCGGAATATTATATAAATGCATTAAAGGCTGCAAAATAACAGAAAAGCCCTGCATCCGCAATTTAAAAGCGGCTGCAGGGTATTTAAATATACTCACAAAAATAAGAGCTGTGCCGCGGCACAGCTCTTGATTTTTTCTTATGAGAAGAGACTTCTGAAGAATTCAACGATGCTTCTGAAGAATGCCTTCAGTCTGTCGAAGAATGACAGCTTCTGAGCAGGCTTATCATCGTCATCCTCAAAGCCTATATCGGCACGTTCTGTAGAAACGATGGTGTAATTCTGAGAAATGTTCTTGATTCTGTATACACCGTCTGTATCTCTGGCGAACTGAGTACCGTTTGCTGTTACGAAATGAGGCTCCGTAAGAAGGAATTCAATTGTATCACCTTCCGCACAGATGATTGTGATTGCATCATATGCAGTGCCTGCAATCACATACTGTGAAGTGGATTGCATAAACATAACAACATAGGTCTTTGTATTCTCTTCGATCTTGGTTGCATCCGTAACAGTTGTAACTTCAATTGAACCTGATGCATAACCGTCAGAGGTTGCAGTGATTGTTGCAGTTCCGGGAACATCGCCGAATACAACAAGACCGTTCTGATCAACCATTGCAATTGATGTATCGCTTGAGGTCCATGTTACCTTCTTGTTTGTTGTGTTTTCAGGCATAACACGTGCCTTAAGCTGAATTGCTTCGCCGGGAAGACGTGTTGTTGAAACATAGCCTGCAGAAACAACAATGTACTGAGAAATAACAGGAGCAACGCTTACTACACAGTAGGACTTGAACTTTCCGTCCTTGGATTCAACACGGATAACTGTATCACCTGAGCCGACTGCCGTAATCTTACCGCCCATATCAACAGTTGCAATGCTTTCGTCTGAGGATATCCAGTTAACGTCCTTGCTTGTTGCTGTTGCGGGAGAAATGATTGCGGAAACAACTGCTTGCTCACCGATTTTAAGGAATACGGCAGATTTATCAACTCTGAGTCCCTGAAGCTTAGTATATACATCAAACTGTGCCACATATGTGACATCGCCTGTTACCTTGCTTACTTCAGGTGTCCAGCCTGCGAATGAGAAGTCAAATTCTACTGTAGAAGGTCTTGTAGGTTCAGGACCTGAGAATACGGGTGTTTCGCCGTATCTGTATTCCTTTTCCTCCTGAATGTGTCCGTCTACGTTCCATCTGATCGTATAGAGTCTTTCGGTTGCTTCAAACAAAGCTGTGTATGTTGCATCCTCAGTAACGGTAACAATTTCCTTGTCCCAGCCTGTGAACTTATAGGAATGATAATCGTCTGCTGATTTATAGGGAATACCGTCAAATGAAGGTGTTGCTCCGTGATACCACTTAGTAACCTTTGTAACGTCACCGGCTACCCATGTAACTGTGTGAAGCTCAATTTCCCACTGAGCAGTAAGAGTGATATTACCGTAGTGACCTGTAAGGGATGTGCCGCCGGGATATATTGTATTCTTTACCCAGCTGCCTGTACCGGCAGAAACCTTCCAACCCTTGAAGTTTGCACCTGTTCTGGTGGGTGTGGGAAGCACCTTATCTGATGTGATGTCATAATAGAAGTTTTCTACTTCGCTGCCGCCTGCAACGTTGAATCTGAGATAATACTGAATGGGAGTGTAAACTGCTGTGAAGGTAAGATCTTCAGCGGGCATAACCGCGGGAACTGTCTTGTCCCATGCTGCTGTGTAGCCTGCCTTCGCGATGGGAGGATATGTAACTGTAGGATCGCCGAATCTGAATTCAACAGTCTGAACCGTATCACCGCTTACCCAATTGATCTTATAAAGCTTTGCGCTCCAGAGAGGATGAACTGTTACATCACCGAACATACCTGTAAGCACCTTGTCAGCTGCTACAGTATCACCTGCTGCCCAGTTGCCTTCAGCGGAAACTATCATCCAGCCCGAAAGCACGAAGCCGTCCTTTGTGAGTGCGGGAAGAGTATCAGTGCTTTCGATTGTATATTTGTATTCGGGTGCAGTACCGTCATCAGCCTCTACCTTGATTGTATATTCTGTTGCCGCATACTCAGCCTTGAAGCTTACATCGCCCCATCTGCCTGTGTATGTTGTATAGGTAAGAAGGTTAGTGTCGTTCCATGTACCGCCGTTTGATGTAACTCGCCAGCCGAGGAAGGTATAACCGTCCTTTGCGGGCACGGGCATTGTAAGACCGTTTACCTTATTATAGGAAACCTCTGTATTTACAATATATCCGCCGTCAGCATCAAATGTTGCTGTATAATCCTTTGCAGATTCTGTGAATACTGCGGTATAAGTATAATCTGTGTTTGCAGCTACTTCAACAATTACGGGATCCCAGCCTGCGAAGGTATATTTCATACCGTTCTTGTCTGCCTTTGCGGGAGTGCCGACATAAACAGGTGTTTCACCGACTTCCCATTTTGTTTCCTGAGAAACTCCGTCAATTACCCATATAACAGTTCTCGGAGCTGCAATTTCCTTGAACTGTGCCACATATGTAGCATCACCTGTTACATATGTGTCGTTATCGAACCATACATCCTGACCTTCAAGCTTCCAGCCTTCGAATCTGTAATACTTATCGGTTGCAGATGTCTTTACAGGGTTCACACCGTTATTGAAAACGGGATGCTCACCGTAGTTATAAGTTCCGGATTCTGTCTTATAGCCTGATGTTTCATCAGTTTCATATTTCCAGGTGATTGTGTAGGAATTGACAGTTTTTGAATACTGAGCTGTGTATGTAGCCTCACCTGTTACGGTTGTAAGAGCAGGTGACCAGCCTGTAAATGTATATGTATACTGAGCAGTTGCTTCCTTTACGGGAGTAGAGCCTGTGTATGAAGGCATTGTGCCGTATGCAACATCGGTGCTCTGAAGAGCTGTGCCGTCATCATTTACAAATGTTACCTTGAATTTCTTGGGTGTCCACTGTGCTGTAAGAGTTACGCTGCCGTATTTTCCTGTAACAGCTGCTGCGCCGTTTACGATTTCGCCCTCTGCCCAGTTGCCGCCTGCAACGGTGACCTTCCAGCCTGCGAAATCATAATTTGCCTTTTCGGGAACAGGAAGAGTATCTGTTGATTCTACGGTATAAGTAAGATTTGCATAGGGAGTACCGCCGTCGGGAATGAAGGTAATTTCATATTCAGTTGCACTAAGGTCGGGCACAAGGACAACATTACCGTAGCGCTCACCGGCAGTGTAATCACCGGGCTGATACATACCTGCCCAACCGGCACCGTCTGTAAGAGTTTCAACTCTCCAGCCGTTGAAGGTATATCCTGCTCTCTCATAGGTCTTGAGAGTAACGGGAGTTGTCATATTATAATCAACAACATCTGTTGTGCCGTCGATATCCTTATATGTGATTGTAAAGGGAACAGCTTCAAAGTTAGCATTAAGAGTTACATTACCGTATTTACCTGTAATATCGGTAGTTGTATAAACCTTTTCATTCATTTCCCAGTTACCTGCGGGAGTTGTTACGTTCCAATAAAGGAAAGTGTAACCGGGATAGGATGATGCGGGAACATTGAAAGCGTCGGAATCAATATAATACTTGAGATCTGAGGGAGTTGAGCCTGAGGATACAAAATGGATGTTGTATTCCTGATGTTCCCAGAGAGCTGTGAGGGTTACATTACCGTACTGACCTGCAGGAAGAGCATCTGTGTAAACAGTATCAATGACCCATGAAGCAGATGCATCGGGAAGAGTTACCTTCCAGCCCTTGAATGCAAAGCCTGTCTTTGAGGGAACGGGAAGGTCAACTATTGATTCAAAGTCATATGAAAGAACTGAGGGATTAACCGTACCGCCGTCAGCATCAAGAGTAACAACGTACTTTGTCTTTTCCCAGTTTGCACGGAGTGTGACATTACCGTACATACCGTTTACAAGCTCACCGCCTGCATAAACTTCCTTGTTCCAGTTGCCGTCTTTCACTGCTACTGACCAGCCTGCGAAGTTGTAGCCCTTCTTTGTGGTTGTGGGAAGATTGAAAGAATCTTCAATATCATAAGTGTAGTTTGCACAGCCCTGACCGCCGTTGGGGTCGAAGGTGATTTCATATGAATCGGGAGTCCAGTTAGCCTTGAGGGTTACGTTACCCAGCTTATTTGCAGGAATTGTAACACTGCCTTCTGCAAGACCGTCTGCGAATTTCTCACCCTTTATCCATGTATCTGTTCCTGTAGGAGTTGAAGAAACCTCCCAGCCTGTGAAGATATAGCCTGTCTTTGAGGGATTCTTTATTTCAAGTGTATTTGCATATGCATAGTTATATTCTGTTGCACCGTCAATGATTTCATTTTCGGCAAGATCAAGAGTAAGCTTATAAACTGCACTTTCCCACTGAGCTTCAAGTCTTACGTTGCCGTTCATTTTGTTGAAGGAGAAGCCTGCAGGATATACCTTTGCACCTGACCATGAGCCTACGGATGCAGCGGGTTTCCAGCCTGCGAAATGATAACCGAGTCTTGTTACTGCGGGAAGTGTATGAGTGCTTTCAACATTATATGTTTTTGCAGCATCATCATCCACAGATGAGCCGAGCATTGAATCGTAGGTTACAGTGTACTGTACGGGAGTAAACTGTGCCGTAAATGTGGGGTTACCGTAAGAGCCGATTGACGAAACATTGCCTGCTGCATAAAGAGTATCGTTTGCAGCCCATGAACCGTCTGCTGTGGTTACCTTATAATAGCCGTCAAATGTGTAATAATCCTTCTGTACACCTGCGGGGAACTGGAATACCTTATTGACAGTATAGTCCTTTGTTACATTATCGGTGCTTCCGCCGATATTACCGCCGTTAAGATTAATTGTTGCGGTATAAGGAATTTCCTTCCACTGAGCCTGAAGCCAGAGATGACCGTTTCTTCCGTTGAGAGAGAAGCCTGCGGGATATGTTGCAAGTGACCAGGGCTTCTTTGTATCTGTTGAGGGATATTCATATTGTGTAATAGCCCAGCCTGTGAATTCATAACCGTGGCGTACGGGAGAACCGAAAGCACTTGTTGATGTTATTTTATAGGTTGCGGGGCAGGATGATGTATCACTAACCTTTGAAGCACCATCAGAATCGTTCCAGTCGTATGTTATGTTATATACATTTTCTGTCCATGCGGGAACAAGGAAGAGAGAACCGCCGTTTGTGTTAATGCCGGCTGCAGCGGGAGTTATATAAGAAAGTGAATATGCAGCACCGGGATGAGTTTTTCCTGCCCATGCTGTGTGGGTATAACCGTTACGAAGATAGTTTGTTGAGCCCACTTCTGCTGTAGCGTCACCGTTTGTTGTCATAATGGCATTTCCGGCATAAACATCAAGAGCAGATGTATGCTGAGCAAGATACTGACGGAAAGTATCATATGAGAACATATCAATACCTTTTTCAGCCGGCATATTTGTTGCTACAATATTATTGGAAGAATCACGTACAACACCGTTATCGCCTACAAATACGGTATAACCGACAAATCTTCCGTCAAGTGTTCCGCCCTGATCGGGATTCTGATAAAAATGATCCGAACCGCTTACAGAAGAAGGAATAAGTGTTCCGTTTGAAGCAATCTTGAAAGGTCCTCTTGCGATATAACCGTGGTTATTGGCAGTTGAGCTATTGTCACCCTCCTGTACCCAATAATAGAAATTACCGCCGAAAACATTTACAGCATTTGCATCTGATGTTGACCAGATATTACTTGTATACTGGTTATTACTCTTTGATGAGTCAGTACCTGTTTTGGACTGAACAGATGAATTCACATTAAAAATATAAAGATACGGAGTATTACATCTGATTGCTGTAATTCTTGATGTTCCGCCTTCACAGGCCTTTGAGGAGGCCTGGAAAATACCGTTATTCTGTTCGGTCGGACACTGAGGAATGCTGATTTCACCGCCGTAAACTTCAGCAGAGTAACAATTATTGACATTAAGAGCATAGCAAAGAATATCTGCATATGTTCCTCGTCTTGCACGGGCAGCACCTGTAGCGTGAACCTTACCGCCGTACATCTTAAGTATTGCAGAAGAACTGTCGACTGTTACTGTATAGCAGTTTGCGGATGCACTCTTTACACCGTAAAGATTAGGATTTTCTCCGTTTGTATTACGGCAGAGAGAATGAGCATAAAGAGTAAAGTCATTATATGTAGAATTCGTATCTCCTATTATGAGCGTTCCTTGATTGTAAATAAGAGATGACGATGTCTGATGGTCTATTGTACTGTTTTTCCTTGTATCGGTAAAATCAGTATATACCTGCATTGTACATATATTTCCGGGCTTTGAGTTTATAATCTGCATAGTAGAACCTGCACTTATCATAAACATACCATTTGTAAATACATCAGTGCCATTGTGGAATTTACCTTGGTTTGCAGAGGGCAGCTGAACACCTGTCTGATCACTGTCATATGCACCGGACACGATATAATTCATCAGAAGTGAATAACCGTTGAAGTCAAACACAACGTTAGCACTTGAAAGCGTGGTAAACGATGCAAGTGAGCCGTTGTAGGTTATATTACTGCCAAGCTTAATCGTAGTTACAACACCTGTACCTGCCGAATTAGCCTGTGCAATTGCAGAATTTATATCTGCAATCGTATAAACAGTAATTTCTGCAGCATTGGCTTCGATCTTAGCATCGGGCACAATGATACCCACCGAAATTGTTGTAAACAACATAAGAACGGTGAGAAGCACTGACAAAGCCTTTGTTGTCATTTTTGTTTTTTTCATAGTTTTTGTTCTCTCCTTTTCCGTCCCCGCCGAAAACGGGGCACAAAGATAGAATTATGCTTATACATTTTAGATTTTACCACAAGAGAATCAGAATTTCAATCCAATATGCAATTTATATATATAAAAATATTATTAAAACTTTTAGTAAAAATCACAATAACTCATAATTTATCGTTTTTTTGATGAATCCACCCCAAAACCGCAAAATTAACCTCCCCCACAGAAAAAAAGAGACAGCAAATATCAGATGTGCTGATTTTTGTGCTCCTTCTCACATTGATAAATCATAATTTTCAAGCAATTCAGCTGAAGACTGAAAGTATCAATGAACACTTGAAACAAGAAGCTGATATCATATCACTGAACACAGAAATTGCAATATGTTTCATGTAATCTGTTACATCTTTTCGTATGAAAAAGTGCAACAGATTACATTTATTCACAGGAAAAAATGTAATACACTACACTTTTTCAAAGAATATCCTGCAGATTCAGTACATTCCGTTGGCTGCCATATAGTCATAAATAATTTTTCCGTGGGTCTGCTCGTCCTTCTGAATATGATTCAGGAAATCCCTTACATTTTTGTCACGGAATTCGAAGGTTGCAGTATCATATAAGTGGGACACCTGCTTTTCCCCGGACAATACATCGTTACACAGGTACATATCGGCACTCTTTTCGGGACAGAGCATGGCTTTATATTTTGCCGTAAATACGGGCAAAGGCTTTTCGGCATTACTGATGGGGGGCACACAGCCGTTTTCAATGGAATTGAGGGAAGTGAGATGCTCATTCTCCTCCTGGCTGAGTCCTGAAAACAAGCTTTTGAGCTGCTCATCCGAGGCACATTCGGCATGTCTTTTATACTTTTCGATACACAGCTTTTCGTGGTTTTTGAGTTCATTGAGCATATCTCTTTCTTTTTGCGTAAAATCCATAAATCAATTACTCCTTTCGTATATATTATACATCCCCTATGTGCATTTTATACAAAAACAAAAATCGATTTTAAGTAATTTTATTCGACATCCTATTTGTTACAAAACAAAGGCTTATCTGTAATATTTTGTAACCGAAAAGATATGGACAAATGCTGTTTTTTAGAGTATTATTCCCTCATACAATTTGTTCTCAGCTCAATTACTTGCCTTCAGGGCAGAACGGAGATTTATAAATGAAGCGCTTTATTGATTCGAACAGATGGGAGCTTGTTTCCGCTGCTCTTATCTCAGGCATATTTACTGCCTCAGTGATAATAGCAATGACTGTTTCGCAGCTTTAAGACAGCAACAAAAAAACAGAAGGTCATATCCGGCTTTCTGTTTTTTTCTTTTAAAAACAAAAATTCCCGGCAACAGAACAATTTCAGTTGACTTTGCATTTAATGGATGTTACTATTATTATGTGATATTATTTAAATGAGAGGTACGTTTCTATGAACACTATTTCAGTTTCAGGCAAAAAACTTGTTGACGAATACGGCAGAGAGCGTATTTTTAACGGACTTAACTTTGTTTATAAAGAAGTCGGCAAGGACGAAGACGGTATCATCAGATACAAAACAGATATCACCTCAGACCTTCTTGAAGCTCTTAAGAAGAAGGGTATAAACATAATCAGGCTGGGACTTACCTGGGCAGGTATTGAACCCGAGCCCGGAAAATATAATCTTGAATACCTCGACGGATATAAAAAAGTTCTGAAGCTGTGCGAAAAGCACGAAATTTATGCTTTTATTGACTGGCATCAGGATCTTTTCAGTGCATTCTGCTCTATTCCCGGCGACGGAGCTCCCGAATGGGCAT
The DNA here is from genome assembly GCA_045536195.1 of Acutalibacteraceae bacterium. Lineage (GTDB taxonomy): Bacteria > Bacillota > Clostridia > Oscillospirales > Acutalibacteraceae > RUG806. The sequence goes on from JAZSNB010000126.1 coordinate 30,190, forward strand.
GCTTACACACAAAGAATTCTCATCCGCCCCGTGTTATATGGGCAGAGGGATATTTCTTCCACAAAGACATTCATAAATCCTTTGATGACTTCTGGAACAACAGAGAAATTGCAGGAAAAGGACTTCGCGACAGCTTCTGCGATATGCTCACATTCACAGCGGAATATCTGAAAGACTGCAAGGCTGTAATAGGCTATGACGTATTCAACGAGCCCTTCCCCGGCTCTCCCGGCGGAAAAATATTCAGAACTCTTGTAAAAAGCGGTGCAGAAACACTTCTTTTCAACAAGCGTGTTGACCGTAAGGGACTTATCGGTGATGCCCTCAACAAAGACGTTATGGCAATGCTTTCCGTGGCAGACGATCCCAAGGTTTATAACAGAATAATCGAAGACGCAAAGGATATGCTTTTTGAATTCGACACAAAAAGATACTATCCCTTCCTTGTTGCAGCAGCTGAAGCTATAAGAAAAGCCGATAAAACAGGTATAATCATTTCCGAAAACTGCTATTATTCAAATCTCGGTATTCCCTGCAGTGTTCCGAGAATCGTTTATAAAAACGGCGAAAGAGAAAATAACCATGTTTTCTCTCCTCACGGCTATGATATCACAGTAGATTCTCCTCTTACCAATGAAGCAAGCCCCCACCGTGTTGACTTTATCTTTGATGAGCACAAGAGAACACAGTCACGGCTTGATGTACCCGTAATAGTAGGCGAATGGGGCGGAATGGTCCCCGGAAGCGACAGCTATCCCGCACTCGAGCATCTTATTGAAAAGTTTGACAGCAACAAATGGAGCCAGACCTATTGGCACTACTATAATAATTTTGAAAATAGCAAAATTATGGATGTAATATGCCGTCCGCTGCCCATAGCTGTTGCAGGCGAAATCAAAGAATATTCCTATGACAGAAAAAATAAGCTCTTCACCCTCGCATACAAAGGCTCGTCAACAATAAAGGCTCCCACGCTTATATATCTTCCCTCTGAGCCGAAAAAGATATATTCAACAAAAAATTACATTATGAAGGACAACGGCATTCTTCAGGTTTACGCGGGCAAAGGCGATTGCATTGTTAAGGTTGAATTATAATGGTAAAATATCTCATAATAATCTCTCTTGCTGCCTTTGTGCTTACGGTATATGATAAGCTCATTTCCAAAAAGAAGAAGAAAAAGGGCAAAAAGAAAAGAAAAAAGACACGTGTTCCCGAAAAATTATTCTGGGCAGTTGCAATACTGGGCGGAGCTGCAGCAGAATACATCACAATGAAAATTATCCGCCACAAAACAAAGCACAAAAATTTTATGCGGGGTCTTCCCGCAATAATAATAATCCAGATAGGATTATATTTGGCATATTATTTTTTATTCTAGGAGAAAACAATGTTAGAAGTAAAAAACTTAGGCTTTACCGTACAAGACAGCACAAAAGGCACAGACCTTGAAATCATTGAAGACGTGAGCTTTACTCTCGAAGACGGTAAATTTCTTGTAATCACAGGTCCCAACGGCGGCGGCAAATCCACACTCGCACGCCTGATTATGGGCATAGAAAAACCCACAAAGGGTCAGATAATTTATAACGGAACTGATATAACAGATCTTTCTATTACCGAGCGCGCAAAGCTCGGCATCGGCTATGCTTTTCAGCAGCCGCCCCGCTTCAAAGGACTTACGGTAAGAAAGCTCCTTTCCCTTGCAAAAGGCGGCGATCTTCCCGAAAACGAATGCTGTTCCTATCTCACAAAGGTTGGACTTTGTTCAATGGACTATCTTAACCGTGAGGTAGACTCATCCCTTTCGGGCGGTGAGGTAAAAAGAATTGAAATAGCAACTCTTATGGCAAGAGAATTAGGACTTGCAATTTATGATGAGCCCGAGGCAGGCATTGACTTGTGGAGCTTTTCAATGCTTGTTCAGTCATTCCGCGATATGGCGGCAGACAGAAACGAAAGTGTTATGATAATCTCCCATCAGGAGAGAATCATGCAGCTTGCCGACGACATTCTTGTTGTGGCAAACGGCAGAATACGTTCCTACGGAACAAAACAGGAAATTCTCCCCTCTCTTTTAGGAGAATTTGACAGCAAATGCACATTGAGAGGTGATAACTGATGCTTAGTATTACAGATAAAAATCTTCTCAACACCATATCTGATTTTTCATCGATCCCCGTTGGCGCTTCTTATAACATCAGAAAAAACGGTGCAGGCATCGAAAGAAGCACAAACGAAAAGGTTCAGATAACCAACAAAACCGACAAGCCGGGTATTGACATCACGGTACTTCCCGACACAAAAGGAGAAAAAATTTATATTCCCGTAATCATAACAGAGGAAGGCGTTTCCGATAAGGTGTACAACGACTTTTACATCGGTGAGAATGCGGATGTTACCATAATTGCCGGCTGCGGAATTCACAACTCCGGCTGTAACGAAAGCCGTCACGAGGGCATACACCGTTTCTTTATCGGCAAAAACGCAAAGGTGCTTTATATAGAAAAGCACTACGGTGAGGGAGAAGGCACGGGTGAAAGAATTCTAAACCCCGAAACCGCAGTTTATATGGAAGAAAATTCCCTGTGTGAAATGGAAAGTGTTCAGATAAAGGGCGTTGACTCCACAAAAAGAAACACCGTTGCAAAGCTTGGGAAAAATGCAAAATTCATTGTAACGGAAAGACTTATGACTCACGGAAATCAGATTGCGGATTCCGATATGACAATTGAGCTCAACGGTGAGGGTGCTTCCGCACAGATAATCTCCCGTTCAGTTGCCAAAGACAATTCAAAGCAGGTTTTCTATCCCAAGGCTGTGGGAAATGCTCCCTGCTCTGCCCACGTGCAGTGCGACTCAATTATTATGGATAATGCGGGAATACGCTCCATTCCCGAAATTGCGGCAAACCACGCAGAGGCAGCTATTATTCACGAGGCAGCAATCGGAAGAATCAACAATGAGCAGCTTTTAAAGCTTATGACCTTCGGAATGACTCCCGAGGAGGCAGAAGAGGTAATTATTCAGGGCTTCCTCAGCTGACAAAAAAACAGGATATACCAAAAGGCTCACTTCCCTTTTCCGGGAAATGAGCCTTTGTTTTATATTGTTTTTTAGTTTTTTAATTTTTATCAGCCGCAGAAATGGTGAGCTACCTCAGCTGCACCGTCGGAGCCGATCGTAAGAGTTGTTCCGCCCATGAGGCCCTCTTCATAATATGCGCCGCAGCCGAGCTTGAGCGAATAGGTAAGCTGAATACCCTCATAATTGATTGAAGCATTGCATACGTGGTCGTGACCGAATATAACATTCTTTGTGCTGCCGAGTTCAAGCATCTTATCCGTAAAATGATTATCTACAGCACCGGGGCAGGGTGTTTCGTGGATAACGCCTGTAGCCTTGTCGGCATATTCACCTGTCCATACATCGTTTTCTGTATCATAGTATTCTGCCCATACAGTTTTAACTTCATATACGGGAATGTGCATAACAATACTGCTTTCAACAGTTCTGCCTTCTTTTTCGGCAATACCCTTTACTGCCCACTCATACCAATCGATCTGATTCTGCCAGAGATGGTCATAGCCGCTGACTTCTCTGCCGTCCTCAAGAGTCCAGGTTCCGTCATCGTGAGTATCCATCATAAACAGAGTGTGGATAACCTTGCCGTTTTCTGTGATATTGATAATGTAGTTACCGTAGCCCATATCCTCGGGACCGAATTTCCAGAGGCAGTTTTCTGCTTCGTAGAAAAGATATCCGCACCAGAATTCATTGATACAGCCCTGACCGTCGTGGTTGCCCATTACAGGAGCCCAGGGAATTCCGAGAGAATCAATAAATTCAACAAGTGTGAGATAGGCTATTGTGTCCCATGCATTATCACCTGAAAGAGTGATAAGATCAGGCTGCTGCTCTGCAACAAGTCTGTTTATCATAGCCTTTGCATATTCGTATTCGGAATAATAGTTTTCATCATCGGAAATCTGAACGTCTGCAAGATTGAGAACAACAAAATCCTCATTTTCGTCCTTTTCGATTTCTACGGCATATTCTTCAGTATATGCCTGCTCGGGTGACCATTTTTCAAAATATGAAGCCTCGTTGAGAAGAGCCGGCACGGGAGCCAGTATCTGAGGCAGAAATGTGAAAAATGCCATAATCAACTTAAAAATGCCCATTAAACTTGCCATAAAAATATGACCTCCTTAATTTTATACATGGATATATTAGCTCAAACGAGGCATTATTTCAATATTTAAATAGTAACTGAAGCATTTATTGGTACAAATGCCGTAAGAAAATAATTATTTTTTGTCAGAAATGCCGAAAAACAAATTAAACATTGAAAAGCCATTTTTTTAATGATAATATATATTAGAAATAATATCCGGAGGGAAACAGAAAATGAAAAAGTTTATTGCTATTCTTCTTTCAGTTGCAATGATTCTTCCTATGGCAATCATGCCTGTCTTTGCAAACGAAGTCAACACAGTTGTAAAAACCGCTTCCGAAATGGATTCTGTTTTTGCTGAAGGCAACGACAGCCTTGTTGTATTCGTAACAGGTATCGGACAGAGCTTCTCATATCTCTTTGATGAGAGCTATGTTGAAGAAGGTGCTTTCGAAAACGGCACACTTCAGGATTACGAAAACTATGCTCCTCTTATTGCCCAGGGCAAGCACACTGCAAGATGGAATCTTTTCAACAGCTTTGATGAAGCTTTCTCAGATGCAAAAACAATAAAAACCATCATCGGTCTCGTTGTTGATCTTCTTATCTCAGCTTTCATCAGAACAAACATTATGGATCAGGATGAGGTTAATTCTCTTGTACGCAGCCTTTTCCACTTCAATCTTGTTGATGAAAACGGCAACAGCGATCCCAGAGTTGTTACTCCCAGATACGTAATGCCCGTATCCGAATTCCCCGGTGCAATCCAGGAAGACGGCAGCTATTACAGCGAAGCACAGGACCGTTTCTATTCATCAATTCCCTGTAAGGAAATCGCAAGAGAAAAGTTCGGTGAAAACTTTGAAGATTATCTCTATGTTTTCAACTACAATGCCTTCTCTTATACATCTAAGAACATTTCCGGTCTTCACGACTTCATTGAAACTATTATTGCTGAAAATAAGGTAGGCGCAAAGGACGTTGTTCTTGTTCCCATGAGCATGGGCGCTTCCGTTGTTACCGCTTATATGGATGCTTATCCCACAAAGGCAGAAAACCACATCAGAAGAGTTGTAAGCATCGTAGGTGCTTGGGACGGCAGCGATGTTGTTGCTGACCTTCTTGCAAGAGAATACTGCGACAATTCCGCAGACCTTTTCTACAACGGTCTTATTGCTGACCTCGTAGGCGAGCCCTGGGGTTATCTTATCAATATTGTATTAAGACTCTTCCCCAAGAAGATTTTAAGAGGCTTTATTGATATGGCACTTGAAGGAATTGCAACACAGATGTTCTGTGCAACACCTTCGCTTTGTAACCTTATCCCCGTTGACAGATATGAAGATCTCGAACATCTTATCTCTTCCGACGTTGTAAAGGCTGAAGCAGATAAGTTCCAGGCTGCAAAGAAAAATCTTAATCAGACTATGACAAATCTCGAAAACGAAGGCGTTACATTCTCCTTCATTTCAGGCTACGGTCTTCCCTTCGGCGCTATCACAACCGACTATCAGATGTTCGGCTTTATGAAGAATGCTCCTCTTACAAACTCTGATGAAATCATCAACATTGATTCCACAGCACCCGGAACATCCTTCGTTGCTCCCGGTGAAACCTTTGCTGACACAACAGGCAGAGTTCTTTCTCCCGACGGTTCAATCGATATTTCAACAACAATCCGCAGAGATTCTTCCTGGTTCTTCTACGGTCAGAAGCACGAGCTTGAATACAACAACACAGCACTTGCACTCGCACTTGAGCTTGCAACAGGAAATATAAAAACAGTTGCAGACTGCGATAATCTTGCAGAAGACGGCATCTACTTCCCCCAGTTCAATGAAGCAAGAAACTTAAAGCCTCTCACAAGAAGCTATCTTCCCGATCTTGAAAGATACTGTGATGAAACAGGCTATGTTCTTACAGCTGAGCAGGAAGCTGTTCTTGCAAAGGCAGATGCTATGACAAAGAACACCGTAAATGATTACGAGGCAGACAATGCAGTTATGGATGAAGTTCATGCAATGCTTGTTGAAATCGGCGTTTATGAAGAAGAAGCTGCTCCCGGTGTATTTGACGGACTTCTCAACAATGCACTCAAGGGCGCAAACGATATCACATACAAAATCTTCGGAGCAAAGGGCTTCCTTGATTTCTGCGCTTAAATCAATAGTTATTTTAAGGGCTCAGGTTTCAACCTGAGCCCTTATTTTATAGGAAATTCCTTCCTATAAAGTAAAAAGATTATATGTCCCGCAGAACGGGAAGTAAACTTCCCTCGGCGATGGACTATACGAAAGCGTTTCGCCGCAAAGCGTACGGCGAAGCCGTTTTCTTGTGCCTGTTTTTCAAAAAGCGATTCCGTAAAACCGCATCATACCATTCCGCCCTGCCGAAGTGTTGACAAAGTAGCTGCCGTGCATGCTCCGGTTGCGATTTCCTTCATTTCATCCAAGGTTAATTCGCTGATGCCCCGCCCTTTAAGAAGCATAAGAGCCTCGGCTGTGCCGGTAAAAATATCTCCTGCTCCCGTAGTATCCTTAGGAACAACATCCTTTTCGCTTTTTGTGTAAAAGCTTCCTGCTGCACATTTACAGTAGCATCCCTTTTCTCCGAGAGTCACAAATACCGTTTTGCAGCCGAAATCATTATAAAGAATATCTGCCGCTTCTTTTTCACATGTGCCGAAAATAAACAGGGCTTCTTCAATACTCAGCTTCACGATATCAGCATACTTAAAGCCTTCTGTCATACATTTCCGTGCTGTTTCTTCATTCTTCCAGAGCATAGGTCTGTAATTCGGATCATAGCTTATTATCTTTCCCCTGGCTTTTGCATATCCGACGGCATATTCAACACTTGTTTTTGCGGGTTCATCCGTAAAAGATAAAGAGCCGAAATGAAAGACAGAAGAACGCTCTATAATACCCAAATCAATTTCTTCTGTCGTTATACAGGTATCGGCACCGGGCTTTCTTGCAAATGAAAAGCTTCTTTCTCCCTTGGCGTCAAGGGTAACAAATGCAAGCGTGGTAAATACATCATCGGCTTTTATTATTCCGTCGGTATCAATTCCCTTTTCTTTCAGAGTTGAAATAAGCTTTCTGCCGAAGGCATCATTTCCCACCTTACCTATAAAAGAAGCATCCACACCCTGTTTTTTTACGGCACAAAGAAAATTTGCAGGTGCACCGCCGGGAGCAGCCGACAGTACGGGATAGCCGTATTCATTTTCCTGCTGCTCTGTAAAATCAACCAGCAGCTCACCCATTGCACAAATCATATTATTCCTCACTCCAGGGGTTTATAATAATTCAGTGTCACTTTACCTATATCGGGGGCATAGGTAACCTTGTTATTGAAGCTGTAGCTTCCGTCATTTGACAGATTAATTAAGTTTTCGCCTTTTTCAAGATAAAGCATAATTGTTTTGGTTTTATAATTATCAAAGCTGTAGGTGCTTCTGAAGAAGAAATTACCCTGCTTTTCTCCGTTGACAGAAATTGTCACATACCGTTCAACAAGATCAACATTGTAATCGTGATATCCGCCCTCTTCATTATTTGAATATTCAAAAGTAAGAGCGTAATAACCGCTTTGAGGAATTTCTGCAGCAAATTCCGCACTGCTTTGTGTATCAGATGAAATCCACCCTATATGCCTGCCTGTGGAGGTATTGCTGTCCTCTTCATCCGAAGCTCCTCCGTAGAGCTTCATGTCTCCCGGAGTTATTTCAAGGTATACTTCAGAGTCCTCCTTTTCGACTCCCGTAAAGAAAGAAGCGTCGGGAAGAACCGCTTTGTTATATCCTCTTGAGAAGAAGAATACATTATTTCCGTCACAGGGTAATGACACAGAGTTGATAACTATATTTCCCTTTGCGGAAAAATCCGAAAGTCTGTAAAATCCGTCTTCGGGAATAAAAACAGAATATGCATTTTCCTTTTTGTCTGTATTTCGTGAGCTGAGCTTTTCAAAATACACCTTTTCGCCGTCATAGGGTGTAATGTCAATAAAATCAAGAGCTATTGCCATATGATCATACGGCAGAACTTCAATTGTATTTTTTCCTTTTTCAAGAAAAACCTTAAAACTTACACACTCCATGCAATCCTCTTTGACAGAGGAATGACATTTCACTTCGTATTTTTCACCGTTCACACTGAATCTGACATATGCACTTATCCTGCCGTTTCCGTCTGAATTAGCATTGGAATAAACAGCATCAATTGTATATTCACCGTCACGGGGAGCATTTACATCAAAGGATATTTTCTTATCAGATGTAATACCTTTAACACACATACCGTTACTCACAGCATAAGCGACTGCATCGGTTGCCGAAAGCTCACGGTCAAAAACAGCATTTTCAGCTTCATATCTTGAAGTGAGATTAGTATTCTTATATTCTTCGCCGCTTCCCTTTGTAATTTCAACAAAGAATGCCTGACTCTCTCTTTGACAGGGTAAAGTCAGCTTTAGAGAATTATCTTTTACGGTAACATTCTTTACTTCACAAAGAACAGGTGAAATTACTGCACCGCCAAGCCCCTTATAATCAACCGAGCTTATTTTTACTGTAAGCTCATCTCCGTTTCTGAAGGTATCATCAAGATTTTCAATTTTTATTCTGCTGTCGGTTTCACTGCCGCCTGCGAGAATATAGAATTTTTCTTCATTCTTATCATATGAGGCCAGTGCAATAAAGCCCTTATTCATAAGCGGGTATTTTCCCTTAAGATAATTCCCTATATTACTGTGAAAAAGATCCCATTCCTCTGTGTCAAGCTCCTTGCCTTTCATTTTTGCATAAAAATTATATACCCAGTAATTGCTGTTGGGAGTCACATCATCCGCCACGGTATCGGAAAGATTATTTGCAAGCCGCCAATATGCAACACAGCCGTAGGCATCCTCTTTTTCAAGACGTGAAATCCATTTTACACTTTCTCCCGGGATGCCGTTTGTTTTCATAAGACCGTATTCCGAAATACATACAGGAAGTCTTTCAATACCGATTTCATCGCAGATTGAATAATAGCCTGCAAAATTGTGCTCCATCCGATATATGGACTGATCGCTTAATTCGTGCCACACAACTACCTCGGGAAGACAATCGTTTTCCTTGCAGTAAACAAGAAATTCTTTTATGAAATCATAATTATAGCCGCAGTGTCCGGGCCCTGCAATACGGGCATCGGGATTGATAGCCTTTACAACGGCATATGTATCCTTCCATGCATCATAGAATTTATACCGATTTTCCTCCTCCCAGAAATTTCCGAGCCAAGCACCGTTGTCCATTTCGTTATATATACAATAAACCAGGCTGTCCTTATAAGAAGAATTCTCCATTTCAGTTACAGTGGTTTTCACCTTTTCATTATACTCGTCAAGAGAATCAAGCTGATAATACCAGGTATCATACATATCCTGAGTATAAACCATCAGCATTTCACCGCCTGCGGACAGGAAGGTTTCCGATACCTGTCTTACATCACCTATAGGATGCTGAAGTCCTCCTGCCGTTTTTGTGGCAAGACAGTTTATTCCTATACTCTCAGCTATTTCGGATGACGGAATGTCTTCCTCTGAAAAGCCGTACAAAAAGCCTGAGGCTCTGCCTGTAAGCTCACTCTGAGAAGAAAAATCAACTGTCACCGAAGGCACCTTCAGATACATAAAAGCTCCCCCGAGAGAAAGTAATATAACGGCAAGGGGAATTAACACAGCCAACAATATCTTTGTTCGTTTTTTCATAGTCTACCTCAGTTTATTATTGAATTTATCATATCCTGATAATATTCTGAATCATATTTTGAAATGACATATTTATGAGGACCGTTTTTATCCTCAGTGAAATAATTTCTGCCCGTATCCTCATCAAGCCTTGCTTTACCTGATACGGTGTCAAAGCCTGCCTTTTCCTCATCACCGATAACAGCCATAAGAGCAGTCATGGGATCCCAGGAATATCTTCCCTTTTCGCTTCCGTGTTCGAGGAAGCTCTTATACAAGAAATCGTCGTGAGAAAGGGTGTTTCCTGAAATAACCCTTATTCCCTCCTCAAAACCGAGAAAGGTTACAGGTACGGGACACAGCCTTAAAAATACCGCACCGCCGTGCCTTGAACGGGCATTATTGCAGAAATTATGCTCTTTACCGCCCTCTTCGTCCCATTTTCCTGCCATAACCCAGACCTTTTCTGTCTTTTCTTTTACAAGCTCGGTTCCGGTAAGAGGAGAATATTCATCGGGACCGCTTTCAAGAAGCTGAGAAAAAACCTGAAGAAAACCTACTTCAACAATATGAACCTTACCTTCACTTTTTGAAAGCAGACGTCTGTAGAGCTTCACCGCATCCTCAGCATCCTCATTTCTGTTATATCTCACACAGTATTCTGAAAGTGTCTTCTGATATTTAAGATGGCTTCCCTCAAAATCAGTACCCTGAAGGTCTATACCGACGGGAATATCCTTCACACCCTCCAGATTAATAAAGCCGTCCACAGATGCCGCGGAATACTCCATACAGGCATTGATACCGACACCGAGAAGCCTGATTTCTCCTTTCTTATGCGCACGTAATAATATCCGCATAGCTGCGAGATCATCGCAGTCTGTCCACCAGTCCGTACCGAAAATAAATTCTCTCATAGCATACCTCCGTCAGTTATCTGAAAAGAAATCAAAGGAAAGACGTCCCGAAACCTGATGCTTACCCTTATGAATATCAACGGTAAAATTATCCTTTGCACCGACAGCCTCATACACTCTTTTTATTTTTTCAACTGCTTCATAAGAAGCCTCTATGGGGAAAAGCTTATCTTTTTCACCGCACTCCATCAAAAGCTTGCGGGGAGCTATAGCTGCCGCAAAATCAGACATATCTCCGACAGTCAGAAGCTCCGGAATATAATTATCCGTGCAATGCCACATTGAAAGCACACTGCTTCCGAAGGAATTAATATACCCCGACACAACTGTTTTTTCAATTCTTTCATCAATAAGCGCAGTATAAAGAGATACAAGTCCTCCGCCCGATATTCCCATTATACCGAAACGGGATAAGCCTTCTCCTTCAAGAATATCCAGACAGCACCTTGCCTGATATACCCGCAAAGCGGCAGTGGTAAAGCCATACATAAGAGAATGCATTGATACGGTTTCACAGGAGGATATGTAAAAAGGCTTCTTCATATCCTTTTTAAGTCTTGCCTTACCGAAGCCTACAGGCTCAAAGGCAATAACGGTGTTTCCTCTTAAAGCCAGCACCTCTGCAAAATTTTTCTGATAATTATCAAGAAAATTGATTTTCCTGTACCTTCCGTTTTTGCCCTGTCTTATTATCTGCCTCACTCCGTAGCCGTGTCCGGGCACAGCCACAACACCCATTCCCGAGGGATTGTCGGGAACAAGAAGATAGCAAAGCATATTGAGATTTTTGCATATTCTGACAGAAAGAGTTTTTAAGATATAGCTCTTTCTTTTTTCTTCTCCGATTATTTCAAAAAAGGGCTCAGCTTCTTTATCGGGAATTCTGTCGGAAGCAAAAATTTCTGCTGCTCTCATTTTTATATCTGCAGACGCTGCCTTTATTTCTTCGGCATTTTTGTTATCAAAAGGCAAGGGTCTGTTTTCATACAGCTCCCGATAAAATAAATCGGGAGAAAAATCATATTTATCCATTTCAGCCACCGAAACAAAAACTGATTTTATTATTTCTCGAATCCTTCTCACTGTTTCCGATATACGCAAAATATGTTATATCTTCTTCAACAAAACCGTCATTTCCGTAATAAGCAAGCTCAGTCTTATTAACAGTGAGCTTTACTTCTTTTGTTTCTCCTGCCTTAAGATAAACACGGCTGAAATCCTTTAATTCTCTTTCAGGTCTTTCTGCTGCGCTGTTTTCATAGCCGATATAAAGCTGCATGGTTTCGCTGCCGTCAAAAGTGCCTGTATTTTTTACATTTACGGTAAACACGGCAGTTTTTTCATTCACGGAAGAAAGAACGGGAGAGGATATTTCAAACTCAGTATAAGAAAGACCGAAGCCGTAGGAATAATCCTCTTCCTTCTTATCTTTAATGAGCTTTTTATAGCCGTGATAATAGCCGTAATCCTGTTCAAGCGTCTGCCATCTGACCTCGGGGAAATCACTGTCCTTCTTTCCGATAACAAAGGGAAGCTTTCCGCCGGGATTAACCTTACCGAATATAATATCTGCAAGGGCATTTCCGCCCTCCATACCGGGGTAATATGCGAATAATACAGAATTCACGTCATCATGCCACTCGTTCACTCTTATCATATTGCCGCCTATAAGCACCACAATACTGTTTTTATTGAGCGCTGAAACCTCTTTTATCATTTTAACATCCCTGTTTTTAAGTCCCAGCTCTTTTCTGTCACCGCCGATAATAAATATATACTCACCCTCATCCGAATGCTTCATTCCGCACACGGTAATTACAGCATCTGCGTGCTCGATAATATAACGGCGGTCCCTGACTTCACTTGTGGGAATATATGTCATATGAGCATCGGGATAGTTTTCCTCTATAGCCTGCTTAAGAGTTACGATATAAGGGGGATGAACCTGGCTTGAGCCGTAATCACCGATATTTTCGTCATTCGCAAGGTCTCCCACAAGAGCAATGCTTCTTATCTTACTGACATCAAGAGGCAGAAGAGAATCTTTGTTTTTAATAAGAGTAATACTCTTTTCCGCTACTTCACGTGCAAGGTCGGTATGCTCCTTACAGGTAATAAGCTCTGAAGGATATTCTCTGTCACCCTTTGCGTTTTCTGCGGCAAGAATGGTTCTTACTATTCTCACACTTGCTTCGTCAATCTGTTTTTCGGTTATTTTTCCTTTTTTAAGTGCACGCTTTATATTGCCGTATGTATACTTTCTGCGGATATTCATTTCCACATCAAGACCGGCATTCATACCGCCTGAAGTATTATGAAGTCCGAAGAAAAAGTCTGACACAACAAAACCGTCAAAATCCCATTCGCCCTTGAGCACATCTCTGAGAAGATAATTATTTGCACCGTTGAAGTGCCCGAGGTATCTGTTGTAAGAGCTCATTACCGCAGCAGCGCCGCCGTCGATACACTCCTTGAAGTGACGCAGATAAATCTCTCTTTCCGTTCTTTTATCTGCTTTCACATTTACCCAGAAGCGGGAATTTTCCATGCTGTTAAAGGCAAAATGCTTTATACAGGCAATAACACTTTCACTCTGAATGCCCTTTACAAGTGCCGATGCCATTCTTCCGATATGAACGCTGTCTTCACCAAAGGTCTCCTGGCTTCTGCCTGCACCGGGATTATAAGGTACATTAATACACACACCGCCGAAGAAATTACCGCCGTTGGCTCTTATTTCCTTAGCAATTGCCTTTCCCACTCTTTCCTCAAGCTCAGGGTCAAAGGTTGCACCTCTTGCCATAGAAACAGGGAAGCAGGTGGAATTTCCGCTGACACAGCCTCTGGGACCGTCACAGAAAAGCATCTGTGAAATACCGAGTCTGTCATTTCCTCCGGCTCCGTAGGGAAAACTGTTGTAGCTTCCGATTCCCATACTCTGATACCATTTGCAATGCCCCGCAAGAAGCACCACTTTTTCCTTGAGGCTCATTTTTGCAACAAGAGCTTCAGCCTCTTCAGTGAAAGAAAGTCTGTATTTTTTGTCATTAAGCATAACACAATTCCCCTTATTTTATATTTTTTGTATATATTTTATAATAACAATAAAGAAACATATTGTCAACAAAATCTCAATATGTTACAATGTGACTTAATAACTTCAAAAAGGACTTTGATAAAATGTTAAAGAACAGAGCATCCGGTGTGCTTATGCACATCTCATCCATCCCGTCCGACTACGGTATCGGTGTTTTTGACAGCAACTGCAGGTATTTTGCAGATAAGCTTCAGGAAATGAACTTCGGCTACTGGCAGGTATTACCCTTCAATCCGGTTGATAAGGCTAATTCACCCTATTGCTCAGCCTCTGCCTTTGCGGGAAATATTCTCTTCATTGATCCGAAAGCACTGTATGAAGAGGGGCTTTGCAGCGAGGAAGATTATAAGAGTAATATCTACAGCGGTTCTCCCTACACTGCCGATTATGAATTTGCACTTACAAACAGAACAAAACTTCTGAGAACGGCGTTTATGAATCTCTCATCCGAAAAGGCAGAAGAAATAAGAAAGTTTTCGGAAGAAAATCCCTGGCTTTCCGATTTTGCTCTTTTTATGGCTCTAAAGGAGCTTCACAACGATGCACCCTGGTGGGAGTGGGATGAAAAATACCGCTTTTTTGCCACAGCAAAAAAACACCGCCGTGAATTTGAAAAAGAATGTGCCTTCTGGAAATTCACACAGTTTGTATTTTTCAGCCAATGGAAAAAGATAAAGGAATATGCAAACAGCAAAGGAATTGCAATTATAGGCGATATGCCCATATATGTTGCAATGGATTCAGCAGATGTGTGGGCAAACACAAATCAGTTCAGAATTGATCCCGATACTCTTAAGCCCGAAGCAGTAGCAGGCTGTCCTCCCGATTATTTCTCCGAAGACGGACAGCTGTGGGGCAACCCCCTTTACAACTGGGACTATATGGAAAAAGACGGTTATAAATGGTGGCTTTCAAGAATAAAGCAGAGCTTCATAACCTATGACTGCGTGAGAATTGACCATTTCAGAGCCTTTGCATCATACTGGGAAATTCCTGCCGACAGCAAAACCGCCAAAAACGGCAGATGGGTTGAAGGACCCCGTATGAAGCTTTTCAACAAAATCAAAAAAACCTTCGGAGAGCTTCCCATTATTGCAGAGGACCTGGGTGTTTTCGGTGAGGATGTGCCGAAGCTTCTTGCAGATACGGGTTTCCCCGGTATGAAGGTGGTTCAGTTCGGCTTTGAGCCCGACGGTGATTCTCTTCATATGCCGCACAACACCCCTATAAATTCAGT
This sequence comes from Acutalibacteraceae bacterium, assembly GCA_045536195.1. GTDB lineage: Bacteria > Bacillota > Clostridia > Oscillospirales > Acutalibacteraceae > RUG806. The sequence goes on from JAZSNB010000126.1 coordinate 45,354, forward strand.
AAACTACTGCGGAACCCACGACAACAACACCATCCTCGGATGGCTGTGGGAGGCCGGCGAAAAAGAGCGTGCCTTTGCTCTTGAATATGTGGGCTTCACCGACAGCAACTGGGGTGACGGCGGATATCATTCCGAAAGCTGCCGTAAAATAGTTGAAGCGGTATGGAAATCCTCTTCAAACACCGCAATAATTGCATTCCAGGATATGTGCGGCTTCGGCTCTGATGCCAGAATGAACATTCCCGGTGTCCCCGAAAAGAACTGGCGATACCGCACAACCAAGGAAACCATTGATAATGTGGACAGCCGGTATTTCAGAAAAATAAATTCTCTTTTCAGAAGAACATATAAAACTATCTGATTATCACCACAAAAAAAATAATACTCCTGCGCAGATAAATAACCCTGCGCGGGAGTATTTTATTCAGACTCCGATACAATTAGTTGTAATTATCAGAAGATACAACCGTTCTGTCAAAATCAAGTTTTTCTTCATCAGAAGACTGCGCCTCAGGAGTCTCCGCTTCAGGCTTCGAAAACTGTTTAAGTCCTACACTTATGAGCACCAAGGCGATTAACCATATCAGCAAAGTAGCAACAATCTGCACAAGGCAAATCTCCGAGCCGAAACTTATAGGCATATCCCATACAGAATGCAAAATAACGGGAACTGCAAAAAGTCTCAGAAATCTTATATTGAAAATATGCTCGGCATTTAACGGGGAATCCTTCTTTACAAGCACAAGTGCTGCACCCGAAACAGCAGCCCAGGTAACATGGCCTCCTATGGCAAGCACCGCTCTCAGGAATATAACCTCCATCATTTCATTCCAGCCTGCATCAAGCAAAAATCTGAATGCGTATCCGGCTGTTTCAAAAGCGGCAAAGCCTGCACCTACCGCAGAGCCTATAAGCGCGCCCGTAAGAATATATTTAACCGAAGGCTTTTTACAGAAATATGCCACAACCACAAGCTTTGCAATTTCTTCAACAATACCGGTAATAATTGCTGCAACATATCCGTATGTACCTGACGGCATCAATGTAAAAAGAACAAGACAGGACAGCATAGACAAAGTGCCGCCGATGAAAAATATCTTGATTGTTTCAAAAATACTGATATTTCTGGGAACATTTACCTCAAAGAAGAAAATCATTGTTGTAAACGGAACTGCAAGAGCTCCTATAAAAATAAGTCCGGGAACAGCATTTGTATTCTGAAACCAATCTCCCATCACAAGCAGCAAAAAGAATGTTATTGCAAATACCAAAAAAATTCTGGAATACAGCCACGGCTTGGGCCATTCCGAAAGAATGCTGCTTTCGTCAGGGGTTGTAAACGATGTTCCGCAAATAAATATTTCATCCTGTTCATTTTTAGTGTGCTTTTTGAACACATTAGAAAACAGATCACGAAGCTGAATATTTGTTATCTCTTCCTCTCCGGTAAGTTCAACCGCCTTCTGCATTATTGAATGAGCTGCTTTTCCTGCAAACTTTCTTGCCTCAACAATAATATCATCATCTGTTCCCTCAGTTTTTTCTTCTGTAAATGTCTTTAAGGGATAACCGCAGCCTGTGCAAAATCTGTCAAAGGAAGCATTCTTCTTGCCGCATTGCCCGCAAATTAAAAAATCAGGCGCACTCTTTTTCTCCTGCTCAACAGTCTTCATATCTGCCGCACAGCCGCAGACATGACAAAACCTGGCATTGTTTCGAATTACGCTGCTGCACTGTACGCATCTTTTTTCTTTCTTTACACTTTCGGCAGTTAAAGTAAGGTTGTTACCGCAGCCCATGTAGAATTTATCCCGTGATGAATTAATCTGTCCGCATTTTGAGCATTTTACAGAAGCTTCATTATCAGCTTTTTCTGTAACATTAACATCGTTCAGAGCATTTACGACACTGCCGCATTTAAAACAGAATTTGCTTTGCGGGGGATTAATCTGCCCGCATTTCAGACAAATAAATGTCTTAGCATTATGATTCTCCATAATTCACCTCCATAATAATACGATTCTTTAAAAGAACCGGCTACATCCCGAGTTTATCATATAAAAAATCCTTTGACAACAATTTTTACCGTTGTTTTTTCAGTTTACTGCTATAAGAAAGAGTCTGCTTCAGAGCGCTTTGCTTATCTACACCTGCAAGACGCAGCTTATGTGAAAAGGCAAGAAGCTGAGAAAAACTTTTATCGGGCACAAGTCCCGCTGCAGTAAGATCCTTTCCCTGCACAAAGGGACGTGCCATATATTCTTTATATATCTCATATTTTTCAAAAAGTATTTTCTCTGTTTCATAATGCCTGCCGTAGTTGTCACAGGATGAAAGATATATAAGTGCTTTGGGATCAATACTGTCGTCAAAAAGCTTATTCATGGATTTCACGGAAGAGCCTGCCTTTACCATCACATAAGGCTTCATATGAAGAAGCACCATATTCAGCACATATTTTATGAGCTGACTCTCATTTGTGAAACGCTGCAGAAAACGCCCGGCGGCTTCAAGTCCCGCACTCTCGTGGTTATATGAATGTATTCTTCCGTTTGTAATTTCGGTGGTGCTGATCTTTCCCAGATCGTGGCAAAGACAGGAAAGCATAAAATACCGTGGATTGAGCAGTCTGTCACGGTAAAGAGCACCTGCATCCAACACCTTCATTGTATGCTCCCATACATCCCCCTCCGGGTGAAAAACAGGATCCTGCGGGATACCGCTGAGCATTCCGATTTCGGAAAAATGCACCTTCAGAGCTCCAACACTTCTCAGCACCTCAAAAAACACCGAAGGCTTATCTGCTTTGAGCAATGCCTTATTCAGCTCCCCTTCGACACGCTCCCTGGAAAGATATGAAAGATCGGTTTTACGGCATAGCTCCTTTGTTTTCTCAGCAACCGAAAAACCGAACCGTGCAGAAAACTGTGCAAGCCGCAGAACTCTAAGAGGATCTTCGGAAAAAGCATCGTCATTCACGTGGCGGAGTATTCCCCTTCTGAGATCTTCTCTCCCGCCGTAATGATCGGTAATTTCTCCCGTAAGCACATCCTCCATCAGGGCATTTATTGTAAAATCACGGCGCGCGGCAGCTTTTTCCGTTCCGATAAAAGGGTCTACATTTATATCAAAATCACGGTGGCCCTTTCCCGTCAGCTTTTCTTTTCTCGGCAAAGCCACATCAATATTACAGCCCTTGAGAGAAAAAATGCCGAAGGACTCACCCATTTCAAGAAGCTCACCCGACTGTGAAAGTATTTCTCTCACACATCGGGGAGAAAGAGAATGTATTTCAATATCTATATCCTTATTTTCAATTCCGAGAAGCTTATCTCTGACATATCCGCCCACAAAATAGGCTCTGCCCCCTGAGGCAGCCGCCTTTTGAGCTATTTCATAAGCCTTGCTTAAATCTGTCATATATATTCTCCTTAGAATTTTCCCCGGGTCACAAAGCTGCGCCCGGGGTTCAAATTATCTGTTATCGTATAAAATTTTAAGTCCCTTGAGAAGAAGATGCTCGTCATACAAAACATCCTTTCCCGTTACGGGAAGCACAAACTTTGCCGCACCGCCTGTTACAACGGCATTTACCCTTTCGCCAAGCTCCTTTTCAACACGGTCAATTATTCCCTCAATGGCACTTGCCTGGGAAAAAATAACCCCGTTATTTATACAGGACACAGTATCCTGTCCGAGCAGCGAACGGGGAACCTGAGGATTTATGCCGGGCAGAAGTGCCGTTCCCGAAGAAAGTGCATTTATGGAAAGCCCCATACCGGGCATTATCATGCCGCCGATGAACACTGCATCCTTATCGAGCACGGAAACCGTTGTAGCTGTACCCATATCAAATACCACGGCAGGTACACCGTAAATAGTTTTTGCGGCAACCATATCGGCAATTCTGTCGTTGCCGAGACGCTTGCGGTCATATCCCTTTATTTCAAGCCCGTCCTTAAACGAGCTGTCTATTACAATACAGTCCTCCCTGCACACACTTTTAAGAGCGGAGTATACCGCCTGAGTCAGCTGAGGAACAACCGAACACAAAACGGCACCGTCAGGCTCGGGACATATTTTCTTAAGCTCCTCTGCCAATTCCTCAGAGCTGTAAAAAAGATTGTCGGGATAGCTTCTGATAATATCGGGCTCGTTTTTATCAGAAAAAACCGCAACGCATATATTCGTATTTCCGATATCAACTGTTATTATCATAATATTATAAAACCCGTGAGGCTGTTTTCATGCCTGTTCTTTCAAAGACCTTTTCAAGAGCAAGACATACGGGTGTGGTTATAATTGCTGCAGCGATAGCTTCAGGCACACCGTTTGTTCCCACCACACCGAGGATTACACTAAACACCGTATCAACAGGGATATTGTTTGCCGTTGCATAAAGCTCCTTGAAGAAAATAAATATCATACCCATAACAAGTATTGTATTTGTAAACGCACCTATAACGGCAGCAACGGTTATGGCTGCAGTACGGATAGCACGGTTATTTTTTCCCGAGATTTTCTTTATAAGCACCTGAATTCCGCTCACAACAAAAAACGGAACGATGCCCACAAGAATTCTGGGAATGAAGCAAATAAGAAGTGAAAGCAGACTACCCCTTGTAAGACCCGGCAAAGGCACTACGGGTGTGAAAGCAAAGGACAGCACACTGGGAGCAATTGAGTTTTTAATAAGACTTGTAAGTCCGAACATAAAACCCAGAAAAGCTCCTTTTTTAGGTCCCAGCACAACAGAGCCTATTATAACGGGGACGTGAAGAATCGTGGCTTTTATCAACGGAAGGTCGATAAGACCTATCGGTGTAAATGCCAGAAGGATTACTATTGCGGTAAACATAGCCAGAATAACGAGATCCGTTACTCTGCCGGCACTGCTTCTTCTTTTCATTTTTATTCCTCCTGCTGCTGTTCGTTATACGGTACAGCGCTTAATGGATTTAGGAAAAACAATTAACCGTCAGTGCCTGATGTCCCGTCCGGGTACATCGGCGACAGTATATTATTCTTCTCTTTTATTATACAAACTGCATAGCAACAATGCAAGTTTTTTGTGTCATTTTTTAGTTTTTTCTTCCATTTATACCTGCTTGGTATTTACAAAAGTAAGATTTTTCTGTATAATTTAATTCCGGTAAGGTAAAAGGAGGCTGATATCATGCTTAAAAACAAAACCGTTCTTCTCGGAATCACAGGCGGTATTGCCTGCTATAAAGCAGCTGAACTCACATCATTGCTTATAAAACAGCATTGCAATGTTCATGTCATTATGACAGACGGTGCGCTCAGATTTATGACTCCTCTTACATTTGAAGCACTCACGGGCAATAAGGTTCATACCGATGTTTTCGATAAAGACTCGGGCACGGAAATCCCTCATATTTCTCTGTCCTCTGAAGCTGACTGCCTTATAATCGCACCTGCAACTGCAAATGTTGCGGCAAAGCTTGCTCACGGAATTGCCGATGATATGCTCACCTCCACGGCACTCGCCTGCCAATGCGAAAAAATCATTGCCCCGGCAATGAACACAAGAATGTATGAAAATCCCGTAACTCAGGATAATCTTGATGTTTTAAGAAAATACGGCTGGACAGTTGTGTCCCCCGATGAGGGCAGACTTGCCTGCGGTGATTCAGGCAAGGGAAAGCTTCCCTCTCCGGCATCTCTTCTCGAAGAAGTGATACGCGCCTGTAAAAGCAACAAGGATATGAAGGGGTTAAGCGTACTTGTCACGGCAGGACCGACAAAGGAAGCAATTGACCCCGTGAGATATATCACCAATCACTCCACGGGAAAAATGGGCTATGCCCTTGCCCTTGCAGCAGCAAGAAGGGGAGCTGAAGTCACACTTATTACGGGTACTGACAATACAGAAGACCCCGCAGGTATAAATACCGTTCATATAAAAAGTGCCAAAGATATGTTTGAGGAAGTAAAAAAGCACAGCAGCGCCGATATAATAGTAAAGGCAGCCGCTGTAGCAGATTACAGACCTGTTAATGTAAGCGAGGATAAAATAAAAAAGACAGACGCCGACGCTTCCATCCCCCTGGAAAGAACAGACGATATTCTTAAATATCTGGGAGAAAACAAAAAAAGCCGTCAGATTCTCTGCGGTTTTTCCATGGAAACACGCGACCTCATAGAAAACTCAAAAAAGAAGCTCCGGAAAAAGAATCTTGATATGATATGTGCCAATAATCTTAAAACGGACGGTGCAGGCTTCGGCACCAACACAAATGTCATTACTATGATAACCGCAGATGAAGAAACCGCTCTTCCGAAAATGTCTAAGGAAGAAGCATCAGACATCATATTCACAAAGCTTCTCGAATTAAGAAACAAATAATCAACAGCCCGTCCGGGGATAAAATCGGACGGGCTCTTTCAGTATTTAAGTTATCCTCTTCTGAGCTCATATAAAGGATTTCCTTCGTTATCAAGAAGCATAAGACCTTCAATATTCAGTGCATTCACAACATTCTGCCAGCGCTCAATCATATCCTTTCCCTCGTCATCGATATAATTCACGGGCAGAAAGCCTGCCTTGATATATGTTGCAAGTGCGGGAAGACGGGCATCACCCGTAAGAAGAAAAATCTTATTCTTACCGATAGCTGTCAGCTTTTTCAAAGAATCATCCGCAATAAAGCTTCCGAGCTTAAGACCTCTGCACTTTTCCTTTACGGCAACCATATGTATATAGCCCATTCCCGTACTCCACATATCGGGCACAACGGTATATGTAGCCACTCTTTCTCCGTCTTTTGAAATAAAATATGTGTCCCTGTAAGGATCGGGACCGTCTATGTCAATAAGCTCGCAACGGAATCTTTCATATGCGGTAGCAGGATCAATAAGCCCCTGAGAGCAGATATCAACCCAGTCTTTTATATCCTCTTCACAGGTAAATTTTTCAATTATAAAGCCTTGAGGCAATTCAAGCCCCCTCACACGGGGAGAAAAATTATACATTTTAAGACAGCTCATATAAATACCTCCGTTACTGCTATAATTATACCTTGCAAATATTAACAAATTATTAATTAAAATGAATTCAAATAATGTTTCAGCGATTTTTTTCTTGATTTGTGATTTTGTGTATGATAATATACACACATATAATATCATACACAAGTATGATATTGCACAAGGAGAGATATTATGCCTGATAAAAAAGCCCATAAAACAGAAGACAGAAGAGTAAAAAGAACAAAAAGGGTGCTCAGAGAATGCCTTTTTAATCTTCTTGAAGAAAAAAGTATTGATGAAATTACCGTAAAAGAGCTCACTGAAGCCGCTGATGTCAACCGTTCAACCTTTTACTTCTATTACAACGACATTAATGATATGATGCGCTGTATCCAGGATGAAATTTTTGATGTTTTTGAAAAAAACGTAATTGAACCCCAGGCAAGCTTTGTTACGGTAGAAGATTTCACCGCCTATTGTAAAAGATTTTTTGAATTCTGCAAGGAGTATGAAAAAATCTGTAAGTTTGTGATAAACAATGATCCGAACAACTTTCTCACAACAAAAATCAAGAATTCACTTCTTGAGCATATTCCCGATTCAAAAAAGGTTTTTGAGCTTTCGGATCCTAAGTGCTATCTCACCTGTTTTGCCATTCATGCAATCTGGCAGACGGTTATACAGTGGATGAACGACGGTATGAAGGTATCGCCCGAGGAAATGGCGGTTTTTGTTGTAAAGGTATATTTTTACGGCGGGAGAACCATGCTTTTGTCAAATCAGAATCAGATATAATAACTGTCACCCGCAATTTTCCTCTTGCACTCTTATAAATTATATATTATAATTAATATGTCAAATTATACTTCGCGACTACGGAGGTAAAAAAAATGAAAACAGGATATGCAAAATTTCTCAGCATTTTTCTCAGTATTGTGCTTATGCTCACCTTATTCACCGTTTCCGCTTCAGCTCTCAGTGTAAGCGGCAAGGGTACCGAGGATGATCCTTACACAATTGCAACAGCAGCCGATCTTGATAAATTCAGCAAGGCTGTGGCAGAGGGTGAAGATTTCAGCGGACGTTATATTATTCTCTCAAATAATATCACTGCTTCCGATACATTTGCTCCCATCGGAAACAAAGAAAATCCCTTTAACGGTATTTTTGACGGTAACGGTAAGAAAGTCACCGTACCTGCAATAGACAGCGACTACGCAGGTCTTTTTGCATGCACCGACGGTGCCCGAATCAGCAATCTTACCGTTGCAGGTGAATTTTTTGCAGAAAACTATGCAGGCGGTATCGTTGCTTATGCAGATGACACGGTAATCACAGGCTGTGTCAATGAGGCTGAAGTTTATGCCTTTAATTATGCAGGCGGTATTGCAGGCTATATCGCATCAGGTGAAATCACCGATTGTACAGCATCAGCTGTTACCGTTGTTATCGGCTATGAAAACTACACAGGCGGTATTGCAGGCTCAAGCGCAGCTGCAATCAGCGGCTGTACAAACAATGCATATGTCCAGGGCGAAAAGAATGTCGGCGGTATTGCAGGCACCAGTTCAGGAAATATTTCCGGCTGCTTCAATACTGTAAGAGTTGAAGCAAACTCTAATAACTGCGGTGCAATAGCAGGCTTTTCAAGCGGAAATATAAGCTGTTGCAAAAACACAGGTGCTGTTTCAGGCAAAGGAAAAACAGGCGGTATTGCAGGTGTTCTTTCAGGTGCACAGATTTCACAGTGCCTTCAGTCGGGCAGTGTAAGTGCAACTGATAACTATGCAGGCGGTATTGCAGGCTATGCTACAGGCGGAAAAATCACAGACAGCATTGCAACTGCAAACGTATTTTCTTCTGCCGACTACGTTGCAGGTATTTTCGGTAATGCATCTGCAACAGAAATCAGCAGATGTGTTTTCACAGCAGAAGCCACATCTCTCAAGTCCACTGATGCCGCTATAGGTGCAGTTTCAAACGGAACAGTTACAAACTGCTATTACAACAGCGCAAATGAAACAAAGGCATTTGTTTCAGGCTCTGCAAAAACCGGTGCAACAGGTCTCAGCGACGAACAGCTTCTCAACAAGGCAAGCTACACCGGCTTTGATTTCACAAATGTATGGGCAATAAATGAAATCCATGCAAAGCACCCTCTTCTCAGAAAGTTCAATTTCCACACAACTTCTGTTATTGAAGATATAAAAGCAACCTGCACTGAAGACGGTCACAAAACCGAAATATGCTCAATATGTCACGAAACAATTGAAACAGAATATAAAGCAACAGGCCACAACTATATGACAGTTTCTGTTAAATATGCATCCTGCACAGTTCCCGGTTACATAGATAAGGTATGTACTGTTTGTGCTGATGCAGTAAGCGAAACCATAAACACTCTTCCTCACACAGATACGGACAGCAACGAAATCTGTGACGAATGCGGAAAAAGTCTCAAGGAACCCGAAAAGCCCGCTGAGAACAAGAGCATTTTTGAAAGAATTGCAGAATTCTTCCGTATGATCATTGATTGGTTCAGAGGTCTTTTCAGCTGAAATCAAACCGGAATATTCCGATAAAGCACCGTTTCATACGGTGCTTTATTTTTTTAACAAAGCTGCTGTTCTTTTTCTTATTTATTAAAATTAAATATTTACAAGTCAGCTTTCTTGATATATAATTTACTATGTATATTTATAAAATCATTTAAAAGGATGAAAAAAATGACAGACAATGAAAGACTTGCCGGACTTCTGTTTCCGGATATAACAAAAACACCTGCTGATTACGAGGAAATGTATCCCCTGAGAAATCTCTCGGAAGGAGCTAAGGTTACACGTTTTGCGCCCAGCCCTACAGGCTATATGCACATAGGCAATATGTTCTCCTGCCTTATTGACCGCCTCGCTGCAGCAACCCCCGATTCTGTTTTTTATCTCAGAATTGAAGATACCGACAAAAAAAGAGAGGTTCACGATGCAATAGATAAAATCATCGAAGGTCTTTCAGCATTCGGCATTGCTCCCACAGAGGGTATTTCAGGCAAAGACAGCGAAAAAGGGGCATACGGTCCCTATAAGCAGAGTCTGAGAAAAGATATATATCAGTGCTTCGCAAAGGATCTTGTATTAAAAGGCTATGCATATCCCTGCTTCTGCACGGAGGAAGAGCTTTCCTCTCTTCGTGAGAATCAGGAAAAAGAGGGAGCAAACCCCGGATATTACGGCAAATATGCATCCTGCAGATTCCTCTCGATAGATGAGCAGGAAGAAAAAATAAAGGCAGGACTTCCCTATACTGTGCGTCTTCGCTCCGACGGTGACGAAAACAAAAAAATCATTGTTGAAGACCAGATAAAGGGAAAAATTGAAATGCCCGAAAATATCCAGGACCTTGTTCTTCTGAAAACCGACGGCATCCCCACCTACCATTTTGCACATGCAGTTGACGATCATCTTATGAGAACAACTCACGTTGTGCGCGGTGACGAATGGATATCCTCTCTTCCCTTACATATCCAGCTTTTCAAGCTTTTAGGCTACAAGCCTCCCAAGTTTGCCCATATTTCACCCATTATGAAGCTTGATGATGGCAACAAGAGAAAGCTTTCCAAAAGAAAAGACCCCGAAGCAAGCGTAAGCTTCTATGTTGAGCAGGGCTTCCCGGCAGACGGTGTTATAGAATATCTTATGACACTTGCAAACTCCAACTTTGAAGACTGGAGAAAAGCAAATCCCACTGCCGACAAATATTCATTCCCCTTCTCCTTCAAGAAAATGAGCTCCTCCGGTGCACTTTTCGATATATTGAAGCTCAACGACATCTGTAAGAATGTAATTTCTCTTATGAGTGCCGATGAGGTTTATGAAAACACCGTAAACTGGGCAGAAAGCTTTGATAAAGAGCTTTATGAGCTGTTCACGGCAGACCCTGCTTATGCAAAGTTTATTCTCAACATTGACCGTGAAACTCCCAAGCCCAGAAAGGATATAATAAGCTGGTCTGATGTAAAGGGTTATGTTGAATACTTCTACGACAGCCTTTATAAAAATGAAACTGCACTTCCCGAAAATATCGATCCCGAAGATGCAAAGGCTGTAATTGATGCATATAAGAAGGTATTTGACGAAAACGACGAAAAAGACGTATGGTTCAATAAGATAAAGGATCTCTGTGAGCCCCTGGGCTTCACTCCCAACGTAAAGGAATATAAGAAAAACCCCGAAGCATTCAAGGGTCACGTCGGTGACGTGTCAACAGTTATCCGTGTTGCCGTAACAGGCAGAACCAACACACCCGACCTTCACGCAATACTCAGAGCTCTCGGCAAGGAAAGAGTATTCGCAAGACTCGACGCATTCAAAGACAGAGTATAATTGAAAGGATATTATTTATGGCTGAAATTGAGACTTCTGCTCTTGCGAGCAATTTTATACACGACATTATTGATGAAGAATTACGCGACGGCGTCAACACCCGTGTGCAGACACGTTTTCCTCCCGAACCCAACGGATATCTTCATATCGGTCACGCAAAGGCTATATGTATAGACTTTGCCACGGCTGAAAAATACGGCGGTATCTGCAATCTCCGTCTTGACGACACAAATCCCTCAAAGGAAGATGTGGAATATGTTGAATCCATAAAGGAAGATATCGAATGGCTGGGCTTCAAATGGGCAAACGTTTACTATGCTTCCGAGTATTTTGATTTTCTTTATGAATGTGCAATAAAGCTTATCGAAAACGGCAAGGCTTATGTTGATGATCTCACAGCGGAAGAAATGCGTCAGTACAGAGGCACTCTCACAGAACCCGGCAAAAACAGTCCCTACCGTGACAGAAGCGTTGAAGAAAATCTTCAGCTTTTCAAGGAAATGACCGAAGGAAAATACGGAAACGGCGAAAAGGTGCTTCGTGCAAAAATTGATATGGCTTCCCCAAATCTCAATATGAGAGACCCCGTTATGTACAGAATCATGCACGTTTCCCATCATCAGACAGGTGATAAATGGTGCGTATATCCCATGTATGACTTTGCTCATCCTCTTTCTGATGCAAAGGAAAACGTAACATACTCTCTGTGCTCTCTTGAATTTGAAAACCACAGACCTCTTTATGATTGGTTTGTAAAGGAAATCGGCTTTAAGGAGCCGCCCAGACAGATTGAATTTGCTCGTCTTAATCTCACCAACTGTCTCACAAGCAAGAGAAGAAACATTGCCCTTGTAAAAGACAATATGGTAAGCGGATGGGATGACCCCAGAATGGCTACTATCTGCGGCATGAGAAGAAGAGGATATCCCGCAAAGGCAATCAGAACCTTTATTGAAAAAGTAGGCGTATCAAAGGCATACAGTGTGGTTGACTTCCAGCTTCTTGAAAGCTGTGTAAGAGATGAGCTTAATATGAATGCTCCCAGAGTCATGGCTGTACTTGATCCTCTCAAGGTTATTATTGACAACTACCCCGAAGGACAGACAGAAACCATTCTTGTTGACCGCCATCCCGACCACCCCGAAATGGGAAAGAGCGAGGTTACCTTCGGCAAAGAAATATATATTGAAAAAAGCGACTTTATGATAGAACCTCCCAAGAAGTATTTCAGAATGTTCCCCGGCAATGAAGTACGCTTCAAGGGTGCATATTTCCTCACCTGTACCTCCTATGAAACAGATGAAAACGGTGAAGTTACCTGCATCCATTGCACCTATGACCCTGCTACACGCGGAGGCGATTCCCCCGACGGCAGAAAGGTAAAGGGTACAATCCATTGGGCAGGCTCCGACTCAATCAAGGCTGAAGTCCGTCTGTATGACAAGCTTTTTGAGGTTGACGATCCTGCATCAATTCCCGATGAGGAATTTAAAGATGCACTCAATAAGGATTCTCTTATCGTTCTTCAGAATTGTCTTGTTGAGCCCTCTGTTAAAAACTCAAAGCCCGGTGAATCCTTCCAGTTTGTAAGACACGGCTATTTTGCAACAGATCCCGACTCAACAGAAGACAAGCTTGTTTTCAACAGAACAGTTCAGCTTAATTCCTCATACAAAAAATAAAGGATGATTATTTATGAGAACCCTTAACAGAATTTTAACTCCCGTACTTTCTCTTCTGACCATTCCGGCTCTCTTCTTCCTGCCCCTGTTCAGAATATTTGTAGCATCAGGTCTTTCAGGCTCGGAAAACAAGATAAATCTGCTTGACAACTTCGGTCTCAGTGAATTTATCAGCGTGAAGGATATAATCTCTGCCTTTTCTTCAGGTGATGCAGATTCAGCAAATCTTTTCAAAACCATCTGGGATATGCTTGGGGGAGACAAGAAGCAGGAGATTCTCGATATGCTTCCCGGCATCCATTGGGGAATTGTTTTCCTTGTATGCCTTGCAATCGTAATAATACTTGCACTTGTGATTGCAGTATTTACGGCTGCAACAAAAAAACCGAAGATTTCAGCTGTCATTACTGCAGGCGCTATTGCTGTTTCCCTTGTTATGAATGCTTCATTTGATGCCTTTGCAAAGCCCTTCTTAAACGGTGCTTTCAATCTTAATTCAATCCTCGGAAACACAAATCAGCTTTTATCGATGCTTCTGGGAAATGTAGCTACCTTCGAATATATGAAGCTGGGTGTTGCCTACACCGCAGTGCTTCTCTTATTTGTATGCATTCTTATTCTCAATATAACGGCTGTTGTTGAACAAAATAATAAGGACTGATAATATGAATCCTCTTTATAAGATTTTCGGAAAATTCTGGGACATAGTAAAAATAGGCGACGATAAGATTCACGCTTCACAGGTGCTCCCCGAAAACATCAGGGAAGTCTGCAACATCCCCTATCTTCCTACAGGAAATGAATACCATCTGCTTGATGTGTATTACCCCGAAAATACATCTGAAGCTCTGCCCGTGATAATTGACATTCACGGCGGCGGATGGATGTATGCAACAAAGGACCTCAATAAGATATACTGCCAGTATCTTGCAAAAAGAGGCTTTGTTGTGTTTAATTTAAGCTACCGTCTTGTGCCTGAGGTTACTGTTCCCGAGCAATTGAGAGACGTATCCTTCGCACTAAAAAAAATCAGGGAGCTCCTTAAGGACTATCCCTGTGACGAAAGCAGAATTATGCTCACGGGCGACTCCGCAGGAGGTCAGCTTGCAGCCTTCACTGCAGCTATAAACGAAAGTGAAAGCCTCAGAGCATATTTTGACACAGAGGACCACGGACTTGATTTCTCCTGTGTAACTCTCACCTCACCCGTTGCTTTTATGAACTGCTCCTTACCGATGGGGCTTTATTGCAGAATGATGTGGGGTGAAAAGGGCAGCAGTACAAGTCTCAGGAAGTATATGAATATTGACGAGCTTATAAGAGACATTCCCTCTTATCCGCCCACTCTTCTTGTTACAAGCTCAGGAGATTTTCTCGGTCTTAAGCAGACAAGACAGCTGTTCAGAGTGCTGCTGGAAAACGGTGTAAATGCAAAGCTTGTTGATTTCCCGAAATTTGACGGCAAGGATCTGCCTCATGTTTTCGGCGTGCTTGAGCCATACAGCAAGGCAGGTGCCCTATACATAGATAAAATGTGTCAGTTCTTTAACGACAATATGTGAGGTAAACTTTTATGAATGATATTTTACACGGTCTCGGCTTTCATCATGTTGCATTAAGATGCAAGGATATAGAAAAAAGCCTCGGCATGTATAAAGCCCTCGGCATGAAGGAAAAGGTACGCTGGGGTGAGAATGAAAAGCTTATTGTTATGCTTGAGATAGGTGACTGCGGTATTATCGAGCTTTTTGCCGACGGAGGCGACAAATACGCTGAAGAAGGCAAATGGCAGCATTTTGCCCTTCACACAGATAATGTTGAGCTTGCATACGAAACAGCCCTGAAAGCAGGCTTTTCTCCTCTTACACCGCCTAAAACCGTGCCCCTTGATTCCAGCCCGGAAAAAATGAGCATCACCGTTGCATTCGTAAAAGGTCCCGACAACGAGCAGCTCGAATTTTTTAACGGCTGAACAGCTCAGACAGAATAATACTAAAAAACCTGCAGTTAACCGTATACTGCAGGTTTTTATTACTTTATAGGAAATTGCTCGCGTTGTGAGCAATTTAGCTTATAATTCGCCTGCAGGCTCATTGAATAACGCAAGCTTATTGAACAAAAAACACCTTTTCGCCCCCAAGATTGGGGGACGGGGGGTTGAAGCAGAATGCTTTTTTATAAATAGGCATTTTCAGTTTCAGGAAAATAAACTCTTTCACTTATTTTTTCTGAATAATAATAGCAATACAGTGCTGTGTTTCTTATGTGGATTTTAATATTTTCCTTTTCATCAAGAAGCTCTTGAGGAGTGAACCATCTGAACAGGCGGCTTTCATCCCCGCTCGCCTGAGGCTCGCTTTCATCCGTAACGGCGGCATAAATGAAATCCAGAAAATCCTCATCCTTGTCCCCTTCATTGTAAACGGCAACAGGACGGGGCACTCTTTTCACAAGACCTATACTGAAAGAATTGTCCGAGTAATCTGTTAGGCATACCCGCAATCCTGATTCCTCCCTTACTTCTCTCAGTGCAGCCTCGTGAGGCAGCTCGTCCTTTTCAATATGGCCTCCCACAGGAAACCAGGTTTTATACTTTTTATGCATATGTAAAAGCACTCTGCCATTATTTATTATATACACGGTTGCAGTAAGCGACTTATTATAGCAGTTCATTATATACCTCTTTTCAGCGGACATATGTAATATACAATTGCTTTCCCATTCGGTTTATGCTAGTATTATATCAGTATTTTGAAGGAGAAACAATATGGATAACAGAGAATGGTTCAGAAATGCAGCATACGGTATGATGGCACACTGGGGACTTTATTCCCTTTTAGGCGGTGAATACAAAGGCAGACATGTGCGCGACTATGCCGAATGGATAGGCAGCTTCATGCCCGTTCCGAATAAGGAATATGAAGAGCTTGCCCGTGTTTTTAATCCCATATATTTCAATGCGGATGAATGGATACGCCTTGCAAGGGATGCGGGAATGAAATATTTTGTTTTCACCTCAAAGCACCACGACGGCTTTGCTATGTTCAGATCCTATGCAGATAAATATAACATTGTTGACTTTTCACCCTTCGGAAGAGATGTTGTGGCTGAGCTTGCCGAAAGCTGTTATAAATACGGTCTGAAATTCGGTCTGTATTATTCGCAGGAGCTTGACTGGCACCATCCTCACGGAGGCGGATATACAAATCTTACGGGATGCTCGGGTTCATCCTGGGACAACAACTGGGACTTTCCCGACAGAAGCAAAAAAGACTTCAACATATGCTTCGAGGAAAAAATCAAGCCTCAGGTAAAGGAAATACTTACCGGCTACGGTGACCTTTGCCTTATATGGTTTGATGTGCCCCACACAATCACAAAGGAGCAGAGTCTTGAGCTGAATCACCTTGTAAAGGAATATCAGCCTGACTGTCTTATAAATTCAAGAATAGGAAACGGAGCCTACGACTACGTTTCATTGGGAGACAATGAATATCCCGATGAATTCCGTCCCGATGAAAACACCGACCCTAATGCAATACACGGCTTTAAATATTCTCCCTACGGTCTTTATGAAACCGCAGGCACTCTTAATTCCTCCTGGGGATTCAAGTATTACGACAATGACTTTATAAGTCCTGAGGAAATAGCTTCACGAAAAAACAAGCTGAATAAGCTGGGGATAAACTACCTTCTGAATGTAGGTCCTGACGGTCTGGGCAGAATCCCCGCCGCATCACAGCACACTCTGCTGAAGGCAGTGCAGTTTTTTAATAACGAAAAAAAATAAAACATATCAGCACACTCAGAATAACCGGATGTTTCTTTGCAGACATAAAAACTCTGCAGCCTCATACATCCGGTCTTTTTTAATTTGTAATAAATATCCGGTGTCAGTTGTTCTTCAATTTATAATGTTTTGATATAATGAGCTTTAATCCGAAAAAAAGGGAGTCCTTACAAATGCTTCAGCTTATAAATGTGGTAAAATCCTATCACACAGGAGATATAAAACAAGATGCGCTCAAGGGTATAACACTGAGCTTCAGAGACAATGAATTTGTTTCAATTCTGGGACAAAGCGGCTCAGGCAAAACAACAATGCTGAATATAATCGGCGGTCTTGACAGATATACAAAAGGTGATCTTGTAATAAACGGAGTTTCCACAAAAAAATATAACGACAAAGACTGGGACACATACCGCAACCACACAATCGGCTTTATTTTTCAGAGCTATAATCTGATACCCCATCAAAGCGTGCTCTCAAACGTTGAAATGGCACTCACTCTTGCAGGAATATCAAAAAAAGAGCGAAGAAAAAGAGCAGAAGAAGTCCTCCGGAAGGTAGGACTTGAGGCACACATGCACAAAAAACCGAATCAGATGTCGGGCGGTCAGATGCAGAGAGTTGCAATTGCCCGCGCTCTTATTAATAATCCGGATATACTTCTGGCGGATGAACCGACAGGTGCACTTGATACCGAAACAAGCGTACAGATAATGGAGCTTCTCAAGGAAATAGCAAAAGATAAGCTGGTCATTATGGTTACTCACAATCCTGAGCTTGCTACGGAATATTCAACAAGAATAGTAAAGCTGTCAGACGGCGTAATAATAAGCGATTCAGCTCCTTATGAAGAAAACATAACATCACAGCAAAACACCGGTAAAAAAAGAATATCAATGTCTTTTATGACAGCTCTTTCACTCAGCTTCAATAATCTTATAACAAAAAAAGGACGGACTCTGCTTACGGCTATGGCAGGTTCCATCGGTATTGTAGGCATAGGATTGATACTTGCAATTTCCACAGGTATGACCGAATACATAAACAGCATACAAAAAGACACAATGTCGCAATACCCGATTACAATAAGCACTGAAGCAATTGACACAGGTTCTTTTTATGACCGGGGCCGTGCCGAAGAAACTGCAAGCGAGGAAGCATCAACAGGGACAGAGCCTGAAAGATACGGCATTTATTCAGATTTCAGAGCCCTTGAAACAAGCAATGCAATCAACCGGATAATAAAAAAGAACGATCTTGCCTCCTTCAAAAAATATCTTGATGACCCGTCAAGCGAAATACACAGGTATCTCGGTGAAAAGGGGATAAGCTATTCATACGACATAAAATTCAAAGTTTTCACTTATGATAACGACGGGAATTTCATTGATACTGACAATTCTCCGAAAATTGAAGATACCTCCTCACCCGGAGGAGGGTTCTTAAGCTCTGTTTTATCCGGAAGCTTGTCAATGTTTTCGGGCGGTTCATCGGATACAGCAGGAAACTTCAAGGAAATTCCCGCAGATGAAAGCGGTAAGCTTATTTCCGATGAAATAACAGAGAATTATGATATTCTCTATGGCAGCTGGCCATCCTCTGTATCAGAAGCAGTGCTTGTTCTTGACAGCAAAAACAGTATTTCTCTTGAAGAAATGTATTCTCTGGGACTTATATCCAATGAAAAATATAACGAAATTGCAGCTTCTATAAACAATGGTATTGATACACAGCCTCTTGTCTTTGATTATTCTTCCCTGTGCGGAAAAACCTTCTATCTGCTGACTCCCGGCAACCGCTACAAGCAAAATGATAACGGTACTTTCACATATATTGAAGAACTTTCGGGAAACGAAGAAATACTTAAGGCACAAAGTATACCTCTGGTAATAACAGGTATCATCAAAAGAAAAGCTGATGCCGAGGGAGCATCTGTTTCAGGTCCGGTAGCATATGTATCGGCACTGAAGGATCATATAATTTCTGTCAGCGGGTCAGTTCCCGCGGTTGCAGCTCAGATGAGCACCCCTGAGAAAAATGTCATTACGGGATTGAATTTTGAAATAACAGGAGATAAAGAAAAAACCGAAGCAATAAAAACATATCTTGCTGCTTTAAGCGAGAAAGAAAAGGCTTCGATTTATAAAATGATATCGCTTCTCGGTATAGGCTCAGCTTCTACAAGCAACGAAGCTTTGTCCGAAGAAGTTAATGCTACTGAGCCTGCCACACTCCTTCCTGAGGAAGCAACTACCGAAAAGCCTGATAATACCGATAATCCGTCGGGCATTCTCGGCATGGCTTCACAGTTTTTAGAGGATCTGTTCGTAAACATCAGCAGTACCTTTGAAAATATTTCAAAGCTGTTTGAAATTCTTTCGGCACTCAATTCACTTTCCGAGCAATATCCCGAATTCAGTCCCGAAAACATCGGTACAATGATAGAAAAATTTCAGAATATGCAATCAGGAAACTATGAAGAGCTGATGTCCGGAATTGATATCGAAGCAATAATCAAAGATTATATGGGATCCGACCTTTCCGGTATTGCCTCAAATGATGCTTACTTTGCCTCTCAGCTGGACAGCTGGCTTAACAATTCTCCTGATGAAAAAATGCTTCTTACAGTATATGATCAATACATCAAAGACACATCATATGAACAGAATCTGAAGGATTTCGGCTACATTGATATTTCCTCTCCTTCATCAGTGAGCCTTTATGCTGATAACTTTGAAAACAAGGATGCGCTTGGCGAATGCATAAAGAATTATAATCAGAGTGTCAATGAGGAACAGACCATTGCATATCAGGACTTTGCGGCAATGCTTACGTCCTCACTCACTTCAATAATAAACGGTATTTCATATGTTCTTGTTGCGTTTGTTGCTATCTCCCTTTTTGTTTCAAGCATAATGATAGGTATAATTACCCATATATCCGTTATGGAAAGAACAAAAGAAATAGGAATTCTCCGTGCGCTTGGTGCGTCAAAGGGTAATATTGCACAGGTGTTTAATGCTGAAACCTTTATTATCGGCTGGTGCTCAGGTTTTATAGGCATTATAGTCACCCTTTTGGGCACTATTCCCATAAATGCAATTATTTCAGCAAAAACAGGAATAGAAAACCTTAATGCACAGCTTCCCTTAGGCTCAGCCGCAGTTCTTATGCTGATAAGCATTACAATAACTCTTATCGGCGGTCTTATTCCCGCATTAAAGGCTGCAAAAAAAGACCCGGTAGCAGCTCTCAGAACAGAATAAAAAAACAATTTTAAAACATAAAAATACCACAGACAGAATATCAGGCATTCCTGCTTTATCTGTCTGTGGTTATTTTTTATTCAGCCCAGCTGATTTTAAGCTCACCGATTTCAAGTCCGTTGGAGGTGGGATACCATTTTTTGCCCGTGGTAATACTTCCTTCGGCTGAATTAACGGTTATATCATGAAGTGAAGTACAGTTATAAAATGCATACTCTCCTATTTCAGTCACGCTGCCGGGAATTATAATGCTTTTCAGTCCCGAGCAATATGCGAATGCATCTTTTCCTATAAAAGTGAGAGCTTCTGGAAGAATGATCTCTTCAAAGCTGCAGCGGAAAAATGCCTTTTCTTCAACAGTTTTAAGAGATTCCGGAAGCGTGAGCTTTCTTACATCCGAGCACTTATAAAATGCCTTTGTTCTGACAGTTTCAACACCCTCGGGGATATCATAGCTTATACCCTTGACTGAGGTACCGTCAGAGGCTTTCATTTCTTCTACACCTCTTGCCATGGGATAGAAAAGAAGAGTTTTCATATCCTTTGAGAAAAGAACACCGTCTTTGTCGCAAAAATACGGATTTTCCTCGCTGACTTCAATTGCTTTGAGCTTTTTATTATTTTCCATTGCCCATAAGCCTATAACTTCAACATTTTTGCCGATAGTCACCTTGGTAACATTTTCAAGATTTACAATTGCGAAATCCGCGATTTCCGTAACCGGTACTCCCTCATATTCATCGGGAATTTCAATTTCGGGCAATGTAACGTTATCAGGCACAGCCGTAACAACAGCTTTATTGTCCGATATTCTGTAGTCTATTTTAAGACTGCCCTTACCGATGTTCTTTATATCGCTTATATCACAGGAAGAAAAACAGGCAATGAGAAAAACAATAACAAACGAAACAGAAATTAATTTTTTCATACCGCTGCCTCCTCGCTTTCTTCTTTTTCGGCTTTTTCAAGTCTTTCCTTAAGCTCTCTTACACACATATCGTGTTTTTCTTTAGTGAGATCATAGAAGAAAAACGGCAGAGCAAACAAGGCAGTTGAAATAATTGCACCCCAGATATAAACATAGAATACATTATTGAGAACAGCAGAATCGTAATAAACATCCCAGTCTGAAGTAAATCCGCATTCAGCAAGAATCCAGGGAAGAAGGTAACCGAGACCCATATTAAGAGGATTAAGAAACCAGCTGAAAACTCCTGAAACAGAATCGGAGCGTTCCCCGTATTTCCAATGATGGTAATTCTGTATATCTGCTCCCAGCCCCAGTGCAACACCTGTTTCAACAGGCTGAATTGTGTTTCTCAGGAACATCAGAATCAGATAAACAATAAGATTTTCGGATCTGACGGCAAACAGTGCCCCGAAAAGAATACACAAAGCCACTGCCTTGGAAACCAGAAGAATATCTCTTTTCTGAAATTTTGCAGTAAGAATAGGACAAAGCACATTTCCTGCCGTCATACCGATAACAACCAGGTTCTTTGCAAGACCCATAAATGATTCTGTTCTGAGAAGATAAATAAACCACAGATCAAGAATTGATGCCATAAGCCACTGCCACTGGCCAACAATATTTGAAATATTTACTATCCACAGATATTTGTTTTTGAGTGCGTATTTTGCACCCTCGAAGAATTTAACCTTTTTTCTCTTTTCTATGTTTTCTTCGATAACCCTTTCTTTACAGAAAAGAGCAGCAAGGGAAACTATTGCACCGACTCCCGCAAACACAGGCACAAAAATCTTATATGTGTTGATATTGAGATATCCGCCCGTAACAGAAATGAGAAACGGGAAGAACATATTTATTATTGAGGGGAAAAGTCCCGTAATAATGGGAACGATCGAATGAAGCTTCTGACGCTCCTGAGAATTGGGCGTCATAAAAGTTACAAGGCCGTTTACTCCTATAAAATTATTATAGAAATAATTCATAAAGGAAAATACACCGTGCAGAACAATAAGCTTCATGGCGTATGAAAGATTTTCTACAGGCAAAAACGGAATTATTGATACAAGCACAGCCGACGGAACGGCACAGATTACAATAAAGGGCTTTACTCTTCCGTACTTTGCACAGAACTTAAATCTGATAAACCACGTAATGTAGTTTGTTACACCGCTCACAAGAAGAATATTGCCTATTATCTGCGGAAGTCCGGGCATAATAACATCAAAGGTATTAAGCGGAATAAAATAACACCCTAAGCCTACAGCGATTTCGCCTATATAGGAGATATGGGCAAATCTTTTCATACCCGGTGAAAGTCTTCCGTGATTCTCATATATAAGCATGCTTATAGGATTCATAAACATCAGAATGTAATTTATTATAGTAGAAATCAGATTAATAAGATAAAATTCCATTGCAGCAATACCCATAATGGAACCGCAGAAATATGAGGCGGAAAAAGTCATAAGACCGCCTACGGTAGAATAAATATATGTTCCCGCCTGCGATACTGTATAAGCTGCCATCTCCTTCAGGGTAAGATACTCCCCTTCTGCCGGCTTATTCCAATGCTCCTTCACATAAGCGGGTGCAGTCTTTACTTTTCCGATAATTTCTGAAACATTCATATGATCATCCCCTTTTGATATATTATATAACTTTCCAGTGTCCAAATAAAGCAATTTATGAGAATTAATTTTTTTTGTTGAAGATTAACAGAGAAAAAAGCATTTTTCTGTAAGTTATACTGATGACATCCCTTTGTTTTGGTGATAAAATAAAAAGATAAGGGGGAATAATTATGAAAAAATACCTTCTTCCCGAAAAGGGAAATTTTTACAAAGCAAATCTTCACTGCCATTCCACTTTTTCCGACGGAAAATGGACACCTGAAGAGATTAAAGAGAAATATATGAACCGCGGCTACAGCGTAATTGCATTTACGGACCACCGCACTCTTCATTCACAAAGCCACCTCACTGATGAAAGCTTTCTTGCTCTTGACGGGTGGGAAATTGATGTCAGCGAGAATAAACGCAATCCCAACGGCTACAGAAAAACCTGTCATTTCTGTCTCATTGCAAAAGAAAAAAACTCTTCGCATGTTGATTTCGGTGATGAGGACACATATACCCCCGAAAACATATCAAGAATTATGAAAGAAGCAAAGGAAAAAGGCTTCTTTGTTACCTATAACCATCCGAATTGGTCTCTCGAGGATTTTTCCGACTATATTAATTATGACGGAATGGATGCTATGGAAATATGTAACTACGGCTGCATTGCCGTTGGCTATCAGGACTATGTTCCCATGGTATATGACGAGATGCTCCGCTACGGGAAGCGTATATTCTGCGTTGCAACAGACGACAATCATAATCGTTATGACGAGAATTCCCTCTACTGTGACTCTTTCGGAGGATGGACCGTAATAAAAGCGGAAAGCCTTGATTACAGAACAATAACCAAGGCTCTTGAAGAGGGTCATTTCTATGCTTCGCAGGGCCCCGAAATCAAAGAATTATGGTATGAGAACTCAAAAATCCACATTAAAACCTCTCCCGTAAAGAAAATAGATTTTGTTTTCGGCTCAAGAAGGGCAGAAACACGTATTGCCCAAGCTGACGGCTGGCTCACAGAAGCAGAATGTGATGTTCCCGCTGATTCAATATTTGTCAGAGTATCTGCAAGGGATGAAAAGGGACTTCCTGCCGACACAAACGCATACTTTGTTGACAGTCTTTAATGAATTATAATTTCGCAGGAGCAAAATATGAAATTAGTTATTCTTACCGCCCTCGGAGTTGGCGGGGCTACCGTTTTCGGTGCAATAATAGGATTTTTCTTCAAAAAAATATCCCACAGATTTTCCGATATAATGCTGTCGTTTGCGGCAGGTATTATGCTTGCGGCATCCGTAATAGGACTTATTCTTCCGTCTCTTGAATACGGCGGAAAATACGGACTGATAAAAACCATTGCAGGAATATTCATCGGCGCATTCTGTCTCAATCTTATTGACAAATTGGTCCCCCATCTTCACAACCTTGTGGGGCCTGAGGATATGGAAGCCCATCAGAAAAGCAACCTGAACAAGGTTATTCTATTTGTGCTCGCCATAGGCATTCACAATCTCCCCGAAGGTATTGCAGCAGGTGTCGGCTTCGGCTCGGGAGACACATCGGGAGCTATAATGATAGCAATAGGCATTGCCCTGCAGAACATTCCCGAGGGTATGATAATAATAGGCCCTATGCTTTCGGCAGGAGTAAAGCCTTTAAGAGCGTTTGTTATAGCACTTATCACAGGCATCGTTGAGGTTGTGGGCACGTTTATGGGATATTTTGCAGTAAGCATCTCCTCAGTTGTTCTTCCCGTTGCACTTGCCTTTGCAGGCGGCACAATGCTTTATGTTGTAAGTGACGAAATGCTGTCCGAAACCCACGGCCACGGAAGTCAGAGAGGTGCAACATACGCTCTGCTGACAGGCTTCACCGTAATGCTCATCACAGACACACTGTTAGGATAAAAAAATTAAACAAACTACAATTAAACGGCATCTTTCGCAAAAAGAAAGATGCCGTTATTTTTTACTGCTGTATTCCGCTGCCCTGGGGATTCATATATTTTTCCATAAAGCCCTGTTTTTTCTTTTTCGGGGGCTTATATTTGGGAGGATTTTCAAGTCTCATTCTTGCTGATTTGCTCTTTTTAAGTCTAAGACTTACTGCTGTTACGGGCTCAATCATACTGTCTGACATAAGAGGAAGAATTCTCTGAATGAGCTCGGGATCATTCTGAATAAATCCGAGAGCAGTTACGGCAATGAGGCTCTGTACTTCATTTGTGCCGTCTTCATAGACCTCTGAAAGAATATTGAAAAGCCTCTTCATTTTCTGAGAATTGTTTTCACGGATGGTATTTTCAATACAGCGGTTTGCATGATTCACAAAGAAATCCTCACAAAGGAATTCGCCATACTGCTGAATATTCATTTCAAGCGGTGTTTTGAGTTCGGGATAAAGACCTGCCAGCTTCGTAGCAAGAGTAACAGGGTCGTATGCAAGAAGTCCGCTTTTTACCTTTGAACGGGAAACCGTGTTTATATTTTTTACGGAAACCTCTTTTTTCTTTTTGACAACAAAGGTTTCCTCCATATAATCGTTGATTTCTGCAGCAATTCCCTTTGCATCCTTTTCGGTATATTCATCGAGAACATAAAGATATGTTGTATCTCTTGTAAATGCGGAATCATCGCCTCTGTCTGCATCATTTGCAGCAAAAAGCATATGGATTCTGTCAACACTGAAAACAAAACGTGTAACACCCTTTTCACCGGAGAAATCCATTACAGCACCGTCGCCTCTGAGATAAGCGGGACAGCCTGTTTTTCTTGAGCCCTCCTGATATTCGGGATAAAATCCGCACTTTGTCATTGTAGGAGCTATACCATCGTATAACACAGACATTACTTCAAGTATTTCCATTTGTTTATCCTTTCTCAGCCGTTAAGTGCGGCAAAGTTGTTTTTATTTGCTTTATAAAGGTTTTTGAAAACCTCATACTGCTTGTCATATACAGCCTTATTATTCTTGTTCGGCTCATATGCTTTGATTACGGGAATAAGCTTTTTAGCCTCTGAGAAATTCTTTATAACTCCCGCACCCACTGCAATTGTAACCGCAGCACCTACTGCACCTACGTTCTGGGGTGAATCAACTGTTTCAATTCTCCTGCCCAATACATCTGCAAGTATCTGACAGGTCATATATGAAAGTGCACCGCCGCCTACAAAACGTATCGTCTCGGAAGCCTTAACCTTCTTTTCCTCCGCTTCAAGGAACCATCTGAGATGGAAGCATACACCTTCAATAACGGCACGTATAAGCTCACTCTTACCTGTTTCAAGGCTTATATTGAAGAACATTCCTCTTGAATTGGGATCTTCAAAGGGACAGCGGTTTCCGTGAAGCCAGGGAGTGAAGATAACTCCGCCCGAGCCTGCGGGAACCTTACTTATAACATCTGTCATATAGTCATAAAGATTTGTATATTCTGTTTCAAAGCTGTCAGCGACATCTTCTTTTTTAAGATAAATATTGATTTCATCAAGTGCAAGATGATCCTTTACCCATTCAAGGCACTTACCTGCTGTTTCAAGCTCACCGAAATAGTTGAACTTTCCGGGGTCTGCACCGATAACGGCAGCTATCATGGCAGAAGCATCAACAATGGATTTATCAACAACTGTAGATACCCAGCCTGATGTACCGCAGTAAACGTGTGTATCACCAAGGTCTGTAGCACCTGCACCCACACCGATAAGAGAAGCGTCACCGCCGCCGCCGTAAACTGCAATACCGGGCTTAAGTCCCAGCTCCCCGGCCTGCTTGTCGCGGAGCTTTCCGACGATATCGGTAGAGTTTACGATTTCGGGCATATGCTTTACATCTACACCGAGCGACTTGCAAAGGCTCTCACTCCAGCACTCGTGCCCCTTTCTGAGGTCATACAAAAGTGCACCGAAGGCTGAGTCTCTTGTCATAACGCATCTGCCTGTCATACGGCAGATAAGATATTCCTTAACATCAAGCCACTTATGTATTTTTTTGTAATTTTCAGGCTCATGATTCTTAACCCAGTTGTACTTCCATACGGGGTCCTTAACAGAAGCTGCAACAGCACCTGTTATCATAAGCGATTTAAGAAGAATGGGAATACTTGCACCTGCAATCTGAATACCGTGGGCAACACCCTTTTTGAGCTCTTCTCTTGCACGCTGATCCATATAGCTCATTGCACGTCTGAGGTGATTGCCTTCTTTATCAACAAGAACAAGTCCCTGCATCTGTGAGCAGAATGAAATGCCTTCTATAAGAGAAGGATCCACACCCGACTTTTCAATAGCCTTCTTTGATGTGGAGCACATAGCAGCCCACCATTCATCAGGATCCTGCTCTGCACCGCCGTCGGGGAAGACATAAAGCTTATAGCCCTCTGAAGCGCTTCCGAGAAGCTTTATGGTTTCGGCTATTTCAAAAACACAGGTCTTGACTCCTGTTGTTCCGATATCAAATGTTATGGCATACATAGTATCCTTCTCCTTTTTTTTCTTCAATTTATAGAGTTTGTCTGCCTTCAATCGCTCTCATAAGAGTAACGCTGTCGGCATACTGCAGATCGCTTCCCACGGGGAGTCCGTAGGCAAGACGGCTGACCTTTATTCCCAAAGGCTTAAGAAGCTTGCTTATATACATGGCAGTAAGCTCGCCCTCCACATTAGAGGATGTTGCCATAATAACCTCTTCAACAGCTTCTGTCTGCACACGGGATAAAAGCTCTTTCACCGTGATATCATCGGGACTTATATCATCAAGGGGAGAAATAACTCCGTGAAGCACGTGATATACACCCTTATATTCGTTTGTATTTTCTATTGCCATAAGTGCTTCCACATTTTCTACCACACATATCACCGAATGCTTTCTTGCAGTGTGCTTACATATGGGACAGACATCCTCATCGGTAAGATTGCAGCATTTCGGACAGCGGTGAATTTTTTCACTGGCTTCACGTATGGTATCCGAAAGCTCAACAGCATCCTCGTGCGAAAGGGAAAGCACATAAAATGCCATCCGCATAGCTGTTTTTGAGCCTATGCCGGGCATTCTTCTGAACTGTTCGGTTAATTTTTCAAAAGAAACCGCACTTTCCATCTGTGTACTCCTGAAAATTAATTAGAATCCGAGACCGGGAATATTGAGACCGCCTGTGAGAGAATTCATTTCTCTGTCCATTGTCTCTGTAGCCTTTCTTATAGCTTCATTGAGAGAAGCAATGAGAAGGTCCTCAAGCATTTCAACATCATCGGGATCAACGACCTCAGGCTTGATTGAAACACTGAGAATTTCGTGCTTACCGCTTACCTTTACTTCAACGGCTCCGCCGCCTGCTGATGCAGAAAATTCGCTGTTTTCGATTTCCTCCTGCTTGTTAGCCATATCCTCCTGCATTTTCTGAATCTTAGCCATCATATCGTTTCTTGACATATTGTTCTGATTGGGAATTCTTGCTTTCATAGTATTTACTCCTTAATCCAATTTTATATTATACTGCTTTCCGAGAACGAACCGGGCTGCTTCGCCGCAGTACCGTCCCAGCATCTGTTCACTTACAAAAAGACGGAGATTTTTTTCTCCTAAAGTAATAAATATGGTGTTGCCCGATATTCTTGCTCTTGAGCCCGTAAGCTGACCAATAAGAGGCTTAAAAAGCTTTTCTGTTTCAAGAACGATTTTTCCCCATGTGTGATTATCAATTTTCTGTCCGTCATCATCTGAGGACGGTATATTATTAATTGCAGCAGCACTTTGCCTTACCGACGGTGTGCCTGCTGCAGACGGTACACTGTCAAAAGGTGCATCAAAGGGCGCGTCGTCAAAAGGTGCATCATCGAAGGGCGGTGCATCGTCGAAGGGGGCAGCATACACAGCCTCATTTTCATCGGGGGGTGCTTCATCGGGGAAAGGAATGTCGTCAAAAGAATCAGCACTTTCAGTGCTGCTCTTTTTATGTGCTCCCTCGTGCTCCTTCATAAAAGCATCAAAATCAAATTCGTCATCGTCACCGCTGTCATCTGCGGCAAACTTACTTGCAAAGGAAGAAGCACCTTCACTGCCGAAGCCTTTGAATTCCGAGGATGAGGCAGGAGCAGAAAAAACCTTTTCCTGAGATTTATTCTCCTGTGCAGAATTAATTACGGGAAGGCTTACCGTCTCTTCGGCAACCTTCACAGGAGCAAGACCTGCCTTTCTCAGTGCGACTTCCTCGTCGCGCATTTCAATTACAGGCACTCTTACACCGCTTCTTTTAAGATTTTCAAGCTCTTTTTCCAAAGTCGCTATTCTTACAAGAAGTGCTTCGTATGACTCGTCATTTTCGGGACGGCAAAGGCGTATAAGCGCCATTTCCGCTTCAATTCTTCTGTTCTGGGTTCTTCTCATTGCATCTGCTGCAGTTGTGAGAATATTAAGAGCATACAGCACACTGTCTTTTGTGAATCTGTCGGCAATGGCCTTTATTTCCGTCAATTCTTCCGATGTACAGACAAGAAGATTTTCGGGATTTTTAACCGTTTTGACAATAAGAAAGCTTCTGAATCTGTCAATAAGCTCGGTACAGAGCCTTTCCGTGTCACAAGAGCCTTTATGAAGCTCATCAAGTATCATAAGACATTTTGCGGTGTCTTTATCTGCTATGGAATTTATAAGAGAATACACGTGCTCTCTGCCCATAAGACCTGCAGAGGATGACACGGTATCAACATCAACATCATTTCTTACGCTTATGCATCTGTCGAGAAGAGAAAGTGCGTCGCGCATACCTCCGTCGGCAATACGTGCAATAAGCATTGCTGCCTCGTGAGTGAGTGAAGCGCCCTCCTCACCTGCTATATACTGAAGACGCTCGGCAATATACTGAGGCTCAATACGTCTGAAGTCAAAGCGCTGACAGCGGGAAAGAATGGTTGCGGGAAGCTTATGCACCTCTGTTGTGGCAAGGATAAATTTTACGTGTTCGGGAGGCTCTTCAAGGGTTTTAAGAAGCGCATTGAAGGCTTCAATTGTAAGCATATGAACCTCGTCTATGATATAAACCCTGAATTTTGCCTGGGAAGGGGTAAAATTCGCCTCGTCCTTGAGAAGGCGGATATCGTCAATACTTCTGTTGCTTGCTGCGTCTATTTCAACAATATCAAGCACACTGCCTGCATCAATACCCTTACATATCTCACATTCATTACAGGGATTGCCGTCGTGGGGATTGAGGCAGTTTACCGCTTTTGAAAATATTTTTGCACAGGTAGTTTTACCCGTTCCCCTTGAACCTGTAAACAGGTATGCGTGGGACAGGCGGTTTTCTTTTATCTGTGATGATAATGTAACTGTGACCTGAGGCTGTCCGATAACATCAGAAAAGACCTTAGGGCGCCATTTACGGTACAAAACACGATACATAAATTTCCGCTTCTCTCTTGTAAACCGAAAGCTGAGCTCTGCGGCACAAGCCGGCAGAACAGGAAAAAGCACAAGCTTCTTTAACAGCCGGCTTTTTTTATTCAGTTAACATAATAAGAAAAAATCTTACGATTTATCAACCCCTACCCCCAATCTTGGGGGCTGTAGGTGTTTCTTGTTGTAAGCTAAATTGCTCACAACGCGAGCAATTTCCTATATAATAAAAAAATTTTGCCTCTGTCACACGGTGTGCAGGCGGACTGTGTCGCACGGGCTGACCGCTTAATGCTGCTCGGTTCCCCGCCTGACATGGTTCGCGGCGCTCCGTCGCACAGGACCAACACACCGCATGACAGAAGCAAAATCCAAAATTATTATATGAAAAATAAACTGATTTATCATCAGCTTAATTATTATAATATAACTTTATGCTTTTTGCAATAGTTTTTTTATAAATATTTAACGCAGCCATGTTTGACTGCGTTATCATATCAGAGATTATACCTCTGTAATCTTTTTATTGTTGCATCCGTATATTCTTTTTCTATTTCTATTCCTATGTATCTCCTGTTATTTTTGAGAGCTGCGTCACCTGTACTTCCCACTCCGTTGAAACAATCTAATATCAGCCCATTTTCTTTTGAAGCTATTCTGATAATTTTTTCAAGAACAGCTATTGGCTTTTGAGTCGGATGAAGATTTTTCCCCTCACTGTTTTTTATTCTTTCCTTTCCCATACAAATACTGCTTTCTACAAAATTATGCATTTCAGACTGAGACGAAAAGTTCCATATATGTCCTTTATTCCAACAAGCAGCTATCAACTCACAACTATTCAAAAATGATGACTTTCTGAAATTAGGTACAGGATTTGTTTTATGCCATACCATAAATTGAAATGTATCAAACTCAGGATCAAACGCTTTATGATATTCACCTATTGTGTTATAAGAACAAAATATAAAAATGTTACCGTCCGGTGCGAGTATACGCTTGAACTCATTAACAAGAGACCCCGGATCGAATTCAACAAGATCCCACTGAGCCAAATCATTATTTATGTCTGATCTCCAATTAAATTTTATGTTCCCGGTACTATATTTTGCAATATTGTACGGAGGATCAGTAAGTATCAGTTGCACAGAATTATCCGGTATTTTCTTTAATGCGGAAAAGCAATCACCTTTGATAATCATATACTTTTTAATATTGTCAACATCTATCATCAGAAATACAATCCTTTTATTTCTCTTAATGCCATTCTGATTTTTTCAGCAGATTTTCTGTATTGCTCAAAAACAATATCAAATCCGTCCTGAGAAGCACATACAAAATTCCAATATTCCTTGCCGATTAAAAGCTCTTCTTCTGCAAAAAATTGCTTAACTCTCTCCTGTTTCCATTCTTTGCCTTCTCCGAATTTATTATAAGCAGTACCAAAAAATATTTTTATTTTTGCATCTGCTTCATTACGCAAACTATTTTTCAGCAAAAAATACTCTTCCAGCAATGCTGCTTTTTCTGCACGTGCCTTTTTATTATCAAGATCACCTGATGCTTTTAATTCTATAAGATAGTGTTCATTTTTTTCAGGACAATAAAAATAATTATCCGTATAATGATGTCTTTTATAGCTTGCCGTCTCTTTTGGATATATTGAAGTATATAAAGAATAATGCTCTACTAAAGGCTGTGCCTCATGCCCGAGATAACTGTCTAAAATACCTGCGATTTTCTGAGTTTGATCAGGTAAAATAAAAGAATTAATATTTCCTTTGACTTCATAAGATAATTCCGCAATCTTGTTACCGATTTTTTCAAGAACATTTCCAAAACTACTGTCAAAACTTCTTACAAAAGCGGAATAGAACATAAACTCTTCTCCAAGCTCAGCGATAAAACAATTATTTTTTTTCATATTGATAACACCGTTAATATCATCAACCTCATTGCTGTATCTGCTTATAAGACCTGCTGAAAATGAATCAATTGCTACATCTACAACAGCTTGTATTGCTTTGATTTTTGTCTGAGTATCAGTTTTTATATTAAAATCAACTGCAGAAGTACCGACCACAGGGGGAATATTCATAAATCTCGCCTCCATATGTAACACAATGTTACATATTTATTGTAACAAACTGTTACAATAAAATCAAGGGGGAATTTTATGGTCGGATTAAAGGAAATACGAAAGAAAAAAAATCTTAATCAGCTTAAGGTTGCTATGGATCTTAATATTTCCAGAGAATCTCTTTCGTATTATGAAAACGGAAAAAGAGAGCCTTCCCTTGATTTACTTGTTCAGATGTCTGATTATTTTAATGTTTCCATAAATTATCTTATCACGGGAAAAGAATTTCAAAAAAAATGATCTGCCGCCGATTGCTTCGGAGACAGATCGTTTTTATTTTATTATAACCTTATTGAGCTTTTTCGGTTTCGGCTATCCATTTTACGGTGTCCTCAAGGCTTTCTTTGAGGGAG
>JAZSNB010000092.1:0-12187 GCA_045536195.1 Acutalibacteraceae bacterium
TAAGAGATTTCGCACTCTGCGGAGTGCGACAAGAGGCTCTGCCTCTTGACACCGTGAGCTTTTGAAAAAGCTCAAGCAAAACTTTTCCCCGGCACTCCCGTGCCGACATCATTCCCCAACTTTCCGTGAAGAACCAAAAAAAAGCTGCCTGCAATATCTTACAGGCAACTATAAATATCTGTGAAGCTTTATCAGAAATCAACTTCTGTATCATAGTAGCAGCACTTGAGGAGAGCTGCCATCTGCTCGGGGTCAATAGCTCTGGGGTTGGAGCCTGTGCAGGCATCGCCAACTGCGTTCTTAGAAATCTCGGGAAGTCTTTCAAGGAATACCTCTTCGGGTACGAAGCCCTGCTCTGCAAAGTAGCTGTCTGCACCGTAGTTTTTAATACACTGAGGAATATTAAGTGCATCATTGAGCTCTCTTACGAATGCTATAAGAGCGGCTGTCTTTTCGGCATTGGTGTTGCCGCCGAGAGCAATGTGATCAGCAATTTCAGCATAACGTGCCTGAGCAGCTTCTTCCTTTGCGTTATAAGCGATAACCTTGGGAAGATACATAGCATTTGCGGCACCGTGAATAATGTGTGCACCGAAATCATCGAATGCTGCGCCTGTTTTATGAGCCATTGAATGCACAATACCGAGAAGTGCATTTGAGAAGGCTTCACCTGCAAGGCACTGAGCATTGTGCATTACTGCACGTGAATTCATATCTCCGTTGTAGGACTTTACAAGATGCTCCTTGATGAGCTTTATAGCGTGAAGAGCAAGAGGATCGGTGAAATCGCTGTTTGCTGTGGAAACGTATGCTTCAACTGCGTGAGTAAGAGCATCCATACCTGTGTGAGCAACAAGCTTCTTAGGCATTGTTTCGGCAAGCTCGGGATCAACTATTGCAACGTCGGGAGTGATCTGGAAGTCTGCAAGAGGATATTTGATACCCTTTTCATAGTCTGTGATAACAGAGAAGGCTGTAACCTCTGTTGCAGTGCCCGATGTGGATGAAACCGCACAGAAATGTGCCTTCTGACGAAGCTCGGGAATTCCGAAAACCTTGCACATTTCGGGGAATGTGATTTCGGGATATTCATACTTTATCCACATAGCCTTTGCTGCATCAATGGGGGAACCGCCGCCGATGGCAACAATCCAGTCAGGCTGAAATTCAGCCATAACCTCAGCACCCTTCATAACGGTTGTAACTGAGGGGTCGGGCTCGATGCCTTCAAAGAGCTTGACCTCCATACCTGCGTCTTCAAGGTATGCTACTGCCTTATCAAGGAAGCCGAACTTTTTCATTGAGCCGCCGCCCACACAAACAATAGCCTTCTTGCCCTTGAGTGTTTTCAGTACCTCAAGTGCGCCCTTACCGTGATAAATGTCTCTGGGTAAAGTAAATCTCTGCATAGTAAATCTCCTTTATACTTACGGAAAAACCGTTTATTTTATTAAATGTTAATTTTTTAACAATCCATATATTATAGTACACTATCCGCATAAATTTTTCAATAGCATAAAGGGAAAATTAACAGTTTATTCACCAATAAAATCATCTTAAGAATTATCCCCTTTTTTTCTCTCAGAAAGAATCATTTTTTTATAATTTTCACCATTTCTTCGGGAAGATACGTACAGAAGGTCTGATACTTTTCTGCTTTCTCACTGAGTGAGCATGCCCATCTGCCGTAGTACAGCATTTCCTCGCTGTTAAGCACATAAGCACCGAGAAGGCACGAGTATACCTTGCCGTTATAGGCATTAAAGCCTTCATCAGGCACGGCAATGATAAGCTTTTCTCCGTCATAAAGCCAGGAAGCCTCATAGGGTATCGCAGTCCAGTTATATCCGTTTTCCTGAGGTATAACAAAATCAAGGACAATTTCATAGCTGCCGTTTCCGGAGCGTTCAACAACCTTAATTTCAAAATCGTTTTTCACAAACACCGAAAAATCCTTTTCTGTATAAAAGTAAACCCAATCGGCAGAATCAGAGTAAGTAAAAACCTCTGTTTCAGCTATGCTTTTCATTGTGACGGTGTCTATCACATCAAATACATATTTTCCGTTTTTATAAAGATACAGATACAAAAGCGAATTCTCCTCATCGCCGTAAAGATTTATGACAGTTGAATCATCAGGCAAGGGATATACATTTTTCATCCCTTCAATATCCGCATCCTTTTCATTATAAGTAAAAGAATAGATTCCGTAGCCTCCGGGGATAAGAGAAGAATCAGTAAGCTGTCCTTCCCTGCCTTCGGCTCCCACAGTCCTGTTGCGGAAAGAGAAGAAGCATCTGTCACTAAAAGTCACGGAGTATGAACTGAATTCAAAGGTTTCGCCTCTGCCCGAGGAATATGAGCATCCTTCCACATTCTCATTCCCCGTATATTCGGCTTCAACGGTAATCTCTCTTACCTCGTCCTTCAGCACGGGTATTTTTATAAAATCCGCAAGGGCTTCATAAATTGCAGTTCCCCGTTCTTCCGAAATATCGGTGCAATAAACGGGAACGGGATTCTCCTCCCCGCGGGTGTAGGTCCTTTCAACAGAAAACTCAGGAAGAACCAGAGAAAAGAACAAAGGATAGTATTCATAATAATCTGCAGTTCTGATTCTCACTGTTTCCTTTCCGCCGGATTTTATTACCCTTTCGGCAGTTCTTTTTATCTCTTCACTTATTTCACCTGCATAATCAAGATAATACTCAATATCCGTCCACATCAGAGTAATACCCGGTATATAACGGGGATATCTGTAGGGATGGCCTGTTTTTCTGAAGGAAAGCGTGCTTTCTGTATCTCCTGAGGGATCAAAAATATTCTCCCACAAAAGCACCCTGTCGTGAGCAAGCGTTGTTACAAAAGAAACTCCGTCAAGATACGAGCTGTCGCCGTATTCCTCAAGAAGACGGTAGCTTACATCGTCTGACATATTATTGATATTCACAGCAACTACTGCCGCAGAGCCTGAAACCGCCAATATCACTGCCGATAAAATAATAAGAATCTTTTTCATATCAGCTCCGCCTCTCCCGTAATATCATCAAGAGCCTTGCTTACTCTGTCACCCCGGTAGTTATACATTTCCTTAATATACGATGTGAGTGTTTTTCCGCTGTTTTCTATCTCCTCTGTCTTTATATCACCTGTTATGCTGCCGTCTCTTATAAGAACGGCTCTTGAGATAAATGAGGATACCTCCTCTATCAGATGTGTTGACAGAATAACCGTTTCATTATCCTCAAGTATACCCGAAAGAACCTTATAAAAATCCTCACGGTTGAAGATATCATTTCCTGCAAAGGGCTCATCCATCAGAATGTAATCTGCCCCCTGAGACAGGGCAAGAATTACTTCAAACTGATTTTTCTGTCCTGTTGAAAAGGCTCTCAAGGGCTTTTTCAGAGGAAGAGAAAAGAATTCCATAAGCCCCCTGAATCTTTTTTCATTGAAAGAGGGAAAATGCTCCTTATAAAACTCCATGTGACCCGCGGGTGTGAGAGCAGGAAAAAATGAATGCTCACAGGTGGCAAAGGACAGCTTTTCAATATTGCGGTGGCTTATTTTTTCTCCGTCAAGCGTAATTTCACCCTCATAACGGATAAACTGCAGAATACTCTTCATAAGTGTGGTCTTGCCTGCCCCGTTTTCTCCGAATATGCCTACGATTTCACCGCGGGGAAATTCAAGACTTACTTTACAGAGAGCAGTTTTTGTTCCGTATTTTTTTGTTACTTCATTGATCTTAAGCATACTAAAACCTCCACATTCTTTCCCATCCGGGCAGAAGACAGCCGGCGGGAACCAGAAGAATATATATAAGATAAAAGACAAAATTAAGAAAAACCGTACTCAGAATAATCACAAGCACTGATACAACAGGTACACTCACACACCTTATTATCAGCTCCTTACGGCTTTTGAGTCTGAGCATTGTGTATATACTTTTTGAGCCCGTGAAATGATAAAGAAAATTATAAACGAGAAAAGCAAAACTCAGCACAGCCGCTATAAAAAACACATTGAAGCAGTCTTCTCTTATAAATCTGAAATCAGGCATATTAACATCCACTATAAATACTTTGTTTCCCGAGCTGTTATAATAATAAAGTCCGTTAAGAGCAGATGTAAATTTCATAACAAACCAGAACACTGAAAAAACAAAGGAAAATATATAGCCTGCAGCAGAATACCTGAACACAGCGGATGAATTTATTCCCACAGGCAGATATTTTTTTAATCTGTCACTCATACTGTTCCCCCCTTGTAAGCACAAAAGCCGCGCTGATAAATGCCGACGCCGCAAAGAATACCAGAAATGCAATATCATTCCCGAGCAGCTCAAAATTATCATTTTTCACATAGAGAAAGAAGCCTGCCGCCGCAGTGATAACAGCACCTGCCCATTTTCTGCCTCTTCTGAAAAGGAAGGAAAAAGCCGCAAAATTAACAGCAAAAGCAACAAGAGCCGTAATATTTCTTATAATTCTTATAATGTCACGTCCTGCAAACAGATGCATCAAAAAGCTGTTATCATAAAAGGCGATGTATATACTCTGCCCCGTGATATATTCCTCGGGCAGAATCCTTGAGCCGGCAAGGGCAAGAACAAAGCAAAGCACAACCTCTGAAAGAATGACAAGAAGCAGCACGGTAAAATTATATACACTCTGCCATAAAAACACTCTGTTTTCACTTACTCTCAGACGTCTTAATGTGTAACCGGTTTTTGAATTGAACTGCAGCCCCGTTTTTATCAGCAGAATATACACGGCTATAAGAAAAGCAAAAAAGATATATCGTATATAAGACAGACTGAAAACAAGGGATAACGACGGGTTTTCAGATATTTGCGTCAGCTTTTCCGCCTGCAAAATAAACATCCCCGTCTGCACGGCGGCAGAAAGAATACACACAAAAAAGATTCTGTAAATACTTTCTCTTGCAATAAGATAAAACACAGATAAATGCTTTTTCATCCTTTTCACCTCAATCCCAATACTGAATTATAAGCTGAGCAGCACGCTCTTTTGAAAGTCCCATAAGCTTCAGTGCGGAAGTGATACTTCGTATATCCTCCCGAAGCAGCTGTTCCTTTATTTTTTCAACAGTTTTTTCATCAGCACTGATAATGCTTTTTGCTCCTGCTCTTGAAGAAATAAGTCCTTCCTCTTCAAGAAGAGCGAAAGCCTTCTGCACTGTATTGGGATTCACACCCAGAAGTGCCGACAGCACTCTTCTTGAAGGAAGCTCATCTCCGTTTTTTATTGTTCCCCCGATAATTCCTCTTTTTATAAAAAGTATTATCTGAAGATAAATAGGAAGTATTTTATCGGGGATAAAAGAATCAAATGAAATCATAATCTCACACCCTTAACTGTATTAATGTATTAATACACTTTACAACTGTATTATACACATAGTACAGTTTGTTGTCAAGCAAAAAATAAATTAATTTTATCTTTACCGTCACATTGCAAATATGGTATAATAATATAGCTATAAAAATCAGGAGGACGGCTTATGAGTAAAGATGTTTTTATAAGTTACAAATCCGATGAATTCGGAATTGCCTCATACATATATGAAGAACTGAAGCGTAACGGCATATCCGCCTGGATGGCACCTCAGGACATCCCCGGAGGTTCAAGCTATGCCATGGAAATAACAAAAGCCATAAAAGACTGCAGAATATTTCTTCTGGTGCTTTCAAAGGCAGCGCAGACATCCCAATGGATTCCCAAGGAAATCGACAATGCAATAAACGAAAAAAAGCTGATTCTTCCCTTTATGGTGGAAAAATGCGGGCTTAATGCAGAATTCAGCTTTCTTTTATCAAATATTCAGTTCAAGGACGGCTACACAAACAGAGAAGAAGCCCTTTATATGCTGATTGCGGAAATGAAACAGTATCTCGGAATTAAAGATGCGCCTTCCGACAAGGCTTCATCTGAAAGAGAAAAAGCTGCTTCCCCTGCAGATACAAAGACGGATGCAGCTTCCTCTGAAAAAACCAATGACCTTGCACAAAAGCAGCAAAAGGGAGAAAATCCCCCCGTACCCTCCCCCGGAGAAAAGAAAAACAAGCGTAAAAAAAAGAAAAATAAAAAGAAGCCTTTTATTATATCCGCAGCTGTGCTTCTGGTTTTTATCTGCGCGGTTGCAATAAGCCTTTCGGATTTTTCTTTCTCTCCCCCGGTGTATATTGCGGGCGAGGAGTATAAAGCAGATACCTCATATTTACATCTCAAGGATAAAACAATCACCGAAGAAGATATTATGAGCTTTTCCTTCTTTGAAAATCTTTCAGATATTGACTTTTCCGACTGCACTATAACCGCTGAGAGCTTTATTTCTGATATATTGTTTGATTTTTCATCAATAAAAATTAAAAACTGCAATATGTCTCAGGAATTCTACAACAGCCTGAAGGTGGGAAGCTATCCCAATCTTTACAGTCTTGATATTTCGGGCAATCCTCTTATCACTGATCTTTGCATAAAAGAAGGTGAGGCAGAGAATCTGAGAGTTCTGAATATTTCGGGTACCTCAGTCGAAAACATCGATACGGTGTATAACAGCTGTAAGAGTATTTCATCCCTTGATATTTCAGGCACAAAAATCCGTGATATCAGTTTTCTTAAGGGAAACAAAGAGATAACGGAACTCGGAATAGCAAATCTTGAGCTTTCATCCCTCGAAAGCCTTTCGGAAATGATATATCTTAAAGAAATTGATGCCTCGGGAAATCCTGTCGGCACTATTGACACATTATCAAACTGTGTACTTTTCACAAACGTAAATTTCTCCGGCTGCGGAATAAGTGATATTTCGGTGCTTGAAAAATCCTCAGAATATCTTACCGAAGTTATCCTTGCAAGCAACAGCATTTCCGATCTTTCACCTCTTAAAAGCTGCGCAAAGCTTACCGTACTGGATATAACATCAAATGATATTTCATCTCTTGAAGCATTAAGCGGCTGTACCGGGCTTAAAAAGCTGTTTGCCTCTGACAATGCTGTTTCATCCGCCAAGGGGATAGAAGCTCTTTCAAAGCTTATTACACTTGATCTTTCAAAAAACAGCCTTGAAAAAATTTCCTCCACCCTTGTATTTTCTGAAGGTGCAAGTGTATATCTCAACGACAACAATCTTACAGAGCTGTCTCTTTCATCCGAATACAGATATAATACGTTGTCGCTTCATAACAATAATCTCAGCGACGGTAAATATCTTGAAGGACTCGGGGCATTCACTCTTACTGCCGATTATTCCGAAAACCTGAACACCGAAACTCTTGCTTCAGGCTTCACTTCGGTAACCTTATACGGCTGTCCCCTTGACAAGCAGGCTGAAATGTCCTCTGCCGTATACGGCATAAGCTTCGCAGACTAAAGCTCTCTGAATTAAGACAAAAAAAGTACCATTACCTTTTTTCGGGAAATGGTACTTTTTAATATTTTTCAGACGAATACTGCGGTTTATTGCCGCATCGGAGCGAATATGAAAGCCGTAATAATCTTATTGCTGTATTTTATGCTTTTCTGTGTGAAACAATATTATATTTTTCACCGATTTTTCCTGTTGTGTCACTCAGAACACTAAGAGGGGTGAAGTCTGAGCCGTCCTTTGTATCAACAAGATGTGCCTGTACGTTTTCTGTATTGCCGTAAGAAACAAGGGTGATATCAAATACGGCTTCATCATTCATATACTGTAAGGGCTTTGCAACAGGCAGCAAAGTACCGTCTTTTACAAACACGGGAATATTTTTGCTTTCGTAAACAAACCTGCCGCTTCTTTCCTCTCCTGTATAAAAATCATACCATTTTCCCTCGGGAAGAATCACTTCTCTTTTATTTTCGGGATAAAGTATGGGGGCAACAAGAAGACTGCTGCCGAACATATATTCATCTTCACATTCCTTGGTAAAATCATCACTGAAATCACATACAAGTGCTCTTACGGGAGGAATTCCCTTTGTGTGATAAAGATAATACTGATAATAAAGATATGGCACAAGACTCATTCTCAGCTCAAGCAGCTCCTTGATTTCCTTCACACAGCCGTGTGTTTCCCAGGGCATTTCGTCAAGATACCAGGCATTTGTAAGTGCCATAGCTGAAAATACCACACACTGCATACGTCTTATGAGCTCTTCCTTGTTTTGCGCATGACGCACCTCGGGAGACCAGAGAATTCCCGAGAAACCGCTGTTTACCGTGGCTCTGAGATAATCCTTCTGGTCATACAAATCGGAATACAATACAAAAGGATATGATGCCGACAGAGCACCGAGCGCCCTCACCTGTGAAAATGTCTTTTTATCTTCAAGAGCCTCAAGCATTGTTTTGCAGTAAAGCACGCCTAAAAGATTG
Organism: Acutalibacteraceae bacterium; assembly: GCA_045536195.1. GTDB lineage: Bacteria > Bacillota > Clostridia > Oscillospirales > Acutalibacteraceae > RUG806. The sequence continues at coordinate 8,382 of JAZSNB010000092.1, forward strand.
TGATATCTTTCACCGTCTATACCTGAAGGGAACTCTGTGCTGTCCGGGAAAAACCATCCGCCGGTATAATCACTTCCGTCACATTCATCCAGCTTAAAGCCCGAAACACCCTCAGAAACAAGTGTTTTCTGATGGCGGGCAAAAATTCTTCTTGCCTCGGGCATAGTGAAATCAGGCACAAGACCTTCCCACAGGAGCCAGTCCCCGCTATAGGGCAGCAGCTCATCAAAAACCGGAGAGGTGGGATGGGTATAGCAATGCTCCCAGAGGTTTATATGAAAATTATCACTGACAAGCTCCTTCACCGTATTTCTGTGATCCGGAAATCTTCCCTGTTCATCCCATAAAAAAGAACAGGAATAGGATTTTGTCTGCCAACCCGGCTCAAGACCTAAAATATCACAGGGGATTTCATACTCTCTCATCCTTTTTGCAAGAGCCTTTACCTGCTCTTCATTGAACCTTCCGCAGCAACGGTAAAAGCCGCCAAGTCCCCATAATGGCGGCATACAGCCGCCGCCCGAGAGAAGATTATACTGCGAAACCGTATCAAGAACGCTTTCTGCCTCAATAATATATATATCCGCACCCTTTGCTACAGGTATTTCAATCACAAGATATTTTTCACCTGCGGTTTTCTTTGCAGAATAAAGCTCTGCTTCTGAAAGAGCAATTTCCTTTTCAAGTGTAGCGGATTTTTTTGATTTTTTCTCTTTTCCGCAGTAAAACGAAACATATCTTGCACTGTCAACATAAATCCCGAAGCCCTTATCCGTAACACAGAAGGGCACGGGGGCATGGGAGCTGCCGTTATTGGCATTTGCATCCGCATTTGTCTTTATCTGAAGACGGCTCCCCTTCTGATTGAAGCCCTTCTGCTGAAGTCCGAAGCCGTAATAGTTTGTATCATCGGGTACTTTTATACTGAAAACACAGCCGCCGGTGGTTGTCTTAAAGCAGATGTCCTCTTTTTCCTCCGGAGAAATATTTATTATTTCCGTCTTCGGTTCCGGTGAAAAAGTAAAAGGAGTTATCTCCTCGGGAGTACCGTATCTTATTTTATATATACTCATTTTTCTGCTACCTTACTGAAATTATTTCTGATTTCACCGACATTTCCGGTTGTGAGATAAAATTCGTATGATGTGGGGTTGAAGCTTCTGAATTCGTAGAGTTCAACAGCTGCAATATATGAGGTAGGACCTTCTGTTGCGGGATCTGAAGTGGTGCAGTTTCCTCTTGAGAAAACACCTGCAAGGAACGAAACCTCATTATGCACATAAACGCCTATACCGAAGCTGTCGTCAAATTCACCTGTAAAGGCTGCCCAGTTTTCCGTTGCATTGAAATTGGGATAGCCTGCATCCGGCCAGAAAATAAGGTCATTCTCATAAGAAAGTGTGCTGTCACCTGTCCAGGGAGCATTTCCGCCGTAGTATACAAAACGGTTGAGAGGCTCAACACAGTAGAATGCGGGACATTCCTGAGTGGTTTCGGCTGAAGGATAGCCTGAGAAATCCACAAAGCTGCACTGTGCCTTTACAAGTCCGCCATCAAGGGAATATGTTGCTTCCATATAAGAGGGAGTGATATATTCCTTTTCCTTTGCCCAGTCAAGAGGACGGCATTTGATATAAATACTGTTTTCACTTATTCTTATATCCACGGTCTTTGCGGCATCATTGAACTGATTTCCGCCCTGCACGGGATTATAGTTCCACTTATTATCCATATATACGCCGCCGGTGTACTGCTCACAGTCACCTGTGCCGTAATAGGACTGCTGAACAAGTCTTCCCGTATCGTTGGCATTGATAAGATTAACGTGTCTGTTTTTTGCTCTCACGCCGTAGCGGGATGAGGCATCGGAGTCAACCTTTGTGACACCGTCAACAATAACAGCCTCAACCGAAGAGTTTTTGTCCTCAAGATAGCTGAGAGCTCCGCCCCACTGAAGAGTTATACCGAGCTTAAGCTCATCGTTTTCAATATATATTTCATTGGAAAGAATCTCTCTGTTGAAAAGTCCCACACCGTGAAGGGAGAAATCTGCAGTCTCCTTATCAAGGGGAGTGAATTCAAGAGAAATAAGCTTATGTGCCTTTTCCTTTTCAAGATAACCGTCGGTAAGGCTGAAGAATTCACCGTTTTCGGCAGGAGTAAGGAAGAATTCTTCCTTTCTTTCCTCTGCAAATACCTTATAGGTGATAACACCCTTCATATATGCATCGGTTGTGTATTTTATTCCGTAATAGTTAAAAAGAGAGGTTTTATGTTCACCGAAAAAGAATCCAAGCCCGTTCTCCGATACCTCGGGAGCAGCAGGCGAACCGTCAACAAGAAGCTCTGTATCCGATACGGCAATATCAAAACTCTTATCGGTATTGCAAGGGAAAAAGCTTAAGATAAGTGAGGGAAAAAGCATCAGAAATGCCAATAAAAATGATAATGTTTTCTGCATGGTAAATTCTCCTTTATCAAAGATGTGTATTTCTTATAAAGTAATTAAGACCGCCTTCCAAGATGCCCGGACGCCTCAAAGCCTTTTCTCCCATTACAGACAAAAGCTTTATATGGGTTGTTTCAAGATGCCCGTCTTCATATATGTCGATAACTCTTCCGCCTCTTATATCATCGTGGGCGGACATATCATAGCCGACACAGGAAGCATAGCCGAGAGTGATTCCGCAGTATTTTCCGTGATAGGCATTCATATGCTCGTGACCGCAGAATATACCCTTCACGTCGCCTCTTTCAAGACAAGCCGTAAACAGTCCGGAATTAAGCTCCGAGCAGCACACAGCCTCTCTTTTTTCTCCGTACATATCGCACTCCTCAGGATTGCGGAAAATAAGATTGAACTCAATTATCGGATTATGCATAAACATAAGCGCGGGAATCTTTTTTCCGTTTTTCTTCTCCATATCCCCAGAGGTATTATAATACCACATCACCTGCTGAAAAAAGGGCATCGCCTGAACACTGCCTGAACCGAAGGCAAACGGGAGAAGCATATTGTTATCCTCTTCCTTTATTCCGAACTGCGAAATATAATCCGATATTTCACGGTTTGAATCAAGTGCAAAAAGATTATATGCAATTTTTTCACCGTCTGAAGAATAAACGGGAATGACATAATTACAGACACCGAATATATCCCCGGGTCCCTGCTCTGAAAAGCAATGGGGAATGCTTTCATAAACGGCTTCCTGCTCATACGTACTCATATTCATTTCCCTGTCGTGATTTCCGTATACGTGCGCCCAGGGAATATTTCTTTCAAGCACGGGTGACATAATATCCGTAAAGGAATTATAAAGATATTCGGGACTGTGCCCTATACACTGATCTCCGCCTACCATAACAAAATCAGGGGCAGTTTCTGCAACCAATGCTTCAACGGCTTCTTTTATTTTCGGGCTGTAGGGATTGCCGTCTTCAAAGCCCTTACGCCGGGAGCCTGCGTGAAAATCCGATATCATCAGTATCCTGAACTTCCCGTCAGGATTGAAGCTGAGTTTTTTATTTTTTGCATCATACACAAAAAATCACCTCAATATAAGAATAACAGAATTTCACAAAAAAGCAATATATTTTATAATAATTAATTAACCGTAACTGACCTCTGACAGCTTACGGATTATATCTGTAAAACAATTTCAGCCCCTTGAGGCACACTCCGTAAGGAAGTGTGCCTCAATGATATCCGTTCCTCTGCGGAACGGGTGATATACCTTTGGTATGATATCGCTCTGCGAGCGATGATATATGCCTTCGGCATATTAAGGAACGGATATTATATCATA
>JAZSNB010000019.1:0-5236 GCA_045536195.1 Acutalibacteraceae bacterium
ATTTTGCATATTTTGTCGAAATTTGGAAATAATAAGCTTGACTAATTTAATAAAAAACTGTAGAATTAAATTAGATACAAAAGTAAGGTGGTGAGATTGAAATGAAAAAAGGTTTTACTTTAATCGAATTATTAGCAGTTATTATCATTTTAGCTGTAATCGCTTTAATCGCAACACCAATCGTATTAGATGTTGTTAATAGTGCTAAAGAAAGTGCTGCTGAAAGTAGTGCTAAAGGATTTGCTGATGCTGCTAGATTACACTGGATTGAAAACGAATTCGATATGCTTACTGATGATGCTGTAACAAGATTAACAACAGCTCCAGTTGGTGATATTGAAGTTCAAGGTGCTGGACCAGATTCTGGTTCTTGTGCAAATGTTACATATGATGCAGAAGGCCGCGTAGGTTTCACTGGATGTAAATGGGGTGACTATACATTCAACTGTGTAAATGGTAATGTAACTAGAGTTAGCTAATCATAACTAATTAGTTATTAAAAAAATTATTACTGATTGAAAGTAATAATTTTTTTTTGTATAATAGTATTGGTGATTTAAACATGAAACAAGAAAACATCCGAAATTTTTCAATTATTGCTCATATCGATCACGGTAAGTCTACTCTTGCCGACCGCTTGCTTGAGCTTACAGAGACGGTTCAGAAGCGTGATATGCAGCAGCAGATTCTCGACAATATGGATATCGAAAAGGAGAGAGGCATTACCATCAAGGCACGTGCCGTAACTCTTAATTATAAAGCAAAAGACGGCAACACATACGAGCTCAATCTTATTGACACTCCCGGCCACGTTGACTTCAACTATGAGGTTTCCCGTTCTCTTGCTGCCTGCGAGGGAGCTGTGCTTATTGTTGACGCAACTCAGGGTGTAGAGGCACAGACCCTTGCAAACACATATCTTGCCCTTGATCACGATCTTGAGCTTGTGCCTGTTGTCAATAAAATTGACCTTCCCGCAGCTGACCCCGACAGAGTATGCGCCGATGTTGAGGACATTATAGGACTTGACTGCTCCATAGCACCCAGAGTGTCTGCAAAGACAGGTGAAAATGTTGAGGAAGTGCTTGAAAAAATAGTAGAATACATACCCTGCCCCGAGGGTGATGATGATGCTCCCTTCAAAGCACTTGTTTTTGACTCCGTTTATGATAACTATAAGGGTGTTATTGTATATGTGCGTGTGCTTGACGGTGTATTGCGTCCCGGTGACACAATGAAAATGATGGCAACAGGAGCACAGTTCACTGTTGTTGAAGTGGGCAGAATGGGTGCCACATCCCTTGAAAGCAAGAATGAGATCAAGGCAGGCGAGGTAGGATATATCACGGCATCAATAAAGAGCGTTGTTGATGCACGTGTCGGTGATACTGTAACAAGAGCGGATTTTCCCGCACTTGAGCCGCTTCCCGGCTATAAAAAAGTAAATCCCATGGTATTCTGCGGTGTTTATCCTGCAGACGGTGCGGATTATGAATCCCTTAAGGAGGCACTTGAAAAGCTTCAGCTCAACGATGCCGCTTTATCCTTTGAGCCCGAAACATCGGGTGCTCTGGGGTTCGGTTTCCGCTGCGGATTTTTAGGACTTTTACACCTTGAAATCATTCAGGAACGCCTTGAAAGAGAATATGACCTTGACCTGGTTTCAACAGTTCCCAGTGTTATTTATAAAATTCATCTTTCCGACGGCACAGTGCTTGATATAGACAACCCCACAAACTATCCCGATCCTGCAATTATTGATTATGTTGAAGAGCCTATGTCCGATGCTCATATATATGCCCCTACGGAATATGTGGGAACGATTATGGACCTTTGTCAGGACAGAAGAGGCATATTCAAAAATATGGACTATATCTCCGGCGACAGAGTTGATATTCACTATGTTCTGCCTCTTAATGAAATAATTTACGATTTCTTCGATGCGCTTAAATCCCGTACAAGAGGCTATGCATCCTTTGACTATGAGCTTATCGGCTATGAACGTTCCAACCTTGTTAAGCTGGACGTTCTCCTTAACGGTGATCTTATAGATGCTCTTTCTTATATTATTCATTCGGAAAAGGCATATCCCAGAGCAAGAAAAATTGCCGAAAAGCTTAAGGACAATATTCCGAGACAGATGTTTGAAATTCCCGTGCAGATTGCAATAGGCGGCAAGGTAATAGCCAGAGAAACCATAAAGGCTATGCGTAAGGACGTTCTTGCAAAATGCTACGGCGGTGACATAACCCGTAAGAAGAAGCTTCTTGAAAAGCAGAAAGAGGGTAAAAAGAGAATGCGTCAGTTCGGTACTGTTGAAGTGCCTCAGGAAGCCTTTATGGCAATACTCAAGCTCGATGGACAGGACTGATAAGGCAGGGCTCTATTTTCACATTCCCTTCTGCAGAGGTAAATGCCCATATTGTGATTTCTATTCTCTTGTTTCAAAAGTCTGCACAGACGAATACATTGCTTGCCTTTGTGACGAAATTAAAACCCGCCGCAGAATGAAGGAGTTTTTATCCGGCGATGAATTAATCAGTGTTGATACCGTTTATTTCGGAGGCGGTACGCCCTCTCTTATGACGGGCGTCCAGCTTCAGGAGGTTATTTCTGCCGTTAAAAGCGGCTTCTCGGTTGATGAAAATGCCGAAATCACGGTTGAATGCAATCCTTCATCCCCGGGCCTTCAGGATTTCCTTCAGAAGGCAGCCGCGGCAGGGGTGAACAGAGTTTCTCTCGGTATGCAGTCTGCGTCCGACAATGAACGGAAAAGCCTCGGAAGAGCAGGCGGCAGAGAAAGTGTGGAAAACGCAGTTTATCTTGCAAGAAATGCGGGAATAGAAAATATTTCCCTTGATATTATGATAGGTGTGCCCGACAGCAGCATATCATCTCTCGAAAAAACTCTTGAGTTTGCTCTGAGTCTCGGTGTCCCTCATATAAGCGCTTATATGCTGAAGCTTGAAGAGGGAACACACTTTTATAAAAATCAGCACAAGCTTCATCTTCCCGATGAGGATGAAACTGCGGATATGTATCTTTTTATGTCCCGTTATCTTAAGGCGTGCGGCTTTGTCCATTATGAAATATCAAATTTCTGTAAGGACGGCTGTCATTCAAGGCATAATATGAAATATTGGGAGGGTGCACCCTATCTCGGCATAGGGCCGGCTGCACACTCATTTTATAATAAAAAACGTTTTTATTTCCCCCGTGATATAAATGCATTCATAAATGCAGAGCCTGCGGTTTATGACGGTGACGGAGGAGATTCTGAAGAGGAAATTCTTCTCGGACTTCGTACCGTAAACGGTGTGGCACTCAGCGGTAAAAATGATTTATTTATAAAAAAAGCCCGTCTTTTTGCAGACAGGGGTTTTGGAAATATAACAGAGGATAACCGTTTTGTGCTGAGCGCAGAAGGCTATCTTGTTTCAAACAGCATTATATCAGCTCTTCTGAGTGTATATTAAAAAAAGGAACAAAAAATATGCTTTTATCTAAAATTTTTGAAAATGTCAGCTACAAATGTGATAATTTCTGCGATACCGAAATAAATGATATCGTTTATTCATCAAGACTTGCCGCTCCCGATACGATATTTGTTGCCCTTGTGGGTGCATTTTCTGACGGACACGATTATGCAGAAAGTGCATATCTTATGGGAACCAGAGTTTTTCTTTTAAGTAAGGATATGAACCTTCCTTCGGATGCTTTATGTATCTATGTAGAAAACACAAGAAAAACTCTCTCCGAAATAAGCGGTAATTTCTTTTCCCATCCCGACCGTGAGCTGGACGTTATCGGTGTTACGGGTACAAAGGGAAAAACCACGGTTACACATATGCTTTGCACCTGTCTTAATGAATGCGGAATAAAAAGCGGTGTGATAGGCACAGTAGGTGCTTATTATGACGGAAAGTTTGTGCCTACCGTAAACACAACTCCCGAATCCTATGAAATCCATAAGCTGCTTCGTCTTATGGCTGATGCAGGCTGTAAGGCAGCGTGTATTGAGGTTTCTTCCATAGGAATCAAGAATCACAGAGTTGACGGAATGAGATTTTCCACAGCTGTGTTCACAAATCTCTCTCCCGACCATATAGGCGGAGCAGAGCACGACAGCTTCGAGGAATACTCATACTGGAAAAAGCAGCTTTTCGGCATGTGCGAAAAAGCAATTTTCAATAAAGATGATCTTTTTTCAGAGGAGATAATAAAAGAGATAACCGTGCCCTATGTGCAGTTTTCTATTGAATCAGAGGCTGATTTTTCCGCTTCTGACATAAAGACACTCCGCACGGAAAACTTTTTCGGAGTCGGCTTCAGCTGTAAGGCAGGCGAGGATATATTTGAAGCAAAAATTGCAATGCCCGGATTTTTCAGTGTGTATAACGCTCTTGCTGCCGCAGCAGTTTGCAAGGAATACGGGATAGATAATGAAAAAATTGCCCGGTCACTTGAAAAAGCAAGAGTTAAGGGCAGAAATGAGCTTATGAATGTTGATGCTCCTTATGCTGTTATTATAGATTATGCCCACAACGGTCAGAGCTTTAATTCTGTTATTGATACGGTAAAGGAATATCCTCACAACAGAATAATCTGTGTTTACGGCTCTGTAGGAGACCGTGCACAGCTGCGCCGTCAGGAGATGGGGCTTGTGTGCGGTAAAAAAGCTGATCTCAGTGTTATCACCACTGATGACCCCGGCTTTGAGGATCCCGAAGCAATCGCAAAGGAAATTGCTTCATATGTGGAAAAAGAGGGCGGAAAATATGTGATAATCACCGACCGTGAAAAGGCGGTACATTTTGCTCTCAGCGAAGCAGAAAAAGATGATATCGTTCTTATTCTCGGCAAGGGGCACGAAACCGTGCAGAAGGTGAAGGGCGAAAAGCTTCACTATTCCGATCACGAAAGTGTAAACAGTTTTTTTAATAAAGAATCATAAATTATTGTTCTGATCTTTTTTCCCGGGTCACACAAAATAAATTTCCTTTTTGTTTTTGCGGCTGCGGGACGCCGAGTCGTCGTCCCCTACAGGACAAAGAGGCAGCAAATATCAGATATGGTAATTTTTGCGCCCCTTGCGGCTCAAATGATTTACAGGGGAGTTCAGTATGAGTTATATATTTAAAAAAGAAAACGATCTTAATGCATTTGAAGAATTTGTTCTTTCTCACGGCGGCGGTTTTCTGCAGTCTGAGAAATGGGCAAGGGTAAAGCTTGAATG
>JAZSNB010000097.1:0-12283 GCA_045536195.1 Acutalibacteraceae bacterium
ACTTTAGGAGATGAATGGTGTGTAGGCGATCAGGTTATCTGCACATATGAGAACACTTACAGTGATAAAGACAAATTCCGTATTGAAGCAGATATGCTCTCAATTAAAGAAAGCACACTGAAGCTTGACCCCAACGTGTGCTATAAGCCTGTTATATACTTATATCCCGAAAAGGAAACTGAGGTGTCGGTAAAGCTTGCAACAAACGGGAAGCTTACCTGCACCTATCCCCGATATAATAACGGCTGGGAGGTAACTGCTTCACCCGACGGTACATTAACGGACAGAAACGGAAAAGCTTATAACTATCTCTACTGGGAGGGAGAAACCTGCGCAGAGTATGATATGTCTGAAGGCTTCTGTGTTAAGGGTAATGATACGGCGGAATTCCTTGAATACGCCCTCGGAAAACTTGGACTCAACCGCCGAGAAGCGAATGAATTCATAGTTTTCTGGCTGCCTATGATGGAAAAAAATCCATATAATATCATATCCTTCAGGAATGAAGATTATACTGAATCTGCAAAGCTCAGTATCTCCCCTTCTCCCGACACATTAATAAGAGTATTTATGGCATGGTCACCCTCCGATGAATTTATTGATATACCTTCTCAGAAGCTTGCGTCCCCCGAACGCACAGGCTTCACGGTAATTGAATGGGGAGGAACTCAGGTCAGGTAAAAAACAATAAAATTTTCTCCCGATGTTAAGACTTAAAAAACACATCGGGAGATTATTTTTATTACATAGTAAATCAGAAGGATTTTATATTCTTTTCATACTCGTCAAAAAAGCTTTCAAGCACCTGTCTGTCTTTTTCATTGCCTCTGAGACACATTGAAACAGACAGATTTCCGTTAATTGACAGTGCAGTCATTACGGCACAAGGCTTATTTTTTGCAGCACCTGCAACAAAGGCATCGAAAGGACCCTCTTTTCCGAGCACAAAATCCTCAGGCTTTATAACTCCCACATTGCTGACTGAGAACACCGGGTTATTATAAAAAAGCTTTACTACAGTTTCTGCCTGAAGATAAACCATTGTTTTATATGCAATATTAAGAAGAGGCAGACCGTGAAGTCCCATAAACTCATCATTTTTCAGTTCTTTTGTTTTTTTACTCACAAGACTAAGTGTTTCTCTGAGATCCTTTCCTTTTTTCTGAAGAGCACAATGAACAAAAGAAACGTGATTGGTGTATCCGATATCGGAAAGAGTTTTCATATGCCGTCTTAAATCCGTTGCACAGGCAACACTTACACTTTCATCGGAAGATACACCTGCTATTTTAGAAAAAGCATCAATATATGAGGCTAACAGGAGATCAGTTACGGTAGCTCCTGCTTCTTTTGCATATTTTCCCGCTTTACTGAAATACTCTTTATCAATTTTTCTTGAAACAATAATTATACTGTCTTCTTTATTATCATTTTCAAAGGGAAAACGATGCTTCAGACGGGGAGAAATATTTGCAAACTGTCTTTTTGCCTTTTTTGCTTTTTCCCGAGGCATATCCTTATATACATCTGTATATTTTCTTGAGCCTGTTCTGAAATTCACGGGAGAAATCCCGCAGTTTACATAGTCGGAATAATTTCTGCAGAAATCCGACCAGAACATTCTGAAGCCGCCGCCGTCAAAGCACATATGATTCCAGATAAAAAGCACATAGCTTTTCCCTTCAGAGAAAAACAGACCGATATTCATCTGAATATTACTGCCCAGAGGAATTTCACGGGCAAAAAACTCTTCACGGGCTTTTTCAATGTCATCGGTTTCTTTTACAAAAACAAACTGCTTTACATTATAGTCAGCAACTTTCCAATAAGGTGCAACAGGATTGTTTATTACCTGAGAGTGAAGGCAGGGCACACTTTCGAGACAGCAAACTGCAGTATTGAGAAACTTTTCACTGTCAATAATAAAATCATAGTCCATTTCGAAGCGTGCAAGCCTGTCCATATACTTGCGGCACATAAGATTTACTTTATCATACATCTCAGTGGGAAGACGTTTTTTAAGAAGCTGAGGATTTTTATCCTTGAATGAAATAAGATCAGCAATTACCTTTTTATCAGTAAGTCCTTTTTCACACAAAGCCTTTTCTTCGGCATTATAATCGGGAATATTTCTGAGTTCCATAGCTTTCTCCATTATTCTTCAATATGCGAGAAAAAGAATTCTTTTTTCTCGTCATTATCTATAACCTTTATGGGCTTTACCTGATTGAGATTTGCACCCCTTTTTCTCAGAACCTCTCTGTAGTCATCATATGTGCCGTGGCGCAGGAATCTGACCTCGGGATGAGCAAGTGCACCGCTTTTTATAAGAGGCTCAACAGACACATTTCCCTTACAAAGCATTTTTTCAAAGGCTTCGTTATATTTTTTCTTTTTCTCATCACATACGGGAAAGGCGGTTTCAAGCAGAAGAATGTATTTTCCCGGAGAAACACTTCTGTCGGGATAAATACTATAGCCTATATAAAGATCATCCATATATTCAGACAGATTTTCAACGATTTCATCAAAAGCCATCTGACTTATTTTTTCACCGCTGATATTTGCAATCTGGTTAAGACGGTAACAGAAGGTAATTTTCGGAGACTGATGATAATATCCAGTGCATTTAACAACATCTTCTATGCGGTATCTGTAAAAACCGCTCATATTTGTAAGTATGAGTTCATACTCTTTTCCGGGTTCCAGATCCTTTATTGTGAGAAGATTATCATAATCGGGAGAATCAACGGGGCGGAATTCATAAAAACCGTTCTGAGGCAGCATTACATACTCGAAGGAATCAAGCTCAACGGGAACTGCCATAAAAGCCTCGGTTGCAGTATACCCCAGATAATGTATCGGCATTTCCTCACCTATATACCGTCTGAGCTTCTTTGCATATAAGGATAAAGCACCTGTTCCCATACCGTAAAGCCATTCAACATTGGGCCATATACGGGGAATAATCGGTGAGCAGTCGAAGCCTTTTCTGAATTCCTCACGAAGCTCCTGTGCTCTTTTGGGCATAGGCTTTAATTTTTTACTGAGCTTTTTTCTTACATCAGGGGGAAGCTTTATACTATCGTTTATAACACCCTTTTCAATGTCATCACAAAGCATTTCCCAGTTTTCCTCCATATAGAAAAACATAGATTCAAGAGTGGTGATAAATATAGTACCAAGGTAGCTTGTTTTTTTATTTATCAGAGAAAAACGAAGCTTGAGATAATGCATATCCATATCTGCAGCGGGATCGGGGAACAAAATCTCTCTCGGGGAAGTTGCAAAAAACGGAACAAGTGGCTTAAGATTAAGAAGCGGAATGGATGAAAGGCAGCTGACAGTACCGCCTTTCAGCTTTCTGCAGGATGTCTCAGCCGTAAGAAGTCCTTTCTGCGGAGGCAGAAGTCTTCCTTTTCTGAGAAAATATTTCACGGCACAGCCCACCGGAGCAGAAAAGCCGTAGCACTGGGCTACCCATTCTGCCCAGTAAGATAAAGGTACAAGCTTTGATTTTCCCGTACTGCCCGAGCTTTCCGTGAAGCGTCTTACAAACATATTTGTTATAAGACCCTTTTCTCCCTCTGCCATTCTCCACACATATTCGTCATAATCGGCATAGGTTGAAAGCGGCACAATTCTCTGATAGTCCGCAATATTTTTTACATCTTTGAAGTTATTCTTTCGTCCGTAAACTGTTGTTTTATTTTTACGCATAAGACGGCGTATGTTTTTTTCCTGCATTTTCCACGCACGTCTTGAATAAATATTTAACTTTGTATGCTCACATACTCCCAGAAAACCTCCGAAAGCGGCAAGCACATAGCCTTTTATATCAATCATTTCCATAACCTCCGTACGGTTACAGATTTTATCATATTTTTTCAATATATTCAATAATATTCTTGTATTCTCTGTTTGTTTCTGCTATTATATCAATAATAAAAAACAGATAAAGAGGATGATCATGAATACTTTATTAAAACCTATTTATACAGTTTTTACCACAATCTGTATTTTTCTTTCCAACCTTTTATGCCCTGCATCAATCGCTCCCGAAAGTGAAAACTTTGATTTTTCATTTCTTCAGTATCCCGATGAAGCAATTATCACTCTTGAAGAGGCAGGTCTTACGGAAGCCGAGCTTACCGCACGTGCTTCAGCCGAGCTTCCCGAATATGTTCAGTCAGGCGGTTATGACGACATAAACGGTATTACTGTTTCACCCTACTATACCGCAAAGGTAAGTGGAACGGAAATTCCCGTTTACGCTTCGGTTGTTTTTATCCGTGCCGATGACACGGGAACTCTTCATTCATTTTCAGAAATTTATGTTGATGAGAACAGTGAGTTTTCTTTCAATATTGAAATTGAAAGCAAAGACGTGACTTTAAAAAATGCAATTGTTCTTCCCGCTTCTCACGGTGTAAGTGCTCTTTGCCGTGACGGAAAGGTTACAGCATCTATCAACAAAACAGGTATTTACACATTCCTTTTCAACGGTGCAAATCAGTATTACGGCTATACACTTTTTGTACGCGAAAAAACCGATGAGGATGCAGAAATCGCCGATTACATTGAAAAATACGGTGAAGACAATGTAATAGTTGTGGAAAGAGGCTATCATGAGCTTGATTATTCAAGCTTTGTCGGTGAAGAAAACCTTGTTATCTACCTTAAAGAAGGCGCGTACATCAATGCAATTCATCATTATGACATAAACAGCGCAGAGGACGAAAATATTTATTTTGAACCCGATGCTATGCTCAACAACTCCATAGGTCTTACAAGATACCCCTATGTCAATTTCTATAACTGTAACAATATCACTCTTACAGGCAGAGGCGTAATTGACCTTACAAGACTCGACAGAAGAGAGCGCCGCGGCATAGTTTTCACAAACTGCAGCAACATCAATGTAAGCGATATAAAGATTATTAACTCTCCCGAATGGTCATTTATCGCATATTGCTGTAATAATCTTTCAATTGAACAGGTTGATATTATCGGCAACCGCGGAAACTGCGACGGTTTTGCAATATGCAATTCTCATAACGCAACCATACAGAACTGCTTTGCAAGAGTTGCAGATGATACATTTGAGGTTAAGGCGCTGGGCGGCATGATGGACAGTAACAATATTACTTTTTCAAATTGCATTGCCTGGGGCGGCTATGCCAGATGCTTCGGAATAACGGGTGAAGTAAACAAAAAGATTTCCGATGTTACTTTCCGTGACTGTGCTGTAATCTACCGTGACGGAGTATGGGATAATGACAGAATCGGCTCTCTTGTTGTCGTGGCAGAGCAGTGTGACGGCAGCATTGACGGTGTACATTTTGAAAATATAGAAATTTTCCGTGACGAAGGCAGAGCTATTCTTGTTAAAATATATGATGAAGAAGCAGAAAATTTTGAAATGAAAAACATAACCTTCAAGAATATCTCCTATACATCATATCTTCCTTCAAAAATTGCAGGTACAGACAGCGACACAAATACCGTTCAGGTTGAGCTTGAAAATATCAATATCAACGGCAACAAAATGCTTCTGCCTGCTCTGTCTTTCACAATGGGCAGAAACTGCGATATAACAAAAAAATAAAACAGCTGACAGTTTTCTTCATAAAATTATTCAGTTTATCGGAAAGAGGTATAAATTATGAATCTTAACAAATACAAAGGTATAATACCCGCATTTTATGCATGCTACGACAAAAACGGAGAAGTTTCAGTTGAAGGAATAAAGCAGCTCGTGGAATTTCTCATTGAAAAAGGGGTAAACGGTCTATATGTAGGCGGTTCATCAGGCGAATGCATTTATCTTACCGTTGAAGAAAGAAAAAAGACCCTTGAAGCTGTTATGGAGGCAAACAAGGGCAGAATCACAATAATTGCCCATGTTGCTTGTAACAACACAAGAGAAAGCTGTGAACTTGCACGTCATGCAGAAAGCCTCGGTGTTGATGCAATTGCAACAATTCCTCCCATTTATTTCAAGCTTCCCGAAAGTGCAATTGCAAAATACTGGAATGATATTTCTGCTGCGGCACCCGATACTGATTATATTATTTATAACATTCCCCAGCTCGCAGGTGTAGCCCTGACTATTCCTCTTTTTAATGAAATGCTTAAAAATCCCAGAGTTATCGGTGTCAAGAATTCTTCAATGCCCATTCAGGACATTCAGATGTTCAGAAGACAGGCAAAGCTCAATGAGCGTGAGATAGTTATCTTCAACGGTCCCGATGAGCAGTTTGTCGGCGGCAGACTTATCGGTGCAGACGGCGGCATCGGCGGTACATATGCTGTTATGCCCGAGCTTTTTGTGAAGCTTAACAGTCTTCTTGAAGCGGGTGATTTCGCAAATGCCGGCAAGCTTCAGGACGACATCAATGAAGTTATTTATACAATGTGCTCAGCTAAGGGCAATATGTATGCTGTTGCAAAAGCAGCCCTCAGAAAGAGAGCAGGCCTTTCACTCGGCGGAGTAAGAGAGCCTCTTCTCAATCTTGCAGACAGCGATGAAGCTGTTGTTGACAAAACTGCCTCTCTTATTGAAAATGCGGTAAAAACCTGGATTGGATGATCTCAAACAGAATATAAAGCATTTCGGGATTGCAGACTTCCTGTACGGAATCTGCAATCCCTTTTACATTTTTTATTATCTGTTTCGTCTGCTGTTATAATCCTTATTTATCTTTTGCTTCCATGAATTTGCCAGAGGTCTTGATGCACGCACATCCGATACTGCACAAGCCACACTTTCATAGAGCACAGCTGTGCCTTTTGTGTCAGCATGATAATTTACCGCATTATCTTCACTTATTCCGAAACGGGAAGCTGTTTCTACAGCATCTATGTTTGCACCGATAAAAAGAAATTCCCATCCCTTTTCTTTCTTTTGCGTCTCTATCATCTTTTTCACATCATCCGATGAATAGCGTCTGCTGGCATTTTCCATTCCGTCGGTTGTGATTACAAACATGGTATTTACAGGCACATCTTCCGGTCTTGCATATTTATGTATATTTTTTATATGCCTGACTGCCCCACCTATGGCATCAATAAGCGCGGTACAGCCTCTGACAGTATAGTCCTTATCTGTCATAGGTTTTATATCGGAAAGCTTCACTCTGTCGTGAAGCACTTCGCTTTCATTATCAAACAGCACAGTTGAAACATAGCACTCCCCTTCCTCCTTTTTCTGCTTTTCAATCATCGCATTGAATCCGCCTATGGTATCTGATTCAAGTCCTGCCATAGAACCGCTCCTGTCAAGTATAAATACCAATTCAGTGATGTTGTTTTTCATTTTCATTTCTCCTTTTATAATATAATTTTGTACAGACACAGCCGGTTATCAGAAATAATAAAACGGCTGCAAGGTTTTTTGTTACCTTACAACCGTATTATAATCCGAAAAATTCACTCATAGGTCTCCCGGCGGGAGACTTTTCAATATATAGACTTTTTTGTCAGTCAGTGACAACCGAGAAGCATCTGATCGAATTCAAAAAGCGCTTCATTTATTTCAAATATATCATAATTTTCTCTCATAATAAAATAACGTATTATTTTGTCGAATATAAAGCTGTCGGAAAGCGTAAGCCCTGCCGAAGCCAACAGCTCCTGCGTTTCATTGATATTGAGCTTCAAAGCAATCGCAAAGGCAACGGCAGTCTGCTTGGAAGGTTTGTATGTATCGGGATTGCATTTGATTTTTGAAAAGGTTTTTTTGTCCACGTTGGCTCTTTTATAGCACTGAACATCAGTTAATCCGCTTGCATCTATATAATCAAAAAGCTTATAGGCAAAGGATTTATCCATTGTTTGCATATATTCCTGCAAAGATTTATTCTTTTCAGGAGTACTTTTTTTTACAGTTTTTTGCTTTGGATTCACCATACGGGCAGAGGGGGCATATGAACAGCAGTCTGCCTGTATGAATTCTTCAGCATCAGAACAAACAGGGGCAAAAGATGCAACTGAACATTCCTGCTGCAATCTTCGGGATGCCGTATCAGGATTCTGACAATATCCTTCGTCTGAATCTCCGTGAATAAAATCACTGATTTCACCGTATAAGGTTCTGCTGAACTCATATGAAGTTTTATCATATACGCAAAGATATACGGTAAGCTCATGATCATTGAGGAATTCCGATATTATCTGAACGGCAAATTTCAGCACCTTATCCTTAGGGTATCCGTAAACGCCGGCGGATATGAGCGGAAATGCTATTGTTTTTAATCTTTTTTCCGTTGCCTTCTGCAAAGAACGTTCATAACAGGAGCGAAGAATATACTCTTCGCCTTCGGCACCGCCCTGCCATACAGGACCGGATGTATGAATTATATATCGCGCGGGGAGATCATACCCCTTTGTGAGCTTTACTTCTCCGAGTCCCAGGGGGCGAAGCCTTTCACATGCTTTATCAAGCTTTTTTCCTGCTTTTTTATGAACGGCATAATCAACACCCGAAAAGCCTTTCATTTCTTCATTTGTAGTATTGACAATTGCATCTACCTGCATGAGGGTGATGTCCTGTCTTACAATATAAAGAGGCATAAATATCATCCTCCGTTATTCTTTTATAATACATTATATACCCTGTCTTCAAATAATTCAAGACAATGTGCCGTTTGTGAAGTGCAGTATCAGGCTGATTGACATTTTTAATAAAGAAAGTTAAAATTACAAAATAAACACTTATTAATTTACGGTTTATTGACTTTGAAATACAGGCAGTGTATGATACAATAAAGACAAATAAAATCAGAAGCTCACTTTTTCAAACAAGATACCAGACAAAAAAATCATTATGTCACCCGGGAACAGCTCCTGAAACGAAACTGAAATATTCCTAAAACGGAGGAAAGAAAAATGTTTGAACTTTTCACAAAAATAACAGCTTTTATCTGCTCTATTCTCATTTCCATCTGCGTAGCTCTTGACATTCCCTGTTACCCTATGGGACAGAGGGTGGATATGGAAAAATTTACAATCACATTTGAAGAAGAGTTTGATGGTGAGCTTGACCGCAGTGTATGGTCAGGGCATTATCAGTACGGCAACATAACAGAAGCAAGAAAAGGCAGCTATTGGAATCAGAATCTTGCGCATACAAAAGACGGAAATCTCATAATTCCCGTAACATATCTTGAAGAAGGCATGGGCGGAAAAGGTGCAGGCTGGTATACTGCAGGAATAGACACTGACTCTGATGCCGCAAATGGCTTCAGTCAGAAATACGGTTATTTTGAATGCCGCTGCATACTTCCCGAGGGGGCTGACATATGGAGTGCATTCTGGCTAATGAATGACGGAGTTTACGAAGAAGACGGTTCAGGTAAAGACGGCACGGAGATTGATATTTTTGAAAGCGACTGCTACGGTAAAAAGCTTCCCTTCAGCATCACTTCTAATCTTCATTTTGACGGATACGGTGATGCTCATCAGGCACACGGCGCAACACAGTTTTTAATAAAAAACAATCCCTATGAAGAATTCAACACCTACGGACTCGAATGGAATGAAAATGAATATATCTTCTACATAAACGGAGTTGAAACATTCCGTACCGATTTCGGCGGTGTAAGTCAGAACGAAGAATATATCATTCTCTCTGTTGAAATGCGCGGAGAAAACGGTATCCCTTCCGAAAGAGAAACGGCTCCTGCAGAAGATACCGAATTCATAGTGGACTATGTAAAGGTATATCAATATAAATAAATTACCGATGAACAGCGGCACTGCTCCCGTGCCGCTGTTCATTTTAATAATGTTTTTTCAGATAACTGTTATCAACTATACACAAAGTAAGAGTCATGTCATAAAATAAGACCTTATCTTTAATATTCACGTATGATATACTTTTCTCAGAAGCTTCGGAAAAAATTATATGAAGGTGATTCAAATGCATAAAACATTTATAAGGAATATGAAGAATTTCCGTATCGCAAAAGGACTTACCCAGGAGCAGGCTGCAGAAAAGCTGAATGTAAATCCGCAGACGGTTTCCCGTTGGGAGTGCGGCACAACATTGCCGGATGTGCTGACCTTGCATGAAATTGCCGCTCTTTATGAAGTAACTGTTGATGACTTTTACAAAAAAAGCATTCTGGCCTATGATAACTACGCACAGCGGCTTGCCTCCGTATACGAAAAATCCCGTGATCCGGAGGATTTTATGCACTGCCGCACAGAATATGAAAAGCTTATAAAAGACGGAGAGCTTTCAACAGAGGACAAGTGGCTTTATGCATGGATTCATATGTATATGATGAATTACTGCAGAGATATTGCAGTAGAATGGTATGACAAGGCAGTAAGTGACAATCCTGAAAACGATCCCCATAATTATCAGATTGCATGTATGCAGAGAATATGGATGTATTTCCTTCTGAAAAAGGAAAATGAAATAATCAGGGAGCTGCAGGAAAAAACTGAAGCCGAGCCAAAGAATCCCAGAAACATCGATAATCTTATAGTTGCACTTATATGGGATGAAAAATTCGATGAGGCGTACAGACTGTT
This sequence comes from Acutalibacteraceae bacterium, assembly GCA_045536195.1. Taxonomy (GTDB): domain Bacteria; phylum Bacillota; class Clostridia; order Oscillospirales; family Acutalibacteraceae; genus RUG806. Next base: position 10,543 of record JAZSNB010000097.1, read on the forward strand.
TTCCGACGCAATTAAAAAGTTTCCCGAAGACTGGAGAATATATATTCACGGCGGCGACATATGTAAAGAGCTCAAAAGATACGATGAGGCTCTTATGTATTATAATAAGGCAGGGGAAATCGGCACATATTTCTGTGACGAGATGGACGGAAGAGCAAATCTTTATAAAGAGACGGGAGAATACGCAAAAGCTTATAACGAATATATAAAAATGGCAGAAATCTATCGAAGCAGAGGATATGATGTGGAGGCACAGATTTCCGAAAGCTATGCAGAAGAATTAAAGAATAAAATCTGAAAGCAAAAAAATTAAACACCGCACGCTGAACGGAAAATTCCGCCGCGTGCGGTGTATTGGTTATGTTTCAGTTTTCCCTGAGCTCTCAGAAAGACTGTGCAAGATATTTTTTCAGATCAACCTTAAAATTCTCAACAGAAATCCCCTCTTTTTCAAGTCGTGTCTTCTGCGCATCAATTCCTCCGAAGGCATAAGCCTCACTTAATTTTCCGAGTGAATTTACCACCTTATAGCAAGGATACCTGTCACCGTCGGGATTCTTATGAAGGGCATTGCCTACACTTCTTGCCCAATGAGGATTTCCGAGCATTTGGGCAAGAAGCCCGTATGTTACCACCTTGCCGTGGGGAATACGGGCAAGAAGCTCATACAATTCCTTTTCGTCAAACCGTTTTTTCATAATTTACATCCTGATTCGGAAAATACTCTGTTATTCATACAGATACCATTTTTCAGACTTTTTGCGCCAGGCAGAAGCTTCTGTTTTTGTTTTTGCAAGAAACGCCTCGCAGTCGAAATCGGAGCTTAATATTTCATCTGTACCGAGAAGATTCACAATATCTCTTTCAATTACAAAATCAGAATGTGTTTTTCGTATTGTATCAATAAGTCTTATTCCGGTATCAAAGGGCAAAAAAGCATCTCTGTCTGTTATATGAAGCTGTATGCCGTGACAGAAGGAATCTTTATAATCGGAAAAAGAAGGAGTGAAGGAGCACTCACGGAGAATTACACCTTGCTGTTGTCCCAGATTTTCAATAACCCTTCTGCTGTCAAGCCAGGGCGCTCCGATCATTTCAAAAGGCTTTGTTGTTCCTCTTCCCTCAGAAATATTGGTATTCTCAAAAAGACAGGTGCCTATATAACAGAAAGCCGAATCAACTGTGGGAAGATTGGGTGACGGCTGAATAAATACAAGGTCAGTATCATCATAATACATATCCCTTTTCCAGCCCTCCAATTTTATAACATTAAGCTCACAGCCTATATTTTCGGTTTCATTCATCATAAGTGCAAATTCACCGGTAGTAAGCCCTGATCGGGTTGGTGTGGGAAACCTTCCCACAAATGAAGAAAATCTTCTGTCTAAAACAGTTCCCTCTGTTTTTTCTCCGCCTATGGGATTGGGTCTGTCGAGAACAATAAATTTTACATTATTCTCACCGCAGATTTTCATTGCGTCTGTCATAGTATAAAGATAAGTATAAAAACGTGCTCCGGCATCCTGGATATCAAAAATAACCGTATCAAGAGAAGCAAGCATTTTTTCTGCTTCCGATACATCTTCACCGTAGAGACTGAAAACAGGAAGCTGTGTTCTGCCGTCAACATATGAACTTACATTCTCCCCTGCCTGCCTGTCTCCCCTGACACCGTGCTCGGGAGCAAACAGAGCAACAAGATTGCAGCGCTCTTTCAACATATCCGTAGTGGACGTGAGAT
>JAZSNB010000095.1:0-54492 GCA_045536195.1 Acutalibacteraceae bacterium
TTGAATCTATTGTAGAACCCTTGTCTTTATAAGAACCTGGATATAATGAAAACGGAGGTTGACTTTTTAATGTTGCTCAATTAGGGGATAATACAGCAGAGAGTAACTGGATTGATGAAATATCGATAAAAGAGGCAATAAAAAAACTTGAGGTCAGAGAAAAACTGATTCTTCATAAACGTTTTATGCTTGGTAAAACTCAGACTGAGGTTGCTGAAGAAATCGGAATTTCACAGGCGCAGGTTTCACGGCTTGAAAAAGGTGCCGTGAATAAAATCAAGCAATAATTGTTATTTCTTGCGACGAAAGTAAGTATAAATAACTGAGGTGATTTTGTATTAACTGTACTATAGATGAAATTTGTAATAAAGATGTTATAAATATAGATGACGGATGTCGGATCGGATTCGTATGTGATATTGAAATTGATACTTGCTCCGGACATATAAATAATGTGCTTGTAAGCAGAAACGAAAAGCCGATTCAGCTAAGAAGACCTGATTATCTGAGAATCTGCTGGAACGATATAGTTGTAGTCGGGAAAGAAACTATTCTTGTCAAAAATATAAAATATGAAAATGTTGAAGTTAAAAATCCAAAGGGGATTTTGAGCATATTTTCAAAGTAGTACTTGAAAATATGTTTAATATATTATAAAATATAAGAAAACTTCTGTCGGAGGATATTTATATGCTTAATGATAAACAGATTGAAAGGCTTCTCGGAAAAATGGGAGATTTCATTGACCGTCTTGAGCCTCATATTTTTGTTAAAGTCGGCGAACTGGAAAATGTAGAAAAGTGTCATGTTGATAAGAGATTTCATGCATTGCCTGAGCTTCCTTTTGAAAAGGCCGTAAAAGGTACTTATTGGGAAGGCGAAGGAACTTATTGTTGGTTCAAAGGCAGTTTTACCGTGCCTGATGAGCTTGACGGAAAAACTCTTTTTATCAAACCCGATATCGGAGGATACGAGGCTTTACTTTTCGTAAACGGTAAGCCTTTCGGTACTTTTGCATCAAAGATCGTTGTAACTTCTCACGGAAATCATTATTGCGATATGGTAAAATATACTCCTGTCAAGGGTGAAGTCATTGATATAGCACTTGAGTACTATGCAGGACATTATGTTCCCGGAACAAGTCCGTTTGAATGTAATCGTCTTTCCGATTTCAGATTTTTATATAACGGCGCTGATATCTGCGTTAAGGACTATGAAACTCAGGAGTTTTATTTTGATCTCAGAACTCTTTATCAGCTTTCAAGAAATCTGCCTGAAGGCAGTTTCAGACGTGCAAAGGTTATTAATGCTTTAATTGAGGTATATAATAACGTACCGATTGCTACAGAAGATGTTGCCTATAAAGATGTGCTTGAGGCTCTCAGACTTATGAAGCCTGTTATCAAGGAGATTCTTTCAGCAAAGAACGGTGATTCTGCTCCTGAAGCTGCTATTATAGGTCATTCTCACATGGATACGGCATGGTTATGGCATGTTGGTGAAACAGTAAAAAAATGTGCAAGAACCTATGCGAATCAGATCAGTCTTATGCAGCAGTATCCCGAATATAAGTTTATTCAGTCGTCTGCATGCCATAGTGATATGATCAGAAAATATTATCCTGAGCTTTTCAAGGATATTCAGAAAGCTGTAGCTTTAGGCAGATATGAGCCTAACGGCGGTGTCTGGGTTGAATGTGACTGTAATATTACTTCAGGTGAATCTATGATCAGGCAGTTCCTTTGGGGACAGCGCTTTACCCGCAAGTACTTCGGCTATACATCCAATTGCTTCTGGCTTCCCGATACATTCGGATATTCAGCTGCCATTCCTCAGATTATGAAGGGTTGTGCGGTAGATTATTTCCTTACCACCAAAATAAGCTGGAACGATACTAATGAATTCCCCTATGATACCTTCTATTGGCAGGGTATCGACGGAACAAAAGTATTTACTCATTTCAATACCACTCATCATGCTCCTGATGTAGAAGATATATATGACAGGATTAATAACGGTATCAAGCAGAAGGGTGTTACTGATAAGAGAATGCTCACATTCGGTTTTGGTGACGGAGGCGGCGGACCTCAGTTTGAAATGATTGAAATGGCACGCCGCTGTGAGAATCTTGAAGGTGTACCGAAAACTGAATATAAGCTTGTCGGCGATTTTATGAAAGAGCTTGAAAATACAGCTGTTTCGCCTAATACATACAGAGGTGAGCTCTATCTTGAACTTCACAGAGGTACACTTACCAATCAGCATACTATCAAGAGAAATAACCGCAAGGCTGAATACGCTCTGAGAGATCTTGAACTTGCTACAGTAAGTAATGCCGTAAAAGAAAAGATTGTGGCTGACAGTGCTGAAATTGCACCTCTTTATGAAACTCTTCTTATGAATCAGTTCCATGATATTCTTCCCGGTACTTGCATTAATAAAGCTCATGAGGAAAGCCGTGAACAGACTACTCAGATTATTGAAGATGCAAAGAAAAAGACTTCTCTTATCATCAAAGGAAATGAGGATAATACCATAACTGTCATCAATACTTTATCTTTTGACAGAAATGATGTGCTTTTCCTTGAACTTCCCGATGGGGTTATGATTGACGGAAGATATAATCAGCAGAGATATATTGATCTTGACGGTAAGTCAATTCTTCTTGTCGGCGGAGTAGAGATTCCCGCATTTTCCGCTGTTACATTGCCTCTGAAAGAATATGATGTTAATTTCTCCAGCAATTTCCTCAGAGAAGAGAATAAGCTGTCTGCACCTCTTTATGAAGTTACTTTTGCAGAGGACGGTACTATTGCGGAATACTTCGATAAGAGAGCCGGAAGACAGATTGTTTCAGGCGAGAATTTCAATACTCTTCTTATGGCAGAAGATATTCCGGCAGCCTGGGATAACTGGGATGTCGATGCAGACTATGAAGTTAAGTTTAAGAATGTTTCAAATCTTGTTTCCAGCGAAGTTGTATCCGTTGGCAGAGTCGCATATATTATCAGAAATAAATATCAGATAAGCGAAAAGTCAACAGTAACTCAGGATATGATGTTCTTTGCAGATTCTGCTGAAATCCGTTTTGATACTGTGATGGACTGGAATGACAATCACAAATTCCTTAAAACTGCATTTGATACTGATATTTTTGATGATTTTGCTCGCCATGAAATCCAGTTTGGTTATGCAAAACGACCCACAACCAGAAATTCATCTGTGGAACAGGCTAAATTTGAGGTTCTTAACCATAAATACTCTGATATTTCGGAAGCAAGATATGGTTTTGCCGTTCTTAATGACTGTAAATACGGTATCAGTGCAAAAGACGGCTCTCTCAGACTTTCGCTTCACAAGGGCGGCAACCGTCCTGATCATAAGGGTGATTGCGACGGTCTTCATAGATGCGTTTATTCTGTATTACCCCATGATTGCTCTTTCGGAACAGAAAGTGTAATTAAACCGGCATATATGCTTAATTGTCCTGTTCTGCAGATTAAGGGTTCTGCTGAAGTATTGCCTCTTCTTAAGGTCGCTCAAGATAATTGTATTGTTGAAGCAATAAAACCCTGTGAAGATGCGCAGAGAGCTTTTATTGTTCGTATTTATGAAGCTGAAGGTGCTTATACAAAGACTGATGTATCTTTCTTTGCCGGTGCTGAAAAGATTAGCCTTACAAATATGCTTGAAGAGGAAATTGAAAGCTTTGATCGTGCTGATAAACTGAATCTTACATTCAGACCTTTTGAAATTAAAACATTGAAAGTTACTTATTAATTGATTTATTCTTAAATTTTATTGACTTTATAAAGGAGGAAATGATCATGAACGAACGTAGAAAACAAAATTTACAGCCTGCTATTATCGGTTGTATTATGTCGCTTCTTCTGATCGTTTCCTTCTTTCTTCCCCGCTTATGGCAGGGGAATCAGCAAGTGGAATCAATTAATACTCTGTTGATAATTTCAATATTATGTCTCGCTATTCATCTTGTGAGAAAAACTTCATTTGTATTTTATCCTCATGTCTGGAAGAACATAGGTTTTACGGTTTTATTGTTAATTCCGGTGTTTAATCTTTTGGTAGCCGCCTGTCAGTTTGTCTGGGGTGAGCTTGCCTTTATGCAGCATCCGTTATTTACCGGTTTTCTTGTTTTATTTTCTCTTCCTGCTTTTTGCTGTTATTTTTTCAATGTTATATGGCTTTATTGCATTAAGGATAAAAAACTTATGATTTCTTCCTCTGTTCTTAATGCTTTTGGCTTGATTTACATTCTTATACGGCTCGCAGATCGCTCTGTTTTACCTATGTTTGAACATGCGGGGCGTGAAATTGCTGATTTAGCTTCTAAGCTGTTTTCTGTCAGTCCTTATTTTTCATTACTGATTTATATTCTGACTTTTATCAATTTTATTATATGCGCAGGTTTATTCCGTGCTCATACACAAATTCCGGAGAAATAGAAAACTTAAAGATATTTTGATTTTTTTATCTGATATTAAAAAAAGTTCTTGACAAATGAGTTTTCATGTAGTATAATTCATAACGTTCCGACAAAAAGGAAATATTTAGAGGTATAGTGTAACGGTAACACTCCGGACTCTGACTCCGTCATTTAAGGTTCGAATCCTTATACCTCTGCCAAAAATCGACTTGTTTCGACAAGTCGATTTTTCATTTATGTCCGCAGGACATAACTTCGTTACGAGCGAAGCGAGTACTTCATTTGACAGCTTGATGTCAACTTCATTGTCCGAAAAGCGGACATAAACGAATGAAGTTGCCTTACGGCAAATGAAGTGCTTACGCAATGAAGTGTGCCTGACGGCACAACGAAGTTGCCCTGACGGGCAAACGGATTGTCTTTTAAGGTTTGTTGTTATAAAATAAATTCGGGTGATATTATGAAAGAAGATAAACTTGGAGATTTATCAATGGAATTATCTGTTGATGTGTTGAGTCTTTGTAAAAAACTTAAAGCACAAAAAGAAACCGTTATCTCTAATCAAATTGGAAGAAGCGCTTCGAGTATATGCGCAAACATAGCTGAAAGTAAATATGCTCACGGTAGAGCTGATTTTATTGCAAAACTACAGATCGCTTTAAAAGAAGCAAACGAAACAGAAAAATGGATAGAGATGTTATACAAAACTGAATATATAGATTTAGCAGAGTATAAAAAACTTGACAGGTTATGTTCAACAATACGAGTATTGCTTATAAAGTCAATAAACACCGCCAAAGCAAATCAAAAATAATTTGTTGCTATTTTAGGCTGTAAACACAGAAAACCGACAGGCTAGTTATATCATCACGCGTCAGCGTGTATATCATCAACACGGCATAGCCGTGTTGTATATCATCACACCTTCAGGTGTGTATTTCTGTCGGCTTGATGATATGCATCCTCTTACGAGGTTGATGATATGCAATTCCTACGGAATTGATGATATACAATGCTTCACCTTGATTATTGTCTTTCAGGTAATTATAATTGATTTTTCCTGTGCGTTGATTTATAATGAAACGGGTGATAATGTGAAGTTATATAAATGGTTAAAAATCAAAAAAGCGTATAATCAACAAATTAAAAAATTGCCTGATGAAGAAGTTGAAAAACTTATTGAAAGGACATTTGATTTGTTTCCGCCATTAATCGATATATCTGATGGTGAATTGCGTAGCAAAAAAGGTTTTTGGTCTAAGAATTTATCAGATGCTTGGCATAATGCAGATGAGATAAATCTGCCCCATTCAAAAGAAATTGATTTTATGATTTGGGCTGTTTATGGAGAATTGTATATAAAAAGTATAGAAAACTTTAAAAAAGGCATTAAGACGGTTAGTATATCGGAATTAAGTCATATTGAAATTAGCAGAAGATATATTAAATCTTGTTTGGAAGCTGACTTCTGTTAACAAAACCAATTGTTACATTAAACATAGTTATTGTTATTTTGAGTTAAAATAAAAATTTAAAATTAATTAAATCCGAACATTTTAGCCATATATGGTAAAGCGTTCGGATTTAATATTTTTCAGACAAAATTCATATTAATATAAACAATCGTTAAGTATTGAAGAAACAGCGCGATTTGCAGAATGCCACTTTGCAAATATAATATCATTCGATATTCTTTAATCTGAGTCCTTTGGGATAATGATTTTTTGCTTTGCGATTCACAACCTTAGCTCCACCTACAGTACATCCGTTTACGGTGACGGCCGCCCAGCCGTTTTCACATTCTGCATCAATTTCTTCGCCGTGCAGGTATTTTTTCAGATTGATATCGTCCGGAGAAAGGTCAATCTTTCTTTTGAAATCAGTTCCTAATGCCATAAAAAATTGATGATGGGGAAGTATATAATTCTTTTTAATCTCACCGATAGTGATTCCGCATGAAAAAGCTACGCCATCTTTGATTTCAAGATTTCCTGAAAAATATACAGGGTTATTGTTATATATTTTTACATCATCTTTGTTATAACTGCTTAATACTTCGTCAAGAAAGTTAAATACAATTTCCGGAGGTTTTTTGCTGTTTTTTATGGTTTTGTTATCTGTAGCATAATGAATATTTTTATTATGAAGCACAGCCATAAACTGTCCTTCTCCCTTAGAAATGTAGGGGTAGAATCTTCTTGTAAAATGAATGTTTTTGCAGTTACAACCATCGAATCGAATACCCGGTGCTGTATTTTCTTTTATTGTGTCATTTACTTCAACCAATTCAAAATCCGGATGAGATGTCAGGAATTTATCAATTACCATTTCATTTTCTTCGAGAGAAAATGTGCAGGTGGCATAAATAATATAACCTCCGTCCTTAAGTAAAGCCACTGCATTTTCGAGAATTTCAGACTGTCTGATGCTGCACATGCTGACATTTTCCTCACTCCATTCGATAATTGCAGTATCATCTTTTCTGAACATACCCTCGCCTGAACACGGAGCATCGCACATTATAAGATCAAATGCTTCAGGGAAAAAACTTTTCAGCTTTTTAGTATCCATACAGGTTATAACGGTATTTTTCAGACCTAATCTTTCGATATTGCCGGTAAGAATTCTGCATCTTGAAGAGATAATTTCATTTGAAACAAGAATTCCGTTGTTATCAAGCTTATTCTTTAATTGTGTGCTTTTACCACCGGGTGCTGCACACATATCAAGTATTTTCCATTGCGGGTCAATGTCAATACATTCTGCAGGCGCCATGGCAGCCGGTTCCTGAATGTAAATCAGTCCTGCATGGTGAAAAGGATGATTTCCTGCTTTTTCGTATTCGAGATAGTAGCCGTTTTCAACGAAAGGAATTTTTTCTTTGCCGAAAATGTTAATGCTATCAAATTCCTGTGTTGATATTTTCTCTGTGTTGACTCTGAATCCCTTTATCGGCTCATCTTCAAGAACACTTAAATATGCATCCAAATCAAAATTCGGATAACTGCGCATACGTTGAATAAATTTATCGGGAAGCTTTTTCATTTTTATTTCTCCAAATCAGTTTCCGAATAAAGCATACACATTCCGACTGAAGTGATAGCTGCCGTTTCGGTCCTCAGAATTCTTTTACCTAAAGAAATAATCCTTGCGTTCTTTTCAGTAGCAGCTTCAATTTCGTCATCTTCAAAACCGCCTTCCGGACCTATGAAGATGGCAACACTCATTCCCGCCTTTAACTCACTCAGAGCTTTTTTTGTACTGTGCATACCGTCATGTGATTCGTATGGAACGAGAATCAAATCCGTGGCAGAAGCAAAATCCAAGGCAGCTTTATAGTCCATTACATCTGTGATTTCAGGAATTATATTTCTTTTGCTTTGCTTTGCTGCGCTTTCAGAAATTAATTGCCAGCGTTCTTTTTTATTTTTTGCTTTTTTATCATCAAGTTTAACGATACATCTGCTCATTCTTGTGGGAATAATTGAATATACACCAAGCTCAACACTTTTCTGAATTATCAATTCAAACTTATCGCTCTTAGGCAGTCCCTGAAAAAGATAAATTTTTACAGGCAATTCGGAATTATTGTAGTTTTCCTCGATTATATTTGCAGTGATGAAACGATCGTTAATTTCAGAAATTTCACAAAGATTGCTGACAGAATTCTCACTGACAAGAAAAATGTCGCCGTGTTTCATTCGGAGAACATTAATTATATGATAATAATTCTGATCTGTAATTATATAAGTATTGTCTTGTCTTGAGTTTTCGGGAACAAAAAAATTGTACATATGCTGAAGCTCCGTTTTGATTATAATTTTTGAATCATAAGCTACGGATATTTTATATCATTTCAATCCGTTAAGCAATAGCTTTGTTGTAATTTTCACTTCAGCATTTTTTAGTGTTTCTATTAAACTTTATTACTTTGTCATTCTATACTCAGATGTCTGTTGCCTGTATTATTGCTGAAGCTTATCAGTGCAGTATTTGATATGTTATCGTAGCTTATATCAACCTCTTTATTGTCAATATACGCTTTTTTTGCCGTAAACGGAAGTTTGATACGGATGTTTGCTGTTCGCATTTCGGCACCGCTGAAATCAATCTCTACTTTGTTTTCACTTTTTTGAATGCTATTGATTCTGACGGATGTTCCGATAATTTCATAATCCTTAGCTTTTGTAAGATCATAAAGCAAGGTTTTATCTCCCGGCATAAGAATTTTTTCACTGATAATTTCAAAATCTGAAGAAAACATATCAACGAAAAGACCGGAAATAATAAGAGGTTCATCATTAATGCTTTCTTCCATAACAGCTGCAATGATATAGGGTGAGCGTTCTGCATAATGAAAATTTTTGAATTCAGGATAAATATTATTTCTGTTTGCCGATTGAAGAAAAAAGTCTCTGAGCTTGTCTGCATTTTCTTTGTTGAAAGAAAATACGGCAGGATTGATTTTCCAATATGCGGCAGAACCTTTGCCGCAGGAATATATTGCCTTAGTTTCATTGAAAGGAATTTCCAGCATTTCAAACAGATGCTCAGCAGGCTCAGAATACTTTCCGCTCCACCAAGAATTAATTGCGTTGAACGGATCCTTACCGTCTCCCAGATAGATCAGCTGACCGCCGCTTCTGACCCATGAAGCAATTGAATTGTTAATATCAGGATAATCAGGCTTCATATATTCATAACTCATCAGCAGCATGTCGTAATCTTCAAGATAGCCGACATATCTTCTGACATTGTCAAGAAGCACGGGCCTTACTTTTATGCCGTATTTAAGTAAGGGGAGTGCTATTGAGAAGAAAGCAGGGAAAGCGTTTGAAGATAAAAACCTAAGCATCAGCTCGTTATTGTAATTATCGGTGAATAACTCATTTCTGAAACGGTCAATCAGTGCATCGTCGTCATTAAGAACAGTGCCAACGGCTTCTTTAGCTTTATCTGAAAAATAACTGTCCGGATATTCTCTCTGATACAATTGGCAATCACCGACCAGAATTCCGACCCGCAAGCCGGTTTCTTCAGATATTTCAATTGTACCTAAAGTGTTGAATGTGTTGTTCAGAATGGTTTCATATTCTTCCGGGATAGGTTCTGCATCAGGTGTATTTTTCGGATACTTATTGTAAAAGACTCTGTTTGGCCAGGGGCAGATTTCATAAGTATTAACTTTAGGATGAAGAAGAGATGCACTTACGGTACAAAAATAGTTTTTCTTGTAATCATTCCAATCAAATACAGGATTATCTTCAATCGGATCATGCAGAAACCACATATGTCTTCCGGTTCCTTTAACAAGCTCCTGCATAACTCCGTATTCAAGATATGCAGTTTCAAAGGTTCTTTCTTTAAGTTCTCCGTTAAACCAGTTCTTTTCTCTTGCTGTACCTGTCCATACCTGAGCGATGCATCCGTCAACACCGGTGATATCGGCCAGTTTTCCCTCAGGACTCACAATTTTCCATTGGGTGTAATTAATGAGAGAATGAGTCGGAATATAAAACCGCAGATTTCTGTTGTATTTACGCATTGCATATTCCTTAAGTGAAGAAGAAATACGGTCAATTGTTCTTGTATAAAGATATGCCTTCAGCTTTCCGCATTTATATTTAGCATCAATACTTTCATGGGGAGGAGACCAGGGCTCCCTGTAGTACAGTTCATATTCTCGCTTAAACGCAGGAGAATAGCCGCCTCTGTCCCAGAATTCAGGTTCCTCAACATGAATTGCTTCAACTCCGGCATCAACAACAGCGCGTAGCTTTTCGGTCAGATAGTCAGCAAATGCAACAGTGGGTACCATATACGGAACATCTTTGCCGTGTACAATCATATTTCCGAATCTATCCTGCTGTGCTTCATCCCAGTGATTTATACCATCATAATCTCCGTAAAGATAATCCTGATAATGACCCCATGCAATGCCTGTCATGAAGTGTACCACATATCCTGCATTTTTATGCTGCTTTATTCTGTCTAAAGTTGTTTCTTCAAGTCTGTACACCATTGCAAAATCGCATTGGCAGTCAGTGAGCGGCTGCAGCTGAGAACCTGATTGAAAACCTGTTCGCTCCTCTTTTTTATCTCTGATGTATGACATAATATTCCTCCCTGAATTTATTAATCATAATATATAACATTTTTACTTAAATTTCTATACGAATTTATCAAAAAAAACATTTATTTTTGAGTTTAATAAACAAAATTTTATAAATTGGTTAAAATATTTTAATTAAAATGTACACAAAGTATTGTTATTTGTAAATTTTTTTGCTATTATAAATTATCAGTTTAATTTTTTTAAGGAAAGAATATGATCTATAATAAAAATTTTATTGTAACTTTTGTTCGTCACGCCGAGTCTCTCGGAAATATCGGGCTTCCTTATGAGGATGAGTTTCAAAAGGATGATCCTCCGTTGAGTCCTGCAGGTATTATGCAAGCTCAGTTACTTGCAGAAAGCCCTGTCACTGATTCAGTAAGTAAAATCTATGCAAGCACACTGATAAGAACTGTTCAGACTGCTTATCCCACCGCGGTTAAGTTGAATAAAAAAATTATTCTTCTGCCTGATCTTATGGAAATTAATACTGAAATTCCTGGCACTGAGATTTCAAGGCTTGAAGCTGACTATCCTTTGGCTGTTCCATGCATAAGTGAGCCTTCACCTGCCGGCGGTAAGCTTCTTCTCGGTAAGGAGAGTGTTTCCGACAGAGTAAAAAGAGCAGAACGATGTATGAAATATTTCTTTAATGAAGCTACTGATGGGGATCATCTTATGGTCGTCTCACACGGTTCATATTTCGGCTATCTTATTAGGGCTGCTCTCGGTCTTTCGTTGCCTGAATCTTTTTGCTGGCAGGTGGACAATTGCTGTCTTACAAGAGTAATTTTCAGGTCCGATGCGATTCCGAAGCTTTCTTTTGCAAACTATACAGGTCATCTACAAAAAAATAATCATTAACAGGGGGAATACTCTTATGGCTAATTGTCCTAAATGCGGAAAAAAATTGAGTTTAACAGATATCAGTCAGTTTTGTCCGGCTTGCGGAATTAATATGCGTTTTTATAATTTTGAAGAAAACTTTATAAGAGAAGCAAAGCTTAGTGAACTGTCTCAGGCAGGTCTTAAGGTAAAGCTAAGAAATCTCAAATACTCTTTTTCCGGTTCAAAGTATGTAACTGCTAAGCTGGTTGTTATGCTTCTTCCTTTGGTTTCTCTTCTCATTCCATCTGGAAATATAAGCATTTCTGCACCTTTTATTCAATTTGATGCGCATTTCGGTATTCTTGGAATTGTAAATATTGTTACAGGCGGTGCGTTGAATTATCTGTTACAAATGGTAGGTTCAGATATCGTCGGTGAAGCTTTTTCTTCTCTGCTGTCAGCTCTTATTTGTTATATTGTTGTTGTTTTGCTTGCTGTATTTTGTTTGCTGTTCTCACTGCTCGGTTTTATAAGTATCAGAAATATGCAAAAAATAACAACAGTTATGTCTGCAACCGGTATGCTTATTTGTATTGTCACATTTGTAATGATTGCACTCTTTAACAACAAGGCATCTGCATATATACTGATTGAGGGCAGTTACGGATTCGGTCTTATAGCGACGTTGTTAATGTTTGCAGCTGTATTTTTTGTGAATCTTATGCTTTGGAAAAACGGTATTCACCCCGTTTATGATGAAGGTGTTGAAGAGAGAGTCCGAATATATAAGGAAGTGAAGGCAGGAAGAATTAACTTAGACGATCTTCCTCAGCCTGTAGTTGAGACCGAGGCTACAAGGAAAATAGATGAAGAGATTGCTAAAGAAGAAGCAGCTTTTTATGAAAAATTCAAGGATGGAGGAAAGGGAAATGTCTGATAAGAAATTTGATAAACAGAAACTTCTGACTTTAGCGGTTGTCACTGTTCTCATCATCTTTTTTGTTGGTGGTTTCTGGATAGGACTTGACAGAGTCCGTTCAATGGAGGGAACTTTTCCTCCGAATGATATTAAAGAAGGAATTTCTCCCGCCCCCGAAAATGCATCGGATGCCGCAGATTACCTTGTTGAAGTGTTGAATCACGCTGTCAACAGTAACCCTTCTGTAAGCTATGATTCATATTTTTCTGTTGATAGTGATTCATTACAAACTGACGGATCAGAAACCTTTAAGTCAACTTTATTATTTGCTCTCGATAATTTTGAAGATCATATTTCTTCTGCAGAAGAGAGTGATGAAATGATATCTTCTGTAAATTTCGGAGATGACATTACGTCTGTTCTTAAGATTTTTGACAAGGAAGTCAGAAAACCAATTGATTTTAATTGTAATTATATTTATTATTCATGTCCATCATGCGGTGAAACAAGTGACGAACAACTCAGTTCATGTGAACCTTGCGGTTCTGAGCGACAGTATTTCAAAAAATACCGCAATGAATATGAAATTGAGTTGGTGTTGAAGGAAGATCCGGCTCCGGGTGCTGTCTTTAACGATAATGCCGAAAACTTTGTGCCCAGAAATGAATCTGAAATTCTTTCACTCACTGATTCTGTTTTTAATGATGCTTTACAAATTGATAACATTGAGATCGAATATAATAAGTATAAAGTATTTTATAAAGTAAACAGACTTACTGATGAGATCACAACTTTGAGATATATTAAAGAAATGACAGTTTCAGCCGATGTTACATTTATCGGCGATTACGAAATGTTGGGACAAAAAACTGTATCATTTGATATCACAGAAACTGATAAGTATGATTTTGTCTGGCCGTCTCTTTCTCTCAATGAAGAAAAGCTCATTATAGAACCTAAAAACACCGACAATCTTCTTGCAACGCTTACCTGCGAAAAACCTCTTGATATGACCGTTTCCTGGAGTTCATCAGACGAGTCAATCGCTGCTGTTGACAGTGAAGGTTATATTCAAACTACAAAAAATACCGGGGAAGCAGTAATTACTGCAAGTTTTGAATATCTCGGAAAAACTTATTCTGATACATGTACTGTGTATGTAAGGGTACCTGTAGAATCAATGAAGATGAATAAAAAATCAGCAGATATTTCAGTAGGGGAAACTATTGAGCTCGCTGCGAAGGTTTCTCCTTCAAACGCTACCGTGAAGACAGTCACATGGTATTCTGAGGATGAGGCTATTGCAACTGTTGATAAAAATGGTTTGGTTACCGGTGTAAATAAAGGAAAAGTAATTGTTTATGCGCTTTCTGATGACGGATATTACAGATCAACATGTGAGGTGACAGTAGAATGAGTGAAAATAATAATGTAAAAAATTTTGTTCAGGGTGTATTTACTGCTGAAGATAATTCTGCTGCAACTCTTGCAGAAGAGCAAAAGATTAAATACAGTAAGCTTGCCATAAAAATGTTTCATACCAATGTTCTGACTCCTAAGGAAATGTTTCTTCCTGCAATAGGTGAGTTTGCTACAAAGCTTCTTAAAGGTGTTGATGTTTACAGAACTCTATATTTCGTCAACGTGCTGAAGATTGATATGGTCTATGTTACCGTAATACTGTCTCTTATCGGTATTTATGATATGCTTAACAATCCTCTTATGGGTATGATTTATGATAAAACCCGAACACGATGGGGTAAAGCACGTCCGTATATTGTTTTTGGCGCAATTCCGTATTTTGTAAGTACCTTTTTACTTTATTCGGGAGCATTATTTCTCGGAAATACATCCGGAGATGATCCGAAAAAGATAGTTTTTGTATTTACCATGCTTTTTATACAGGAAACATTTTCAACAATATATAATATCCCCAGAGGCAATCTGCTTTCTCTTCAGACTGCAAATCCTCAGGACAGAATCACTGTCGGTCTTCTTCAGACTTACATAGGAGAAGCAGCCTCACAGGGTGTATACACAATATTCCCACCGCTTATGGAGCTCAACAATAAAGGAATAATTTCTCTTCCTATGTCTGTTGTATTCGCCGGTCTTGCTACAATTTCCTGTTCTGTCGGAGCTGTAGGAAATATAGCAATGGCTATAGGCTGTCAGGAAAGAATCGTTCTTCAGCCAAAGCCTGCACCGATTACAAAAACTATGTTCTATGTTCTTAAAAATAAATATGCTCTGAGAAACTTTGTTGCAGGATTTGCCACATCTTGGTGGAGTGACGGCGGTTATTCCTGGGATGTTGTAACACAGCAGGAAATATTCGGAGGTTCTATTCCTTCGGCTATTGCTTATTTATTGTATAATGCATTTGATATGCCTTCTGCTGCTCTTATTCCTAAATTCAGAAAAATATTTAAGGATAATAATAAAAACGCTCTTATTGCTCTCAGATTGTGGGATATGTTTGCTGCAGCCGGAATGCTTTTGTGCGGCCTTCCGATTATTAAGAAATTCGGAAAGAATTCAAAGTGGATTATGGTTGCAGTCTATGCAATATTCCATGGACTTAACGGTATCAATAACGGTCCGGCAAATGTTTTTGAAGCTGAGGTCGCAAGAGAGATCAATGACTATACGGAGTATGTTACCGGTGAAAGACCTGACGGTACAATGAATATTCTTACTGATCTTATCACTAAAATAACGTCTCCTCTTAATGCGGCATTTACTATTTTCCTTTTTAAGTGGTCAGGATATGATCCGACAATCCCTATGCTTCCGTGGTCTCAGGGTAGCTCTACTATTTATCAGAAAGTATTCTTCCTTTTTGTCGGTATCGGATTGTTCCCGAGGGTGTTTAAGGTTATTCCTTATTTCTTATATGATCTTGTCGGAGAAAAGAGGGAAAAAATGTACATTGCTCTGAATGAAAGAAGAGCACTTCTTGCCAAAGAGCAGACTGTAAATGAAAGTATTCTTGAAATGATAGAAAATCTGGAAGAAAATGTTGAGGTTTTGTAATTATGGAAGAATTCGTGAAAAATCAGATAACTGCAGCTCTCAAATACTTACCCGGAAATCTTGTTAAATCATATTTTATCCGCAAACCCGTTAAAGAAGCACGTGAATTCCGTAAAAGGGTCGGCTTTATACGCGGCATGTGTCATCCGACAGAAAATTTCGCACAATTACGCGAAGCAAATATAGGTTGGATAAGGATTGATATTCCGTTTCCGTATGAGAAAGACGGCTCTGTTTCATCCGCATATTTGGGATTCAAGGAAAAATGTCAGAGATTCCAGAGTCAGGGCATAAAAGTTATGGCTGTAACTCCTTATCCGAGGGATTATATTGAATTCGGTGCTGATATCAGAACTCCTGAAGGAACAAATAAAGTTCGTGAGATCGGTGAATTTCTTATCAATGACATGCAGGGATTTGTTTCCGGTTTGCAGATAACAAATGAAATGGGCATTCCTCGGTTTACCATTCCTCTGACACTCAAAGAAGCAGCAAAATTTATCGGCGTGAATCTTGAGGTTATGTATCCCTTAAGAAAAGATATCATTATCGGTTACAACAGTGCAGGCCCTGAAGCTTTACTTCATTCGGAGCTGCTGCCGTATATTGATTTTTGTGATTATGTAGGAATTGATATTTATATGGGTTGCTTCTTTAATATGCCCGGCTTTATATGGATATTTGAAGCACTTTGCCGATATCTTTGGGCAATGACTGGAAAACCTGTGCTCATTCAGGAGTTCGGATATTTAAGCGGAGGTGCACCTAAAACCAAAGCTGAAAAGAAAGCTATGCTTGAACGGTATGGTGCTTCAAATGAACGTGAAGCCAAGAAGAATATTGAAGATTTTGTAAACAGAATGCCTGAGTATTTCGGGGATCATATCAAATATGTCTGCGGCAATGACCCTTCACGGTATTTCGGTTTTCTGTTCAGAAGCGATATGGTGAATCATTTTTACTGTGAGCTTCCTCGACTTACTAAGATTCCCGGATACCCCCATACTCCCAAAGGTCAGGCTGACTTTTTTACCGATTGTATTGAGCGTCTGTATAGTCTTGATTTTATCTGCGGATGCACAATTTATTGTTATAAGGATCCGGATAAATGTTATTATTGCGGTCAGCAAGAATGTCCCACCGAAACACGATGGGGACTTGTTGATTCTTCAGGACAGCCCAAGCCGTCATATAATGCCGTCAGAAATGTTTTCGGACGAATTAAATGGTTTGAAGCAACGGATAAAAGAAGTAACTGATTTATTTGAAGGCTTATTTATGAATAAGGAAATTATATATGAGTAATATTTTTTTTGATGCTGTATCTGAAGAGAAGGATCCTATTTACAGTGCGTCTGTCATAACTGAAGACGGTATTGAATATTGGCATAACAACAACTGTAATTTTGCAAATAACGGTCATTCAGTTACCAAGTTTTTTATCTCTACGGCAATCGGGATTCTTGTCAGCGACGGGATTATAAGTCTTTCTGATAAAGTTACAGACTTCTTTTCAAAAATTGAAACAGGGGATAATATACATAATTGCTGGTATGATGTCACTGTGGAACACGCACTCCAACATAAAACAGGTATGTTGAACATTCCATATGGAGTTGACGAGGATGGACATATTGCTGTTATTGGTGATGATTTTCTGAAATATGTTTTTTCAATAAACATAGACGGTATACCGGGAAAAGACTATAAATATACCGATGCTGATTACTACCTTCTCGGAAGGCTAATTCATAAGGTGACCGGTATAACTGCTTATGAATTTATACGTGAAAGAATCGCAAAACCCTTGGCTTTTAAGCAATGGGGGATGATAATGTGCCCGCAAGGACATCCTATTGGCGGAGGCGGACTTTATTCAAGAAGTGATGATAACGCAAAACTCGGATTTCTATGGGCTAACAGCGGGAAATTAAATAATGAGCCTATATTATCATCGGAATACATAAGTGCAGCAATGAAAAATGATTACGCGGTTACCTCATTCAGAGGTACAGATATTTTTCTGAAAACCGGATCAAAAGGGCAGTGCGTTGCTTTTTCTCAGAAAAGAAAAGCAGCTGCCTCATGGCACGGATATTCTGAAAACGGCGGCAATGCAAGAAATGACAGATTGCTCCTTGCGTTTCTGCAATATCTGGATGAAAAATTTGGTGTGATAAAGGAGTAGTTTTATGAGATACGGAGTTTGTTGCGGAATTGACAATGAAGAAAATGTAAGAGTTGCCGCTGAATGCGGTTTTGATTATATCGAATGCGGCTTTCAGTTATTTGCAAATGCTACGGATGAACAGATTGCTCAGTGGGAGCAGACAGAAAAGAAATACAATATTTTATGTGAAGCGACCAATTGCTTCCTGCCGAATGCTCTCCGCGTTACGGGAGAAAATGTAAATTATGACGCTCTTAAGCAATTTGTTGCCAGAGGGATGAAAAATTCGGCAAGAATGGGCGTAAAAACAGTTGTTTTCGGTTCCTCAGGTGCACGTAGTATTCCTGATGGATTTCCCTATGCAAGGGCTGTCGCTCAGATGGGGTATTTCCTGCGAGAAATCGCTTCACCTGAAGCTGAAAAATACGGAATTACTGTTGTAACTGAGCCATTGCAGAAGGCTGAAACAAATATGATCAACACCGTTAAGGAAGGTGTTATGCTGGCGGTACTCGCAGGCAAGGACAACATAAAAGCCCTTGCTGATCTTTTCCATATGGAGCAATGCGGTGATACAGCAGACGATTTAAGACTATTAAACGGTTCTATTCATCATGCGCATATTTCAAATCCGGTCGGAAGAGAAGGAAAAAAACGTATTTACCCTGCTGATAAAGATGAGTTTGATTATAAATCATTTATTGATGCTCTTGAAGACGGAGGCTGTGAACGAGTGTCTGTTGAAGCTAATTATTTTGATTTCAGCGTTGATGCACCGAAGGCCATTGAAGTTCTCAGAAATCTTTAAATTAAAAGTACCCGTGGCGGCACGGGTACTTTTATGTATAAAAAACATAATCACATTTATTTTCAATATCGAAATGATTGAAATAATTTTCCTCAAGCGGAATCCACTTTGAAAAAAACATTTCTGAGTTTAGTTTATTTCTTTGTAAAATTCTTTCTTTCTGAATTTTTTTGTCAGTTGTAACAAAAAGGGTCAAATCATAATTATTAATTATATCGGGGTGGCAAGAATATGAGCCTTCAATTATATTAATTTTGGTCTTTGTCACATAAATAGGTTCCGACAAAGACATTCTACTGCAATTAAAAGGCGAATATGAAAAACTATTGCCCGATTTTAATCCAAGGATGATTTCATTGTAAAATCGCTCTATGTCAAAATTTCCGCCGGGAATTCTCAGTCTTTCTGCAGTTCTTTGTTCCGGGAGTAAAAAATAATCATCCGCATGAAAGAGGTTGCAATTAAGAGTATTCTTCAGGGTCTTTGCAAGAGTAGTTTTTCCCGAAGCACATCTTCCGTCTATTGCGATAATAATGCTTTTATCTGTTGACAAATTCAGTTCTGAAATTTTTTCAATTATATCCCGGATATTCTTAAGAGTATTCATAGATGATCACCTGATTAAGTTTATCATTATAAAAGTATGAAGTCAATCAGATTTTTCTATTGATTTAACATAAAAATAATAGTAGAATAAATTAACAAATGTTGGAGGTAGTTTAATATGATGAAAATTGGTGTAATTCCTGATTCATTTCAGGTGCCGTTCAAAGAAGCTGTTATTCTTGCCCGTGATATGGGTGTAAAAGGTCTTCAGCCCTATGTTACAGGCGGAGAGCTTGCTCCTGAGAATCTTTCTCCTGAAGACAGAAAAGATATTCTTAAATATGTGCAATCGAACGGATTGCAGTTTTCCGCTCTTTGTGCTGATTTCGGTCTTCATTTTAATGAAAAGGATACCAATGAAGAGGGCATTTTGCGTACAATGAAAATGATGGACCTTGCCGTCGACTTCAATACAAATGTCATCACAACGCACATAGGAAGAGTTCCTGAGGATGAAAACAGCGAAGAATACTATAATATCGTCAGAACTATCGAAAGACTGGGAAAATACGGAGATAAGATCGGTGTTTCATTTGCTACCGAAACCGGTCCTGAGATGGCTGCTAAGCTGAAAGGTATTCTTGATAAAGCAGATACAAAGAGCGCAAAGGTTAATCTTGACCCTGCTAACTTTGTTATGTGTGCAGGCCAGGATCCCGTAGAAGCAGTATATATTCTTAAAGATTATATTGTTCATACACATGCAAAAGACGGTGTGAAGCTTTCAGCAACCGATTATGAGGAATATCCCCTCGGACAAGGTAATGTTCCTTTTCCCGAATATTTAGCTGCTCTTAAGGAAATCGGCTACGACGGATTTTTAACAATTGAGCGTGAAGCCGGTGCAACAAGATTTCAGGATATCAAAAATGCTGTTACTTTCCTGAATGATATTCTGAATAAGATTTATTGATAGGAGAAAATATTATGTCTTTAAGAGTCGGAATTATTGGTAACGGTGGCATTGCACATGCTCATATGGACGGATATAAAGCTCTCGGTGAAGAGATTGAGCTCGTTGCTTGCTGCGATATTGATTTCCCAAAAGCTCAGGCTTATGCAGCCCAATACGGTATTCCTAATTGCTATGATAATTGTTATGATATGCTCAACGATAATGAGCTTGATATTGTAAGTGTGTGCACATGGAACAATGCTCATGCAGAGTGTTCTATTGCAGCTCTTAATGCGGGATGCCATGTTCTGTGTGAAAAACCCATGGCAATGAATACTGAGGAAGCGCTTAAAATGAAGGAGGCAGCCGACAAGAATAATAAGCTTCTTATGATAGGTTTTGTGCGTCGTCAGGGAAATGATGCAGCTGCCGCGATTGATTATATTAAAAAGGGATTCCTTGGTGAAATCTATTATGCAAAGGCCTCGTATCTTCGTCGCTGCGGTTTTCCGGGAGGATGGTTCGGAAACAAGGAGCTTTCGGGCGGAGGACCTCTCATCGACCTTGGGGTTCATGTTATTGATCTTTCAAGATATATTATGGGATGCCCGAAACCGGTTACTGTTTTTGGAGCTACCTTTGATAAGCTTGGCGCGAGAAGTCATATCAAAGGAACTGAATGGCACAGTGAAACGATTGTTGAAGAAGAAGTATTTACGGTTGAAGATCTTGCAACCGCTATGATACGTTTTGACAACGGTGCAGTATTGCATGTGGAGGCGTCATTTAATCTGAACACCAAGAGTAATTGCGGTGATATTGTATTCTATGGTGATAAAGCCGGTTTGTCTTTAAGTCCGTTTGAGCTCTATACCGAGGTAAATAATCAACTTGCAGATATTGTTCCTCATGGCTGTAATGATTTTGACTTCGGCAGAGATTTCAAGCGAGAAATCAAAAATTTTGCAGATTCTGTTAACGGTAAAGCAAAGTGCCTTGCTACGGCTGATGATGGTGTGGAATTGATGAGGATTCTTGATGCGATATATCTTTCAGCTCAAACAGGTAAATCTGTCGATATTGAACGATAAAAATAGAGGACACAGTTTGCTGTGTCCGCTATTTTTATCGGATTTTAATATCTTCAAGTGTAATTACAGGTCCCAGAGCAAGAGATTTGTGCATGATTCTGTTAATTCCGTTATTGTCGATTCTTATTTCAGTTCCGCCGGAAAACATGAATTTTGATCCTGAAGCAATACCGATTTTGAGACAATAAGTAAGTCTTATTCCTTCATATTCAATTGAGAAATTATTAAGATGTTCGTGTCCGCAGAAAACGTATTTTACTGTCTCATGATTCTTCATTAAAGAGAAAAGCTCGTCAAGAGCAGGAATATCATTAGGACCGTTATCATAGCAAATACGTTCATTGCATTCTCCGTATGCATTGAATTCTTCTTTCCAGCAATTTTTTTCACTGTCCCATGCAGCATCGTACGCATACTGATATTCAGCGAGAGGAATATGAGTAAAAACAGAAATTTCTGAGGATTTGCCGGTTATACTGTTTGTTGAATCGCAGACCCAGTCAACCCACTCAATTTGTTTTTGTCTGTTATCAGCACGACAATCCATAATTATAAGTGTTTCAACAATTCTGTCTGAGCCGTCTTCATTTTGTTCGGCAATATTGATAACATAGTTACCCACGCCAATTTCGGGATCACCTTTTTTCATAATGCAATTGGGGGCACTCATCATAATGTCAGCAAGAAAGTTTTTGTCACAGTTGCCTTCATTGTCATGATTGCCAAACATAGGAGCCCAGGGGATTCCGAAGCTTTCAAATAAATCAGTGATCCGCTTAATTGCATATACAGTTGAATCAGTACACACAATATCGCCTGATACGGTTATAAGATCAGGCTTTACGGAAGCAACCAGTGCTTTAATTTTTGCTTCAACATCAAAAGCAGTGAATGCTCTGAAATCATAGTCGGCAAAGTGTGTGTCTGTTATATTAAGAATCACAAAGTCTTTATCTTTTTCTTTTTTCAGAATAACCGTATCTTCAAGTTTATACTCTTCATTCTCCGACCATGTCTCACTGCTTTTTTCGCCGATAAACTTTTCATTAGTAATATCTGTTTTATTAAGCAGAGCAGAAACAGCTTCAGAGAAACCGCAAAACTTTTCATAGTCGGGACTGCCTGCAATACCAAAGAACAGGGATAAAGTCGTCAGTAATCCGGTCAAAATTGACATTAGCTTGTACATTTCAATTCTCCTTCATTTGCCAGTAATATAAAAATGATATTGAGACGTATGAATTATCAAAATAATTATAATTCAAAATCTTTTTTATCGTACTCGGGTAAGGATGGTTTTTTTTCAGGAATACGCTTTAACGGATCATAAGCAAATTTGTTACAGGAATCATCCTTATTCATAATACCTTTTTGCGCACACAATACAGTACTTTCAGCAGATAATCTTCCTATTTTACAATATTCGCATTTTGGAATGATATTACCCATAATTTTTCTTTTCAAATTAATCACACTTTCAGTTTATTAACTTAAATATATCATAAAAATATTTTGTATGCAAGTTTTAATATTCTATTGTATCTTGAAGTTTGCTTTTCTCTCTGAATTGATATAACAAATCAAAACGAAACACAGAAGTATCAGAGAAAAGGCACCGGTACCTGAATTATAGAAAATTCTCTTTGATAAAAACATACTTGATGTCTGTATGTTGATATTGAAGAGATGTAAAAATATATAAAATGTAATATTACTTAATACAGAAGTAATTATACGTATCAAGAGCATAACAGCAGGCTTAATTTGCAGCTTTTTTATCAGAGGAAGCTGCTGAACAAAGATACATATTCCGCCGAATGATACGCAAAAAGAAGAATAAAATATATTTTTAAATTGTTTGCAGTACTCTAAACCTGATGTTACTTCTGAAAATATTTCAGGAATATACATTAGTTTTTCCGGAAATGGAAATTTCCTGACAAGTGCATTTATGCAGTAAAAAAATAAAATCCATGAACAAATGCTTAATGCGGATTCGGTTGTTGAATTTATTATATTTATTATTGATACTGTTCTGTTTGTACCGGTTGTTTTTTTGTTCTTTGGTTTTTTTCTGAAAACTAAATTGCAGATTGAAGCTGTCATCATTGAAGCTGAAATATTTGAGATGAGCATAAGCAATCCGATTGTGAAGGAATTATAATACATAACTCCGGCAATTAATACACAGAATGAAAAACCCGGGGAGGTGAAGAACAGTGCTAATCTTTGTGCTTCATCAATAGAAATTTTTCTGTCTTCATATAACTTATTTGATGATATTATTGCACAATTATATCCGCAGAACAAGCCTGTTATTATGCCGATAATACATTCGCCCGACAAGCCGAAAATTTTACGCGTAATTATACCCGAGTATTTTTTTATTTCTGAAGGAATGTCAATTGAGGATAATAACTGCGTCAACAGCAGTAAAGGGTATAAGGTAGGTATTATAATGTTTATGCAAACACTAACTGCTACGGCAACATTCTGAGTTATATCTTTCAGATTTATTAAAACAATCGGCAATAAAGACAGTATTGCAATAAAACGTAAGTATTTTGTCAGTTTATTTTTTCTCATGCTTAAATATATGAGAAAAAGTTCTAATTAATAACCGCAATTCATAAATTCTAATAGTGATAATTCGGAGTGATGGCATGATTTCGAAATATAAACATAAGATGAGCAGTTTTATGAATTCAATATTTCATTTAACAGAGATTTCTGTAGAGAACGGTTTTTTTATGGAGTTGAATAATGAAGGAATTTTGAGTGTAGAGGGATGCGAAGACATTAAATTATATACTGACACCGAAATTATTCTTGATTGTGATCAAAAAACGCTGATTGCTTGCGGTAACGGTCTGAATATTTGCAACTATAAAAATAAATCTGTGTCGGTTTCGGGCGAGTTGAAATCAATCCGGTTTATCTGACTGAAAAATTAAGAAAGCGGTAAATTTATGAAAAACATTCTTAGAAATCTGATATATGGAGTTTCAGAAATTCGGTTGGAAAACGGGTTTAACGAACTTTTTATCCGGGAGTGTAAAAATAACGGAGTCTCTTTCATTGATATGAAGATATCTGATAATTATATAGATATCCGTGTTAAATACGGTTTTTATGCAAAAGTTGCTTCTCTTGCAGAAAAAACTCTTATGAATATTGTCAGCGTAAAGCATACGGGAATTCCGTTTTTGTATTATAAATACAGAAAAAGAATTGGTATTCCCGTAGGACTTATGTTTGCCTGCTTAATTTTATATTTATTATCATCATGTATTTGGTCTGTCGAAATTACCGGTAATGAAAGGCTGTCTGATGAACAGCTCCTGACAGTGTTAAATTCATCAGCGGTCAGTGTGGGAGTATTTTCTGACACGATAATAAGCTCAGACATAGAATATATGCTATATAACAGTTTTGAAGAAATATCCTGGGTTTCTGTTCAGATTGTTGGTTCACGGATGTTTATTGAACTTAAAGAAAGAGATATTTCTTATGAAAGCACTGACAATAAAGAATTCTGCAACATTGTAGCTGCAAAAAACGGTGAAGTTCTGAGAGCAGATATTTTTGAAGGAAGGGGAGCACTGCAACCCGGAACACCTGTAGTTAAAGGTGATCTGCTTGTCAGCGGGATTGTCGAATTCAGAGACGGAAGAGCATGTTTTGTCAATGCAAAAGCTGATGTCTGGGCTTTGACAAAAAATCACATAACGACCGGAACTGCATACAAAATTGACATTTATAAGCCGTCTGAAACAGAAAATTTATACGGATTAAGCTTTTTCGGGTTAAATTTACCCGGTGAAAAAAACAATAAAACAGCAGATTCAAGGTGTGCTACATATACGCAAAAATACTTGTTTAACGCCGGAGATGTCATTTTCCCGTTGGGGCTGATAAGACAATTCAGTGTTGAATTAGAGCAGTCGTATGTTGAGCTGGCAGCAATTGAGGCAATTCTGATTTCTGTTTCAGATTACGCTGAAGCTGTGATAAAGCTTGCTGAAAATACAGAGATATGCAAAAAATCAGAGAAAATTTCAACAGGAGATTGCATTTATATTGAAGGTGAAATCGAATGCATTGAAAATATAGCTGAAAAAAAATATTTCACTGTTGAAGAAACGGAAAATTTAGTCAACAGTGAAATATAATAAGTTAAATTATGAAAAATACTTATCTATCAGAGTCTGTTTCATTGTCCATAACTTATGTGACAAGTCAACATAGTAATTATGGGGATACTCAAATCTGAGCACCTCTTCCCACAGAGTGTCAATTTGTTCTGCACAATAACTTCTGGTAGATTCGGCAGAAGGGAAGGTATAAACAAGTTCGCCTGAACGGAATAAAGGAACAAGGAGTTGACGTGCAACAAAGTCAGTAACAGTCTTTCTTTTCCATGTATAATCAGGATCGAACAGCTCGTACTCTTTTACAGCGGAAAGATCCTCATGTTCCGTAGTCAGAACATCGGCTATCGCTTTTCCTGTTTCATTATCGAAAAGTCTCCACAAAAGTTTGGGTGCCGGAGTTGTAATTTTAGATACATTTTCCGATATTTTTATTTTAGGAATTATTTCATCGTTCCTTTCAACGGCAGACAGAGTATATATTCCCGACATAACCGAAGCGGAAGTTGAATTCAGAAGCTTTTCTCCGACAAGAAAGCTGTCAATTCTCGCGCCATTCTGAAGCATATCTCTGATGATAAACTCATCCAATGAGTTTGAAACAAAAATATCACAATCAGGATATCCGGCCTCGTTAAGAACTCTCCTTATTTTTTTTGAAAGATAGGCAAGGTCACCGCTGTTTATCCGAACGCCCTTCGGTCTTTTGCCCATAGGTGCAAGTATTTCATCAAATACTTTTATTGCATCCGGCAAGCCAATATCCATAGTATCGTAGGTATCAATCAGTAAAATGCAATTATCGGGATATAACTTTGCATATGCACAGAATGCTTCGTACTCACTATCAAACATCTGAATCCAGGTATGATTCATAGAGCTGAATAGCGGAATGTTATATTTTTTAGCCGCAAATAAATTTGTTGTTTCATGGCAACCTGCTATATAAGCACTTCTTGAACCGTTAACAGAAGCACCGATTCCGTAGGCGTTTCTGGCACTGAATTCAATAATTTCCCTGCCTGCGGCAGAACGCACTATTCGGTTTGCTTTTGTTGCAATCAAAGATTGCTGATTGACGGAAAGAAGAAGCAGAGTTTCCAATAACTGAGCCTGTATTACCGGACCTCTCACTTTGATAACAGGCTCATTAAAGAATACAGGAGTACCTTCAGGAACAGCCCAGATATCACATGTGAAAGTGAAATTTCTGAGATAATTGATAAAATTATCCTCAAATCCGAGCTCTTTCATAAAAGACAATTCATCTTCTGAAAAGGACAGTTGTTCTATATATTCGCAAAACTGCTGAACACCGGACATTACACAAAAACCGCCAATATCATTAGATGGTCTGAAAAACAAATCAAACCATGCAATTGTTTCATCTATACCGTTTACCAGAAATCCGTTTGCCTGAATTAATTCATATAATTCAAAAATGAGATTATATTTTTGTGAAAACTTATTATTCATTTCAATCACCGACTGTGTTTTTTTTAATTTTAACATAAATTAAGCCGTTAATCAATTGAATTTGACAAAAAATGGATTAAATTAATATGAGTTCACATTAATTTAATATCTTTTTATTGATATTTTATTGATTAATTGGTAGATTTATGATACACTATTTAAAAATTTGTTGGGGTGAATTTATGAGATTAAGAAAACAGGAGCTTGGTTCCCGTAATATTGTCGGGGCTAAAATCGAATCGCGAAGAAAAGAACTCAATATGAAGCAGAAGGATTTGCTTGCACAGCTGCAGGTTGCCGGTATGGATATTAATGCATCGGGACTTTCAAAGCTTGAGGGACAGATTCGCAGTGTCTGTGATTATGAGCTTGTGATAATTGCGCAGGTGCTCGGCGTGAGTGTTCTTTGGCTTCTGGGCCTGGAGTTATGATATATTTAATATATATTAGACTTGCAATTGCTTTTGAATAGTGGTATACTTTATCCGGGTATTTTTACCCGGATTTTGTATTTTTGGTATGATTTATGTGTAAAGGAGGTTTTATATGATAGTTACCGAAAGGTTAAAAAGCGCAAGAAAAGCCTGTAATTTTACACAACAGCAGGTTGCTGATTTAATCGGTGTTGACAGGTCTACTTATGCGTACTATGAGCTTGGTACTACTACTCCTTCACTTGATAAACTTGTTTTGATTGCCGCCGTTTTTAAGACTGATATTGATTGGTTTATCGGTACTGATCTTAAAAAGAATGTCTGGAGTTCACCTGAAAATACATTGTCATTAAAGCAGCAGATTAAAGAACGTCAGCTTGGTGAGCTTTCTAAAGATGAGAGAAAGCTCATAGGACTGTATCGCCTTGCTCTGAAAAACGGAAATGATAAAGCTTTGATTGATACTTTATGTGAATTAAGCGGAACTAAAAATGAAAATGAACAAAAAAAAGAATAATAAACAATTGGCAATAATCGGAGGCGGTGCTTCCGGGATGGTTGCTGCGATTTTTGCCTTCAATGAAGCAAAAAAAAATCGACTTGATCTTGATATTACTTTGTTTGAGAGCAATGCAAGAATCGGAAAAAAGATTCTTGTTACCGGTAACGGCAGGTGTAATTTTTCTAACGAAAATATTTCCTCGGATAATTATCACGGTGACGTTGATATTGCCTATCCGCTGTATCAAAAATTTGATAATAGTGACACTGTTGCTTTTTTTAAAAGTATCGGCGTAATGCCGAAAGCAGACGCTGCGGGTCGATTGTATCCTATGTCTTTTCAGGCTTCTTCAGTACTTGATGCATTAAGAGCAGAAATTGACAAGTGCGGTATTAAAGTGTTATGTGACACAAAAATAAATTCTTTAAGACCTTTGTCTGAAGGATATTTGCTTAATGATCGTTATTATGCTGATTGCTGTATTATTGCCTGCGGTGCGAAAGCTGCACCCGTACACGGAAGTGACGGCAGCGGTTACGATTTAATCAAACCGTATAATATTTCAATTTCACCTGTTCTTCCTGCATTAACTGCTTTGGTATGCGAAAATTTCCCCAAAGGTCTTAAGGGAATTCGTGCTCACGGCAGGGTAACCGTTAAAGTATCAGGTAAAATTATTTCTGAAGATACCGGTGAAATTCAGTATACTGATTACGGATTATCAGGTATTCCTTCAATGCAGGTTTCAGGCGCAGTAAGTGTTGCATTGAATGACAAGTCTTCACCTGTTTTTGCTTTTGTGGACGCTTGTCCTTATCTTAATGCTGATGAGCTCAAAAAACACTTGATTGATTTTATCAGTCATAATCCTGAGATTCCTGCTGAAAATCTTTTGTCAGGAATACTGCCTAAAAAACTCGGAATTATTTTTCTTCAGGATTGCAGTATCAGTCCGACAAAAAAGGTCGGAATTCTTCACTATTCTGTTATTGAAAAACTCATATCTGTTATTAAATGTAAAAAATACAGAATCAGTTCCGTAAGAAGCTTTAATGATGCTCAGGTGTGCTGCGGAGGAATTAATTTTTCTGAAGTGAATCCGCACACTCTTGAATTAAAAAAAGCAAAACGCCTTTTTGTCTGCGGAGAAATTCTTAATATATACGGTGATTGCGGAGGTTATAATCTGCAATGGGCTTGGAGCAGCGGCTACGTTGCCGGTATTAATTCTGTCAGGGAGTTAAAATAGTGCTGAGAGTTAACGAGATTTCAGTTCGGCCGGGTGCCGATATCAATGAAATAAGACAGGCTGTTTCAAAAATCATTGACGTGCCTGCCAATGATATCATTTCAATTGATATAGTCAGAGAATCAATCGATTCAAGACATAAAAATAATATAAAATTCATTTATTCTGCTGATATTGAGATTAACGGAGATGAAAATTTAGTTGTTTCCCGATTTTCTCCGTCTAAGGTCAGTATATCGGAAAAGTATATTTATACAGTACCTGAAAATAAAAGAAAGTCTCATTTCAGACCTGTCATTGCGGGATTCGGACCTGCCGGTATGTTCTGCGCCTTAATTTTGGCAAAGGCAGGATTAAAACCGCTTGTTCTGGAAAGAGGTAATGATGTTGACACCAGAACGAAAGATGTTTACGGATTCTGGACAACACGCAAACTGAATACTGAATCAAATGTTCAGTTTGGTGAAGGCGGTGCCGGTACGTTTTCTGACGGAAAGCTTACTACAGGTATAAAGGACAGCAGATGCCGCTTTGTGTTAGAATCGTTTTGTGCTTTCGGTGCACCTTCACAGATTCTTTATTCTTCACACCCGCATATCGGTACTGATAAGCTTGTTGATGTTGTAAAAAATATCAGAAGAGAAATTATTTCACTTGGCGGTGAAATAAGATTCGGATGCTGTCTGACAGATATATATAAAGCAAACGGATATATTCAAGGGATATCCTACATAGATTCTGAAAAGCATACAGTTGATATGGAAACTGACTGTTTGATTTTATGTATAGGTCACTCTGCACGTGATACTGTAAAAATGCTTTATTCGCACGGCATAAAAATGGAGCAGAAATCCTTTTCTGTAGGTGTCAGAATTGAGCATCCGCAGGAGCTTATAAACAAAGCACTGTTTGGAAAAGAGTGGAATAATCCTCTTTTGGGAGCAGCAAATTATAAGCTTTCAAACCATTCATTACATAAAAGGGGCGCCTATACTTTTTGTATGTGTCCCGGAGGTACAGTAGTTTGTGCTTCGTCTGAAGACGAAATGGTTGTAGTTAACGGTATGAGTGAATTTGCCCGTGATAAAAACAATGCAAATTCTGCTATACTTGTTGGTGTTGATCCTGAAAACTTTCCTGATTCGCATCCTCTGTCAGGTATTGATTTTCAAAGAGATATTGAAAGAAAAGCCTACTTATACGGCGGACAGAATTACACGGCTCCGGGGCAACTTTCAGGCGATTTTCTAGCCCACCAGAAATCACTATCATTCAGAACGGTAAAACCATCGTGTCCCACCGGAGTTGAGCTTAGCGATATCAGAAAGATTTTACCCGGTTTTGTCACAGATTCTATTTCTGATGCTATTATTGCTTTTGACAAAAAGCTTCCCGGTTTTGCCTTGAAGGATGCTGTTCTTACCGCACCTGAGAGCAGAAGTTCTTCTCCTGTGAGAATAATAAGAGACGAATTCAGGCAAGCAAGTATAAAAGGAATATTCCCGTGCGGCGAAGGTGCAGGATACGCAGGTGGTATTGTTTCTGCTGCTGTCGATGGTATTAAATGCGCCGAAGCTGTTCTGGCTGATGAAACAGATGATTGTTAATTTATTTCGAAAGGTGATAAGATATGAAAACTTTAGCGCTGGTTGTACCTTGTTTTAATGAGGCTGATGTACTCGGTATGTTTTTCGTTGAAACAATGAAGGTTGTAGAAAAGCTCAAGCCTGAATACAGCACTGAATTTGTGTTTGTCGATGATGGCAGTAAAGACGATACTCTCAGAATAATAAAGGAATTTTCTGCACGTAATCATTTTGTAAAATATATTTCATTTTCCAGAAATTTCGGAAAAGAAGCGGCTATGCTGGCAGGTATGGAATATGCAGTAAAGGCTGATTATATCGGCATTCTTGATGCTGACCTTCAGCATTCACCCGAACTGATTCCCGAAATGCTTAATTATGTTGATAAAGAAGGCTACGATGTAGCTGCTGCTAACAGACAGGATAGGGAAGGCGAAGAAAAACTCAAGAGCTTTCTTTCCGAAAGTTTCTATAAAGTTATTAATAAAGTCAGTGAGACAAAAATTATTGAATCAGCTCAGGATTTCCGTATTATGAGAAAAGATGTTGTTAAATCAATAATTTCTCTTCCCGAAAATATACGTTTTTCCAAAGGAATTTTCTCATGGGTAGGTTTTAATGTCAAATGGATAAGCCATACTAACAGAGAAAGAGCTGCAGGTGAAACAAAATGGTCGATCACTAAGCTTGCAAAATATGCAATTGACGGTATTCTCGGCTTTACCACTTCACCGCTCAGAATCAGCTTTATATTTGCAATTCTCTCTGCTATGTTTGCTGCGGGTTCTCTTATATATGCTGTTGTGAGAAATATCATCAGTGAGTTTTATGTTGGCATTGTTCCTTATATTTTATGCGGAATGTTCATAATTGCTTGCATTCTTCTTATCTGTATAGGTATTCTCGGTGAGTATCTTGCTCGAGTTTATACAGAAACTAAAAACAGACCCAAATATATAATTTCACAATCAAATACTCAGGTTTCTTATACGATTCCTGATGAAATATAAAATAAAGGAGATAACGACATGGTTGTTACAAAAAATACTAAAATAGGCGATATTCTTGATGCAGACAGAGGCACCGCTCCGTTTTTTCAGAATATGGGAATGCATTGTCTCGGCTGTCCTTCCGCAAGAAATGAATCCATAGCTCAGGCTTGTATGGTTCATGGTGTTGATGTCGATGATCTTATTGAAGAGCTTAATAATTATTTTCTTACCAGATAATGAATAATATTGGCCCCAGACTTCTTGCCGCTGTTTCCATGGTAGAAAGAAGAAGCAAAATTGTTGATATCGGAACGGATCATGCATATCTTCCGTCATACCTTATTCTTAAAGGTATGGCGGAGGATGTTCTTGCTTGTGACATCGGAGAAAAACCTTTGATGAATGCAAGAAAAACTGTGAAAGACTATAATCTTTCACAAAACATTCAGCTGCGTCTGTCTGACGGACTAAAAAATATTTTACCTTCCGAATGTGATGAGATTATTATTTGCGGAATGGGAGGAAATCTCATTTCCGATATTTTGTCTGATGCTCCCTGGATTAAAAGAAAGGGTATGCATCTGATTCTTCAGCCGATGACTCACAGTGAAGATGTCAGAACATATCTTTACAACAACGGATTTGAAATCAGCGAAGAAAAATATGTCTGCGATAATAATAAGATATATTGCTGTATATCTGCTCATTTTTCAGAATCTTCAAAAATTGTCGAGCAAGGATTCCTGTATTACGGTAAACTTCCTGCTGAGAATGAATTTCATTATAAATATATTCTCAGGCAATATGAACGCGTTCTAAAAAAGCTCAACGGTCTTTCGTGTGCAGGACGAGACGACGAGATTGTTACTTATCTTGAATATCTTAAAAACTATTACGAAAGGAGAGTAACACATGAAAATTTCTGAAATATACAGATTTTTAGATGTTACAGCACCTTTTGAGTCTGCCGAGAGTTGGGATAATTCTGGCTTGATTATCGGTGATCTGAATGCTGATATAAAACGAGCTGTTGTTTGTCTTGATGTTACAGACGATGTTCTTATGGCCTGCGATGAAAATGAGGCATCTCTTATAATTTCCCACCATCCGGTTATTTTTCGGGGAATTAAAAGTATTGCCTCTGACAGTATTTATTACAGCATTATTAAAAAAGATATAAACGTTATTTGTGCTCATACAAATCTCGATAAAGCTCCCGGCGGTGTTAACGATGCTCTGTGTGAATGTCTGGGTTTATCTTTTGAGAAAGTCAATGATGATTATGTAAACGGCTCTCTTAATATTATCAATGTTGAGAATGCTATGTCATGCTCAGATTTTGCGCGTATCGTAGGAAACCGTCTTGATACAGGTGTTCAATTCTGTGATTGCAAAAAATCAATTAAACGTATAGCAGTATGCTCAGGTGCAGGCTCTGATTTTATTAACGATGCTATGTTACTCGGTTGTGACGCGTATCTTACAGGTGAAGCCTCCTATCATACTTTTCTTGATGCGTATTCTTCAGGAATTTCCCTGTTTACTGCAGGACATTATGAAACGGAAATTCCTTTTGTATCAAAACTTGTTAAATTATTAAATAATAAATTTGATTCCGTTGAGTTTTATGAAGCTCCCTATAAAAAAACGGTATTGTCGGTGACATAATGGGTATTGACGGTATTTTTCTTCATTTTATGAAAAATGAGTTATCGGCATTTGCAATCGGTGCAAAAGTCGATAAAATTTCTCTTCCAACAAAATATGAGTTACTATTAACACTAAGAACACGCACAGAATCAAGAAAGCTGTTCATTTCAGTGGGCGGAAATTCTCCAAGAATTAATTTTACTGATTTTTCCCCGGAAAATCCTATGACGCCGCCCATGATATGTATGTTATTGCGAAAACAGCTATCCGGTGCTGTCATCAGGAATATCCGACAAATCGGTCTTGACAGGATTCTTATGATTGATTTTGATGCCTCAAATGAAATCGGTGACAGGGTGCAACGAACTCTTGTCATTGAAATTATGGCTCAATATTCCAATTGTATTCTGCTCAATGAAGACGGAATTATTATCGATGCATTAAAGCGTATCGATTCTTCAAAATCTTCATTCAGAACCATATTGCCGCAAAGCAGATATGTTCCGCCGCCTCAGCAAGATAAACACTGTCTTTTGGATTGTGACGCAAAAACTTGTGCGGAGCGTGTTTTATCCTATAACGGCAAAAAACTTTCTTCTGCAATACTTACAGGAATTGCAGGTATTTCGCCTTTGATTTCAAAGGAAATTTCATATAGGGTAACTTTGGGTGATGCTGAAGTCAGTGATATTACTGAAATTATGAAAGAAAGGCTCTGTCACGAACTGGATTTTGTGAAAAATCTTATGACAGATAACAAATGCAGTCCTTGTTATATTACTGATGAAAACGGTAGTATTATTGATTTTTCATATATGCCGCTGACTATGTATGATAATAGTGTACATACAGTGTTTGTTGAAAATTTATCAAATGTACTTGATAAGTGCTATTTTGAACGTGAAAAGCTGCAGCGTGCTAAAATAAAAGCTGACGATCTCTTCAGAACTGTTGATTCTCTTATTGAAAGAACTTCTAAAAAAATCAATGTGCAGACACAAGAACTCAGCGCCTGTGCCGATTTGGAGTCAAAACGTATATATGCAGAACTTATTAATGCTAATCTGTATTCTTTGGAAAAAGGATATGATTTTTATGAAGTTCAGAATTATTATGATGACTATAAAACAATAAAAATCCCTGTTTTGCCGCATCTTACTCCGTCCGCTAATTCACAACGGTATTATAAAGAATACAGAAAGGCTCAGACTGCAAAGCGGATGCTGACAGAACTGATATCAAAAGCAGGTGAAGATCTCAACTACCTGTTAACGGTACGCGATGAATTAAGCCGTGCTGTTACCGAGGCAGAGCTTACTGAAATCAGAGCTGAGCTTTCATCTGCAGGCTTTTTGAAAAGTAAAACAGGAACAAAAAATAAAAAGAATAAGCCGTTACCGATTCTTGAATTTGAAGCGCCCGACGGATTCAAGGTTTATGTCGGAAGAAATAATCTGCAGAACGATTTCCTGTCTTTCAAAAAAGCTTCAAAAACTGATATCTGGTTCCATGTGCAGAAAGCACCGGGTTCTCACGTGATTCTCTCATTGGAAGGAAGAGAACCGAGCAATAAAGCTATGGAATTTGCTGCAGGCGTTGCCGCTTTTTATTCATCGGTAAGAGACCGCGGTATGGTTGAAGTTGATTATACAATAGTAAGGAATCTGAAAAAGCCTCCGGCATCAAACCCCGGATTTGTAATTTATCATATTTATAATACGATTTATATTAAAGCTCTTAACCCTGAATCAAAACAATGAAAGTGAGGATTTTTTATGGCTAAATATTCAATTGGTGTTGACTACGGAACTCTTTCAGGCAGAGCCCTGATTGTAAATAATGAGACCGGTGAAGAACTTTCTTCATCTGTTTTTGAATATCCCCATTCTGTTATGTCTGAGTGTCTGCCTTCCGGCAAAAAATTAGGTTTTGACTGGGCTTTGCAGCATCCTCAGGATTATTTGGATGTTCTCTATAATACTATTCCCGCTATATTAAAGGACAGCGGTGTGTCAAAGAATGATGTTGTGGGAATTGGTCTTGATTTTACTGCTTGCACCATTCTTCCTGCAAAAAAAGACGGTACACCTCTTTGTTTTCTTGAAGAATATAAAGATGAGCCCCATGCTTATGTGAAACTTTGGAAGCATCATGCAGCTCAGCATCTTGCTAATAAGATCAATTCTGTTGCAGAAGAAAGAAAAGAACCCTGGCTTGAAAATTACGGAGGAAAAATTTCTTCTGAATGGGCACTTCCCAAAATGTGGCAGGTTCTTGATGAAGCTCCTGAAATTTATGATGCAGCTGATACTTTCATTGAAGCTGCTGACTGGGTTGTATGGCAGCTTTGCGGCAAGGAAAACAGAAATTCCTGTTGTGCAGGATATAAAGAAATGTGGAATAAGCGCACAGGGTATCCTTCCAAGGAATTTTTCAAGGCTCTTGATCCCAGACTTGAAAATGTTATAGAAGAAAAGCTTTCATATGATATTTCACCCATGGGTTCAAAGGCCGGTGAGCTTACAGAGGCAATGGCTGAAAAACTTGGACTTAACCCCGGTACTGCAATTGCAACTGCAATTATTGATGCTCACGTATTTGTCCCGGCTGCAGGTATTGCTGAAGCAGGTAAAATGCTTGCTATAATGGGTACATCCACATGTCATATGCTTCTCGGTAATGAAGAAAAGCAGGTTAAAGGTATGTGCGGAGTTGTTGAAGACGGCATTCTTCCCGGTTTCTTTGGCTATGAAGCCGGTCAGAGCTGTGTCGGTGATCATTTCCAGTGGTTTATCGACAATTGTCTTCCTGCATCATATTATGAAGATGCGAAATCAAAAGGTATGAATATACATAAATACCTTCGTGAAAAAGCTGAGAAATATAAACCCGGTGAAAGCGGTCTTGTTGCTCTCGACTGGTGGAACGGCAACCGTTCATGTCTTGTTGATGTAGACCTTACCGGTATGATTCTCGGAATGACTCTTCTTACAAAGCCTGAAGAGATTTACCGTGCTCTTATTGAAGCTACTGCATACGGCACAAGAATGATTATTGAAACTTTCCGTGAGTACGGTGTGGAAGTAAATGAATTCTATGCAGCAGGCGGTATTGCAAAAAAAGATCCTATGACTATGCAGATTTATTCTGATGTTCTTAATCTTCCCATTAAAATTGCAGGCAGCGATCAGGGCGGTGCACTTGGTTCCGCTATTTTCGGAAGCGTGGCAGCAGGTAAAGCAAACGGCGGTTATGATGACGTTTTCTCGGCTGCTTCAAAGCTTGGTAAAGTGCTCGACACTCAGTACAATCCCGATCCCGAGGCAGTTAAGGTTTATGACAAGCTTTACGCTGAATATAAAATTCTTCATGATTATTTCGGAAAAGGCGCAAATGATGTAATGAAGCGTCTTAAGGAGATAAAAAAATCAGTTTAAGAGGGAAGTTTTATGAAAAATTATAAATTTTATTTTCTCATAGGTTCACAGCATCTTTACGGAGATGAAACGTTAAAGGAAGTTGATGCTCACGCAAAGATAATGACAGAGGGATTTAATAATGACCCCGTGATTCCCTGTACGGTTGAAGTTCTTCCTTGTGTTACAACTTCAAAAGCAATTGAAGCTGCTGTTATAAAGGCTAATAATGATCCTATGTGTGCCGGAATTATAACTTGGATGCATACATTTTCTCCATCAAAAATGTGGATATCCGGCATTTCAAAAATGATGAAGCCTTATTTGCATCTTAATACACAGTTTAACAGAGATATTCCGTGGGATACAATAGATATGGATTTTATGAATCTCAATCAGAGTGCTCACGGAGACCGCGAACACGGCTATATCGGAACAAGAATGCGTGCAAAAAGAAAAGTTATTGCAGGACACTGGGAAAATGAAGAGTTCCGCAAAGAGATTGCAACCTGGATGCGTGCAGCTGTCGGTGTTTTTGAAAGCAGAAAAACCAGAGTTCTCCGTATCAGCGACAATATGAGAAGCGTAGCTGTAACTGACGGTGATAAAGTTGAAGCCCAGATAAAGCTCGGTTGGGAGATAGAACACTACGGAGTCGGAGATATTATAGCCGAAGTTGAAAAAGTTACTGATGCTGAAGTCGACACTCTTATGAAAGAGTATGAAGAAAAATATGATTTAGCTACAGATAATCTTGAAGCTGTGCGATATCAGGCAAAAGAAGAAATTGCTATTAAAAAGTTTATGGATGAAAGAGGCTTTACTGCTTTTCATACTAACTTTGAAGATCTACAGGGGCTTCGTCAGCTTCCCGGTCTGGCTTCTCAGGACCTTATGTCAAA
This sequence comes from Acutalibacteraceae bacterium, assembly GCA_045536195.1. GTDB lineage: Bacteria > Bacillota > Clostridia > Oscillospirales > Acutalibacteraceae > RUG806. The sequence goes on from JAZSNB010000095.1 coordinate 37,274, forward strand.
GGGCTATGGCTTCGGTGCTGAAGGTGACTGGAAGGTTGCCGCTATGACAAGAATCCTTAAAGCCATGTCCGCTGATATGACCGGCGGTACAGCGTTTATGGAGGATTATACATATCATTTTGAACCCGGTAATGAGATGATCATGGGAGCACATATGCTTGAAGTATGCCCCACGATTGCTGCCACAAAACCTCAGATAAAAGTATATCCTCTCGGCATCGGTGACAGGGAAGACCCTGCAAGTCTTGTATTTAAATCAAAACCCGGCAATGCTATAGTTGTTTCTCTTGTAGACATGGGAGACGGGCTCAGGATGATTGTTAATGATGTTGAATGTGTTGAACAGATAAATGACACACCGAATCTTCCCGTTTCCGCGGTTCTGTGGAAGCCTATGCCTGACCTTAAGACTTCAGCAGAAGCCTGGATTTATGCAGGTGCTGCACATCACTCAGTATTAAGCTATGATGTTACAGCTGAAATGATGAGAGATTTTGCAGACATTCTTGATATTGAATTTGTTTATATTAATAAAGATACTGAGATTCACTCTTTTGTAAAAGAGCTTGAAATCAGCATTCTTTTAAGAAAGCTGAAATAATTATGTATAAAGTCATAAAAGAAAAGGCCTATGAGGCAAATATGATGTTATATAAATTAGGTATTGCCCCGTTTACATGGGGTAATGCCTCTGAATGTGACAGAGAACAGAGAGTTTTTGCAATAAAACCTTCAGGAGTTGATTATGAGAATTTAACCCCTGATAAGATGGTTATAGTTGATTTTGAAGGAAACAAAGTTGAAGGTGAACTCAATCCTTCTTCCGACACCGCTACTCATGCTGTACTGTACAGCAGTTTTCCTGACATTGGGGGAGTAGTACATTCTCATTCTGTCAATGCAGTTGCTTTTGCACAGGCAGGATATGAAGTTCCTGCACTCGGCACTACTCATGCAGATTTTTGTTTCGGTGCTGTTCCATGTGCAAGGGAGCTCACATCTGATGAGGTCAATAACGAGTATGAAAAGAGTACGGGAGAAGTAATTGTTTCTCATTTCAGAGAAAATAATATTGATGAAAACGCTGTTCCTGCCGTTCTTGTCCGCTCTCACGGACCGTTTACTTGGGGCAGCTCTGCAAAAGATGCAGCCAAAAATGCGGGTACTCTTGAAATTGTCTGCGAAATGGCAATTAAAACGCTGAGTCTTAATCCTGAAATCAACACAATACCTGAATACCTTCTTGATAAACATTATATGAGAAAACACGGAAAAAACGCTTATTACGGACAAGGAAAATAAAATGACTGAATTTACCCATTTACATATACATACCGAGTATTCACTTCTTGACGGTGCCTGCAGAATCAAACCGCTCATCAAACGCGTAAAAGAGCTGGGAATGAAAAGCATCGCCATGACAGATCATGGTGTAATGTACGGTGCTGTTGATTTTTATAAAGCTTGTAAAGCAGAAGGAATCAACGGTATCATCGGCTGCGAAGTTTATGTAGCTCAGAGAACCCGTTTTGATAAGGTACACGGTCTTGATAATGAAAGATACCATCTTGTTCTTCTTGCAGAGAATCAGACAGGCTATCAGAATCTTATTAAAATGGTTTCCGCAGCATGGACCGAGGGGTTTTATACAAAGCCCCGTGTTGATAAAGAGCTTATTGAAAAGTATCATGAAGGAATAATCTGTCTTTCTGCCTGTCTTGCCGGTGAGATACCTCAGGCGATACTCAAAGGTGACTATGAAAAAGCAAAAGAGACTGCCCTCTGGTATCAGAATGTTTTCGGTAAAGATAATTATTTTCTTGAAATCCAGGATCACGGCATAGCAGATCAGAAGGCTTCAAATCCTCATATTATTAAGCTTGCACGAGAGCTTGATATTCCGCTCGTTGTAACAAATGACGCTCATTATATTACAAAAGAGGATGCTGAAATACAGAAAATACTTGTTTGTATTGCAACTAAACACACTATTGAAGAAGACACCGGAATGGGATTTGAAACTGAAGAGTTTTACGTTAAATCCGGTGATGAAATGGCTGCACTTTTTCCTGATATTCCTGAAGCAGTCGAAAATACCAATAAAATTGCTGAGCGGTGTCATGTCGAATTTGAATTCGGCAACACCAAGCTTCCCATTTTCGAAGTTCCGGATAACAGAGATCATTTTGAGTATTTCTCCGATTTGTGCTATAAAGGTATGGTCCGCTGTTACGGAGACAATTACCCTGAAGAGTACATGGAACGACTCAATTATGAGCTTGGAATCATCAATCAGATGGGTTTTATTGACTATTTCCTTATTGTTTGGGACTATATCAATTATGCTAAAAGTGTTGGTATTCCTGTCGGCCCCGGCCGAGGCTCAGGTGCCGGCAGCATTGCAGCTTATACCTGCGGCATTACGGATATTGATCCTATGCGTTATTCACTCCTTTTTGAAAGATTCCTTAATCCTGAAAGAGTCAGCATGCCCGACTTTGATATTGACTTCTGTTATGAAAGAAGACAGGAAGTTATTGATTATGTTGTGCGAAGATACGGTGCTGACCATGTTTCTCAGATCGCAACCTTCGGTACTCTTGCCGCAAAAGGTGCCGTTCGAGATGTTGGTAAGGTTCTTGGTATGTCGGTTGCCGAATGTACTGCAATTCAGAAAGAAATTCCGCAGGAATTAGGCATGACAATTGAAAAAGCCCTGCAATCCAATCAGGAACTGAAAAAGATGTATGATGAGAATCCCATGGTTAAAAAGGTTCTTGATACATCAATCAAAATAGAAGGTATGCCCAGAAATACCGGTATGCATGCAGCAGGTGTTGTTATATGTGATAAGCCTGTTGATGAATATGTACCTCTTTTCAAAAGCGGAGAATCTGTTGTCACTCAATATTATAAAGGCTGGGTTGAAGCCCTTGGTTTGCTCAAAATGGACTTCCTAGGTCTTCGTACTCTTACGGTTATTGATGACGCTGTAAAAATGATTAAAAAGAAAGATCCCGATATTGATATTATGAAAATCGATGTTGACGATCAGAATGTATATAAAATGCTCGGTGAAGGCGGAACCTTCGGTGTGTTCCAGTGCGAATCCGGAGGCATACGCTCTTTGATGATCAATATGCAGCCGCACAATCTTGAAGATATTATTGCCGTTATTGCGTTATATCGTCCGGGACCAATGGATTTCATTCCGGCTTATCTTGCTAACAGACAGAACCCCGATAATATCAAATATCACACACCTGAGCTTAAGCCTATTCTCGATGTTACATACGGAACCATTGTTTATCAGGAGCAGGTTATGCAGATTTTCCGTGAACTCGCAGGATACTCTCTCGGCGCCGCTGATATGGTGCGTCGTGCTGTTGCAAAAAAGCAGGCAGATGTTCTTGAACAGCAGAGAAAGTTTTTCCTTTACGGTTCAGACGGCACTGACGGTGGCTCTAAGTGTGACGGTTGTATCAAAAGAGGCATATCCGCTGATGCTGCCAATGCAATTTTCGATGATATGGCATCATTTGCATCATATGCTTTCAATAAATCACACTCGGCTGCATATGCATATGTTACATATCAGACAGCTTGGCTTCGCTGCTATTATCCTCAGGAATTTATGGCTGCTATGCTGACATCTGTTCTTGATAATACTGACAAGGTTGTAGGCTATATTACGGAATGTCAGACAAATCTCGGTTTTAAGGTATTGCCGCCAAGCGTAAATGAATCTGAAGAAAAATTCACTGTCGTAGGTGACAATGTACGTTTCGGGCTTCTTGCTATAAAGAATCTCGGAAGCGGAGTTATTAAAGAAATTTTACGTGAACGTGAAGAAAACGGTCCGTTTGAAACATTCTATTCTTTTTGTAAGAGATGTTACGGAAAAGAGCTTAACAGGCGCGCTCTTGAAAATCTTATAAAAAGCGGTGCCGTTGACTGCTTCGGTCTTAACAGGAATCAGATGTACCAGATGATCGAAGATATTCTTACCGCTCTTGAAAATGATAAAAAAGGAAAAATTGAAGGTCAGATCGGTCTGTTTGATCTTGGCTCATCTCTTGCCAAAGCTATTGAACCTGTACCACCGAATGTTAAAGAATTTCCTGAAAAGCAAAGACTCGCAATGGAGAAGGAAACCACCGGTCTTTATATGTCCGGCCATCCCATGACTGAACATCAGCGACTTGCACAGAGTCTCGGAAGTGCAAAATCATCTGATATCGTAAATTCTTCTGCAACCGAGGTTGATTCTCCATACAAAGACGGAGATAAGATCAGACTTCTCGGAATATTGTCAGTTGTAAGAAAAAAAATCACAAAAAATGATACTACAATGGCATTTTTAACAATGGAGGATATTTACGGAAGTATTGAAGTTCTTGTTTTTCCGAAGAAATTCGATAAATACAGTGAGTTTTTCATTGAAGATGAAATTGTTCTTCTTACAGGAAAGGTTTCGTTACGTGACGATGAAATTCCCAAGCTTCTTTGTGAAGAGGTAGTACCTCTCAGAGAAATTCCTGATGATGAAGCATATCTTAAGAATTATAAATTGCCTGACAGAGATTATACCTTGCGTCAGAGCGCTTACAGTGCTTATGAACACAATGCTCCCGTTAATAATGTCCCGGCTGAAAACAAACCTATAAATCAAGATGCTTCTGTAACTCAGGATAAAAAACCTGCAGGCGGTAATCCGAAAAAAGGACTGTTTCTGAAGGTAGCATCTCAGGCTTCCGATGATTGTATCAAATCGAGAAAAATGTGTTCAATTTTCGAAGGAAATATTCCTGTTATCTTATACTATAATGATATTAAGAAGTATGACTTCAATACCGGTATCAGAACTGATAACAGCCCCGAACTTATTAAAGGACTTCAACGTTTTTTGGGCGAAAACAATGTCGTTCTGAGACTATAACTGCAGATTTTTTATATTACTTGTCAAATTATAGTTGACTTTGTAAGCTTTTAACTATATTATATTTATCAAATTGGTTTACAACCCAGGAGGAAAAGATATGAAAACTATTGCTGTATTAACAAGCGGCGGAGACGCTCCCGGTATGAACGCTGCCATCCGTGCAGTTGTCAGAACCGGTTGTGAAAACGGTGTAAGAGTCCTTGGTATCAGAAGAGGTTATGCAGGACTTATGAGCGGTGATATGTATGAAATGAACCTCAGAAGTGTTTCTGATATCATTCACCGCGGCGGTACAATGCTTTATTCTGCAAGAAGTAAGGAATTCTGTACTGAAGCCGGTATGCAGAAGGCTATTGATATCTGTAAGGAAAACGGTATTGAAGGTATTGTTGTTATCGGTGGTGACGGATCATTCAAGGGCGCAAGAGATCTCAGTGTACGCGGCGTAAACTGCGTTGGCGTCCCCGGTACTATTGATAATGACATTGCTTGCTGTGACTACACAATCGGTTATGATACCTGCCTTAATACCATTATGGATATGGTTGACAGAATACGTGATACCAGTGAGTCTCATGACAGATGCACCGTTGTTGAGGTTATGGGCAGACGTGCAGGTTTCCTTGCCCTTAATGCAGGTATTGCAGTAGGTGCTACTGCAATTCTTATTCCCGAGCTTGAATTTAATATCGAAAGAGATATTCTCGAAAGAATGAGAAGAACTCAGAAAACAGGCAAGCGCCACTTCATTATTGTTGTCGCAGAAGGCGTAAATGAAAAGCTTGAAGCACAGGGAATTAACGGAGTTTCTGCTCTTGCAAAGTATATTGAACATAACCTTGGTGTTGAAGCAAGGGCTTCAGTTCTCGGACATGTTCAGAGAGGCGGATCTCCCTCAGTTAAGGACAGAGTTGCCGGCAGTCAGATGGGTGCTTATGCTGCTCACCTCCTTCTCAACGGAATAGGAAACCGTGTTGTTGCTATGCAGAAAGAGAAAATTGTTGATTTTGATATTGTTGAAGCTCTTAATATGAAAAAATCTATCGATCTTTCTCTGTATGACACTGCAATGGAAATTTCCATCTAAATTATTTTAGCGCCGTGATTTTTATCATGGCGCTTTTCAGGTGATTTTATGGAAAAATATTATCCGTCCTATTATAATGATTTCAGATGTCTGGCAGAAAAATGCCCTGATACCTGTTGTGCAAAATGGGAGATAGTAATTGATGATGATACTTTGATGAAATACTCAGAATCTTCAGGGCAATTTGCAGAAAGCATCAGAAGTCATTTAATTAAAAACGAAGAAGGGGAGACTTGTTTTTTACTCAAGGATAACAAATGTCCTTTTCTGTGCTATGACGGTCTGTGTGAAATACATAAGCAGCTCGGTGAAGATTTTACCGGCCGTGTATGCCGTGAGCATCCCAGGTTTACTGAAGAATATGACGGTTTCTCAGAGATTTCTCTGTCAGTTTCTTGTCCCGAAACTATTAATATTTTGTTTAATAACAGAAGTGTCAGTTATCCCACTCCTGTTTATGAGGGTGATGATGAAGTTTTATCTCTGCTTATAGCAAGCAGAAAAGAAATTCTGGAAACCAATCAGAATGCAGAAATTATTATTAAAACTATTCTTGATAAGGCTGCAGATGACCAGTTGGAAATCGATCTTGTATATATAACAGATCATCCTGTATTTAACACTGAACTGATTAACAATTATCTGAGTTTTATAAATGACAGTTGCGAACTTCTGACAATCGAATGGAAAAAATATTTAGAGAACGCTCTTGTTTCCGAGATTTCACAGGAGGAAATTAAGCGCTTTATTATCAATAATGAAAGCAATTTTATCAGATCCTTAAAATATTTTGTATACAGATATTATCTGAAAGCAGTTAATGATCTTGATATTTATTCAAGAGCTCTTTTTATTATTCTTTCATGCTATTCAGCTGTATATATTGCCGTTGCAAATGATATTTTATTCGAAGAAGCAATCAGATTATTTTCAAAAGAAATTGAGCACAATCTTATTAATCTTGACACTGTCATTGAATATTTATCCGATTTATAACAGGAGGCACATTTATGTCTGAAATAATGAAAATTATTGAAGAATTCAAAAAAGAATGTCCTTGCGGCAAAACTCATTCTACGTCAGTAAGAGATATCAGAATCGGCTCCGGACTGGTCCATAATACAGGAAGTATTCTGAGAGAAAACGGTTTCCCCGAGAAAATTCTGTTGGTTGCTGATAATAATACAATTGAAGCAGCAAAAGGAATTGAGGCGTCTCTTAAAGGCTTTGATGTTATAAAACATATCTATAAAAATATCCGTGTTGCTGATATGAAACACGTGAAAGAGCTTGAAAATTTGATTTCTGATGAAGATATAGCAATTTTGTCTGTAGGAACCGGTTCTGTCAATGATCCCTGCCGTCTGGCTGCAGCAAGGAAGAATAAAAAGCTCTGCATTTTTGCGACCGCTCCTTCAATGGACGGTTTTGCATCAGATTCATCGCCTATTGTTGAAAACGGTTTTAAATCCTCATATCCGGCAAAAAGTCCTGAGGTAATTATCGGTGATACTGAGATTCTGGCTGCCGCACCGGCATTTCTCAAATCTTCGGGCTTTGGCGATATGATTGCAAAATACATAGGTCTTATCGACTGGCAGATATCATCTTTGCTAACGGGAGAGTATTACTGCGAAAGAGTTGCTGATCTTACTAAAAAAGCAGTTGATACACTCATGGAAATGTCACATCTTGTTACCGAAAATGACGAGCACACAGCAGGAAAGATTTTTGAGAGTCTGTTAATGACAGGTATAGCTATGAGCTTTACTAAAAATTCGCGTCCTGCAAGCGGCAGTGAGCATATTATTGCACATCTGATTGAGTGTCTTCAGTTACCGTACGGAATTATACCCAATTATCATGGCGAGGATGTAGGAGTTTGTACACTCGAAATGCTCAGATTGTATAACAGCTTCGCTGATAATGAGTTTATTCGTGCAAAACATGAAAGTGTTGATTGGAATAAAGTATTTGCTGTATACGGAAATCTTGCTGAAGATGTTAAAAAGCTTAATTTCCCGGAAAACATTATTGATAATGTCACACCTGAGAATCTTGTGAACTCTTGGAGTAAAATAAGAGACATTATTCACTCAGTTCCGTCTTTTGAAGAATGTAAAAACGCTATGAAGAAAGCCGGATGCAAAATTACAGTTTCAGATATCGGCAAGGAAAGAGATTTCTTTGATTTATGCGTGAAATATTCTCCTTATATGAGAAAACGGCTTACACTTCTTCGTCTTCGTGATATGATCATAATATAATAAAACAAAACGGCATCCGCAGAGGTGCCGTTTTGTTTATCGCAAATAATTTTAAATATGATTTATTCACGATTCCAATGTCTGCATAAATTCCCATGAAAGCTTAGTTGCTTTTTTAGCGTCACCGTCGATCCAATCGTTATCCTGCTCATACATAATGTAAGGAATTTCAAGCTCTTTGCATGCCTCATAGCAAGCTTTCAGATCAACTTTTCCTTCGCCGAGTGTACAGAATTTTCTTTCACCGTCAACGATTTTGTAATCCTTAAAATGACATACCTTTACTCTGTTTTTCATTTTTCTGAGATATTCGACAGGATCAGCACCTGCGAAATGTATCCACGCTACATCAGGAATAAAATGGAAAACCTCCGGATCGGTGTTTTCAATTAAATAATCAATCATACGCTGTCCGTTGTCCAATGTTTTGAACTCGAAATCATGATTGTGATAATTGAAGGTCATTTTGTTAGCCTTTAATTTGTCAGAAAAATCAGAAACTTTCTGAATAAAACTATCAACATCCGCTTTTGTATTTCTGTATTCATCAGATGCAGCTCCGAGTCCCAGGGCATAACAATCAATAATTTTGTGCTCTTTGATAAGATTATCCGTATCATTGATGAATCTGTCAAACGGTTTGTGAGTTACACATACCTTCATGTTGTATTTTGTAAGAATTTCCTTTTGTATCTCTGCTTCTATAGGACCTATTGCAGAAATCTGAACATCCTTGACCCCCAATTCTGAAAGATAAGAAAGTATAGAGTCAAAATCCTCAGCAGTCTGACAAAAATCTCTTAGCGTATAAAGCTGAATGCCGAGCACAGGCTTAGTCATATAATCATCCTCCTTTATATTTTCGTAATTAAAATAATAAAACAAATTTTGTTCTTAATCAATAAGCATCTTTTATTTCTGTATAAATAAACAATATCAGGATTACATTTTAGTGTTTTTGCCGAAAATGAATTGTTCGTTTGACTTTGTCGTTTTTTAAATGTAAAATTAAAATTATAAATATTAAGGAGGAATTCAATATGAAAAAAATCATTTCTGTCTTACTGTCTTTGTTTTTTATTTTTTCTTTATCGTCAGTTTCCTTTGCTGTATCAGGTGATAATAATGTTCTCCGATTTGATGAGAACGGAGAGTTCAGAATTTTCAATATCTGTGATATTCAGGATATGTATCCGATGCATAAAACTGCAAAGCAATTTATTACTGATATGATAGAAATTTATGAGCCGGATATCGTCATTCTTGGGGGCGATAATACTGTTGCTACAGCTGATACAAAGGCTCTTGCTGTAGAAGAAATCTGTAATATATTTGTTGATACCGAAACATATTTCACGCTTGTTTTCGGTAATCATGATGATGAGCAAGGTGTTACCAGGGAAGAGCTTCTTAAACTTTATCAGCAATATGGCGGAGAATATTGTCTTGCTTATGATGCTGTTCCGGAACTGACCGGTGTCGGAACTCATAATCTTACTGTTAAAAGCTCAGACGGCAGCAGGACTGCTTATAATCTTTATATGTTTGATTCTAACTCATATACTGCTGACGAAAACGGTAATCATTTAGGTTATGATGCAGTTCACGAGGATCAGATAGAGTGGTATAAAAATACATCTGCTGCCGTAAAGACTGCGAATAATGATGTAACAGTCCATGCAATGGCTTTCCAGCATATAGTTGTTCAGGAGGCTTACGAAAAATTATTTATTGAAAGTCCCTTTAATCTCGGAAAGCTCACTTTGAACTTTGACGGAAAGTATTATACTTATCTTCCTTTTGTACGTGATATCAAAGACGGATTCCTTCTTGAAGCTCCTTGTCCCGGGTATTATAATTACGGACAGTTTGACGCTTTTGTTGAAACAGGTGATGTTGTTGCATGTTTTTCAGGACATGATCATCCCAATTCATATATTGTTTCAAAAGACGGTGTTGATATTGTCAACACTCCCGGAGCCAGCTTTGAATCATATGGTGATAATTCTGTAAGAGGTCTTAGAATGATTACCATAAATGAAGCTGACACTTCTCGTTACGAAACCGAAGTTCTGACTGTATCAGACTATATTCTTGACGGCGGAGAGCATCTTACTGAATTTAATGAAATAACAATGCTTGATGCTATTTTCGGTAAGCTTCAGGAAATTCTGATGAAGTTATATATTACAATGATTCATACATTGTTTTTGTTATGAGTTTTTATTACCAAACTATTAAATTAAAGTTAATTTATTCAAATTAATATTTACTGTGTCATCAAAACATTGTAAAATGTTTATAAAATAAAATAGGGGGTTATTGTTATGAAAACAGTATTTCTCACCGGCGGTACCGGCAATATGGGTTGGGCTGCATTTCAGGAGCTCTATAAGCTCGGAGACGTAAAAATCAATTTCCTGGCTCGTCCCAGCGACAAGAACAAAGAACTTCTTCTTCCTTATATGGGCAAGAAAAATGTTGAAATCATTTGGGGTGATTTCCTTGATTATGATTCAATACTTAAGGGTATCACAGGAGCTGACTATGTTCTTCATATCGGCGGCATGGTTTCACCTGCAGCTGACTATAAGCCTTACTCAACCAGAAAAGTTAATGTAGGTGCTGCAGAAAATATTTGTAAAGCTGTTCTCGCTCAGCCTAATGCAGATGATATCAAGGTTTGTTATATCGGTTCTGTTGCTGAAACAGGTGACAGAAATACGCCTATTCATTGGGGCAGATGCGGTGACCCCATCAAGGTTTCTGTCTATGACCACTACGCAATTTCAAAGGTTATGGCTGAAAGAGTATTTGTTGAGAGCGGAATCAAGCATTGGGTAGTAATGCGTCAGTCCGGTATTCTTTATCCTGCTATTCTTCATAATATGGAGCCTATTATGTATCACGTTCCCCTTAACGGAATGCTTGAATGGTGTACAGTTGAAGATTCAGGACGTCTTATGAGAAACTTTGTTACAGAAGATCTTCCTGAAGAATTCTACAGAAGATTCTATAATATCGGTTCCGGTAAAGAATACAGACTTACAAACTATGAGTTTGAAGAGCTTCTTCTAGGCTGTATCGGTCTCGGCTCTCCCAAAACACTTTTTGATCCCAATTGGTTTACAACTAAGAATTTCCACGGTCAGTATTATGCTGACGGAGATATTCTTGAAGATTATCTCCACTTCCGTGCAAATATGCCTGTTAAGGATTATTTCGATCATATGGCAAATCAGGTTGAATTCTACTTCAGAATTCCTAAATATATACCGACAAAGAAGCTTATCGGTGCGTGTGCTAAACCCTTTATGAAGAAGATAGCTATGACTGAAAGATGGGGAACTCTTGATTGGATCAAAACCAAGGATCCTGTAAGACTTTCTGCTTACTATGGCTCATATGAGGATTATCTTAAAATTCCCAACAATTGGGATAATTTTAAGCTCGAAAGCCCCGATAAGAGAAATGAAGCAGCTGCTGATTATGTTCTTGATCACGGTTATGATGAATCAAAGCCCAAGAATGAGCTTGATATTGAAGATATGAAAAAAGCTGCTGAATTCAGAGGCGGTGAATGTCTCAGTAAGAAGATGAAGAAGGGTGACCTTGTTACAAAGCTTAAGTGGAAGTGCGGTTGCTGCGGTGAAGAATTTGAGGCTAGTCCCAATCTTATCCTTCTCGGCGGTCACTGGTGCCCCGAATGTTATCTTCCTGAAAAGAAATGGAACTACGATGAAATCGCAAAGGGAAATCCTTTCTTTGCACAGGTATGGTACACCAATCACTCAAAGGATGAACACAATGTTTATGAATTTGATGAAATCTTTGACGGTTGGGAAAAGAAAAAATAATAATTGAGTATTCTGCAGTTTCTGTATTTGAAACTGCAGATTTTTTTCGCCCCCAAAATTAGGGTTCGGGGAAGGAATGGATAATTATTTTAATTTTATAAAAAATGTTGATCATAGTTTAATTAAACTTCAAATTTATTTTTACAAAATATGACAGAATTTTACTGAGTTATATTGAATTTTTAGCTTTTTTGATTTAATATTTAGTTAACAATGAAAGGGGAGTTTTTCGTTGGTATTTTCAGATAAATTTATATGTATGACAGAAGAGTTTTCTTCTTATGATAAATTCGTTCCGTCACCGTATTTCAGAAAAGAATTCAAATTGAATGATAGTGTGGCTAGTCTTAATATTACTATCTGCGGTCTTGGTTTTTACAGATTGTGGATAAACGGTAAGGAAATAACAAAAGGTTTAATTGCTCCTTATGTTTCAAATCCTGATGATATTATTTATTATGACAATTATGACTTATCCTGTTATGTTGCTGCAGGAGAAAATGTTATCGGCATTCAACTCGGGAACGGAATGCTTAACAATCCCGGTGGTGAGATATGGGATTTTGAAAAAGCCTCTTATCGCCGTTCTCCGTGTTTAGCCTTCACAGTTGAGGGAACAATAAAAGGTGGAGAAAAGATATTCTTTGAAGCAGATGAAAGTGTTTTATGCACTGCTTCACCGTTATATTTCGATGATTATCGTTCCGGTGAAAGATATGATGCAACAAAAGAGATTAAAGATTGGAATTTGCCGGGGGCAGATACTGCCGGATGGCAACACGGAAAAGCTACTGCTTCGCCGAAAGGTATTAAACGTTTATGCAGGATTCAGTCGGTAAAACCTACTGGCGAAGTTCTGACACCGGTAAGTATCAGAAAAGGAAAAATTGCTGATGACTACAGGATTCATCAGAAAATGGCACATATAGTTCCGCAAGAGAAATCAGGTATGACAGAGGGTTACATTTATGATTTCGGCATTAATAAAGCCGGAGTTCCTCTTCTTAAAATTAAAGGTAAAAAGGGTCAGCGAATAGAACTTCAGTTCGGAGAATTTCTTGATAATAACGGAGATTTAACATATCGGAACATTAATTTCTACCCGCAAGAGTACTCACAGAGAGATGTTTTTATTTGCTCAGGCGAAGCCGATTCTTTTATGCCTAATTTTACTTACCATGGAGCAAGATATTGCATTGTGACGGGTATTTCTGAAGATCAGGCAACAAATGATCTGTTGTCCTTCATTGTATGTAATTCAGAACTCAAAAATACTGCATCTTTTTTTTGCTCAGATCATATTGCAAATAAACTTTTTTCTATGTGTCAGGTGTCTGATCTTGCTAATTTCTATTATTTCCCCACTGATTGTCCTCACCGTGAAAAAAACGGATGGACAGGCGACATAGCACTGTCATGTGAACATATGCTGATGATGTATGATTGTGAACTGAGTTTCAGTGAATGGATGGTTAACGTAAGAGCTTCACAGCCGGCGGACGGTCAATTATGCTCAATTATACCGACAACGGGCTGGGGATTCGGTAACGGTCCCTCCTGGGATGCTTTTGTTTCCTGTGTGCCTTATTACACTTATCTTTATAAAAATGATTATGATATTCTTAAGGATAATTCTGACGCTATATACAAATATATCCTCTGGGCTTCAGGCACAAGAAATGAAAAAGGTCTTGTTAAACACGGACTCGGAGACTGGTGTCCTGTCGGCGGGAACGATAATGTTAAAGCTTCAAAGGAATTTACATCAAATGTTAACTTTCTTGATACCCTGAAAAAAAGTGCATTTATTTTTGATATATTAGGTGAAACTGAAAAAAAAGCCTATATCGAACAACTTTATGATGAGTTAAAAAACTGTATAAGAAAAGAATTTATTGACTCTGAAAAATGTATTGCTGATACAAATTGTCAGACATCTCAGGCGTGGGCGATATATTTTGACGTATTTAATGAAAACGAAAAAGACAGAGCTTTCAATAATCTTATTGAAATAATTCATAAAAATAACGATTTTATTGATTTTGGTATTCTTGGTGCAAGAGTAATTTTTCATCTTCTGTCTGATTACGGTTATGGTGAGTTAGCTTATAAAATGATTACACGATCAGAATGGCCATCTTACGGTTATTTTATTGAGCAAGGTCTTACTGCACTTCCGGAGTCTTTTTTTAGAGATTTTGAAGATTGCGACTCGCTAAACCATCATTTCTTCGGAGATATTGCAAACTGGTTTATTTCAAAAGTTGCCGGTATCAGATACAATCCGGCAGGCACTGACCATAAAAAAGTTGTGATTAAACCCGATTTTATTTCTTGTCTTAGTTCAGCTGCCGCTTCGCTGGATACGCCATACGGTGTTGTTTCTGTAAAGTGGGAGAGATCTGATAACGGTATTCAAATTACAGTAAACAGTGATGATCGGCTTGATATTGAAATTTATAATAAGGAACAAATAGTAGGTAAGGGAAGTGGTGAATTTATTATATGATAATCAGAGATCTTCAGATGTCAGATAAAGAGAATATTAAGTTGTTTTTTGATGCATTGAGTGAAAAATCGACTTCATTTTTTAATGTAAATCACGGTAATGAAAACAGAACAATGGAGTTTTTTACAAACGGAAAAAAAGACCACAGATTTTTTGTGGCAACAGAAGCAACCGCAATAATCGCTTTAAGCTTTATATGGGATATCAATACAAGCATACCATGGTTCGGAATTGCCGTTGCCGACGCGCATCAGGGCAAAGGTATCGGAACTGCAATGATCAACTATATTTTTGATTACTCAAAAGTCAAAGGATACGGTGGATTATTGCTTCGGACTTCAACAAGAAACATATCCGCTCAGAAGCTTTATGAAAAATGCGGTTTTGAAAGAATCGGATCTCATCCGTCCGGTGAATATCTGTATTTAAAAAGGTGGAATAATAATGACTGAAATCAAAGTTGATTTCTCACGGGTTTGCGGCAAAATTAAACCTCTTCACGGATTCAACAATTCATCGAGAAAAACCGATTACGGTGATGTGCTTCCTGATTTTCTGACATTGCATCCGCCTATTGTTCGTCTGCACGATACCGGCGGAAAATACGGCGGAAGTCATTATGTAGATATACCTAATATTTTTCCTGATTTTTCTGCTGATGCAGATAATCCTTCAAATTACGATTTTACACTCACCGATTGTTATATTAAGCCGCTTATTGAAGCCGGAATCAGAATAATGTACAGACTTGGCGTTACTATAGAGCATGAGCCAAAGAAATATAATATATATCCGCCCTCCGATCCGTATAAGTGGGCAAATATTTGTGAACATATAATAAGACATTATAATTGCGGCTGGGCTGACGGTTATTTCTGGAATATTGAATTCTGGGAAATCTGGAATGAGCCGGACGGAATTGATCCGAATGTCGAGCCAAACGGACCACCTAATTGGTTAGGAACGGCAAAACAATACTATGAGCTATATTCAATTACAGCAAATCACTTAAAAGCATTACATCCGCATATAAAAGTCGGAGGATACTCGAGCTGTTATATTCTCGGAGCTAATATAAACGGTAAATGGACTCCCGGGCCTTATGATTTTTTTACAGATTTTCTCGAATATATCAGTTCTCCTGCAACAAAAGCTCCGCTGGATTTTTTTACTTGGCACGGATATCTCAGCCTGCAACATCTTGAAAAAATTGAAATTGAAAGCAATTTTGTCAATGAAATTCTCAACAGATACGGATTTACAGATACACTTCGGATTGATGCTGAATGGAATTGCTGTATATGTGATAAAGATACTGCAGAGTATAGAAATGAGTATTATATAAACATGAGAAATAATAAAGGTGCTTCACACGTCGCTGCAGCTTTATTTGAAATGCAAAGACTTAATGTTGATTATGCAATGTTCTACGATGCTCAGCTTTGGTGTGAATACGGATGTTTGTTTAACGTTCCGTCACTTACTCCTTCAAAAAGCTACTATTCTTTTCTTCTGTTTAATGATTTGTTCCGATTGGGCAGCTGGTGTTACAGTGAAAGTAAAGAAAATATCTACACTTTAGCTGCCAAAGCTCAGAATGAAATGCTTGCAATTGCCAACATAAATGACGCTCCGAAAAAAATCCGACTTGATATTAAAAACTGTAACAATATACATGCACAGATTTACACAATTGATGAATGCAGCGATTACACTCTGTCAGGATGCTACGTGATGGGTGACATCACCGATATAGAACTTCCTGCATATTCTGTGATGACCATTCTTTTTAAGTAAGAGGAAAAACATGAAATATAAACTTCTGATATTTGATCTCGACGGTACTATACTTGATACACTTGATGATCTTACGTCATCAGTTAATTTTGCATTAGATAAAAATTCGTTACCTCTGAGAACCAGGGATGAAATTCGGTCTTTTGTGGGCAACGGAATCAGACTTCTTATTGAAAGATCAGTTCCTGCAAACTGTAACTCTGTTATTATTGACAAAGTGTTCAACGATTTCAAAAAGCACTACAGCATGCATAGCTGCGACAGTACAAAGCCTTATGACGGCATCATAGAAATGATTGAGGCTTTAAAAAAATTCGGTTTTTTTACAGCTGTTATGTCCAACAAAGCAGATTTTGCCGTTAAAAATCTTGTTGAGCAGTATTTTGACGGTTTATTTGATTATTATGTTGGTGAAAGGGATGGTATCCCTAAAAAACCGTCTCCGGATTCCGTCAAAGAGGCAATGACATATTTTAACATTGATAAAGAAGAAGCGATTTATATCGGCGACTCTGAAGTGGATGTTTTAACTGCCCTAAATGCCGAGACAGATCTTATTTGTGTTGATTGGGGCTTCCGTAACAGACATGAATTGTCGGTTGCCGGTGCCAAAATTATTGTGTCGGAAGTTACAGAGTTAATGAATTGCATTTTAGATGCATGATCTGTAATAATTATTATTACACCTTTGTAATAATATGTTGATTTCAGCATATTTTTAGTGTAAAATTACGCTTATTATTATTTTATGGAGATATTA